>DASPZL010000354.1:0-12381 GCA_035636295.1 Paraburkholderia sp.
ACGCTGATGGTGCAGGTCGTCAAGGACCCGATCGGCACGAAGGGCGCGCGGCTCTCCACGCAGGTGAGCATCGCCGGGCGCACGTTGGTGTATCTGCCGCAGGAGCCGCACATCGGCATCTCGCAAAAGATCGAGAGCGAAGCCGAACGCGAAGCGGTGCGCGCGCGCTTGACCGCCGTGCTGCCCGCCGATGAAAAAGGCGGCTACATCGTGCGCACGATCGCTGAAGATGCAACCAGCGAAGAGCTAGCCGGCGACGTCGCGTATCTGCGCAAGACGTGGGCGACGATTATCTCGCAAGGCCAACGCATGCCGCCTACGAGCTTGCTGTACCAGGATCTGAATCTTGCGCAACGCGTGCTGCGCGATTTCGTCAACGATGAAACCTCGCGCATTCAGGTCGACTCGCGCGAGACGTATCAGATGCTCGCCGACTTCGCCGCGGAATTCACGCCGGCGGTGTCGTCGAAGCTGCATCACTACACGGGCGAGCGGCCGCTCTTCGATCTGTACAACATCGAGGCGGAAATTCAGCGCGCGCTGTCACGCCGGGTGGAGCTGAAGTCGGGCGGCTATCTCGTGATCGACCAGACCGAAGCGATGACCACCATCGACGTGAACACCGGCGGTTATGTCGGCGCGCGCAACTTCGACGATACGATCTTCAAGACCAATCTCGAAGCCGCGCACACCATCGCGCGGCAATTGCGGCTGCGCAATCTGGGCGGCGTGATCATCATCGACTTCATCGATATGGAAAACGTCGAGCATCGCGACCAGGTGCTGGGCGAATTGAAGAAGGCGTTGTCGCGCGATCGCACGCGCGTGACCGTGAACGGTTTTTCGCAGCTTGGGCTGGTGGAGATGACGCGCAAGCGTACGCGCGAATCGCTGGCGCATGTGTTGTGTGAACCGTGCCCCATTTGCCAGGGCAAGGGTCAGGTGAAGACGGCGCGTACCGTGTGTTACGACGTGCTGCGTGAGATTCTGCGCGAGTCGCGGCAGTTCAATCCGCGCGAGTTCCGCGTGGTGGCTTCGCAGCAGGTGATCGATCTGTTTCTTGAAGAGGAGTCGCAGCATCTGGCGATGCTGATCGATTTCATCGGCAAGCCGGTGTCGTTGCAGGTGGAGTCGAATTTGAGCCAGGAGCAGTACGACATCGTGCTGATGTAACAGCCAGATCCTTATCAGGCACCTGCCTGCGACTAGCTACCCATCAAGAGGTTGCAACTGTGAAATGCGCTCATTGCACTGTCGAAGTACACCCATCATTCAGCGGGACGAACGTCGTAGACTCAAATGGTCGCGCCGGTCGAATTGGCGGTTTTTGATGACGAGTAGCAAGCATGCAATGCCCAGCGTGCAAGCACGCCATACTTCTACTATTTCTTGGAAGAGATGAGTCAACCCGGAAAGGCCTGCCGAAGCTAGAGAGCTGCTAGATGCTATGTGGGGGGGCTGTGTCAGGCGTATCCATTTGCGTGCTCCTTCGGAGAAACGAGTGTGCAACTCCCGTTTTACTCCAGTCGGGCTTACTGTCACTGCCCTCCCACATAGCATCTAGTGCCTTTGGCGAAGTGGCTGATGCCCAGCACGGCGCAGCGGTAGCCTGATGCCATGTCGATCAGCGCCGGGAGATTGCGGCGGACGTCGTTCGTCCGGTGCGCGTCGCCAGAGACAGCGGGTACGATCGGCTCGACGATGAGCATTGCCGCGCCGCCTATCTCGGCGAGACGTTCTCCCGGCAGCTCCGTGCGAATTGAGCCAACTCGCATAACCGGCGTATCTCGTAAACAATCTGCTAGGTTTACGCCGTCACGTTTGAATCGATCTGATTTGATGCATTAAGCCGGGCCAGAAATTGCCTGTCACAAGAGCAAAGCAGGTTTATCTATGTCTCAATGGAATACGTTGTCGATCCCGCTGAAGACCGGCTGGCAATGTACGTTGGTGGTCGCAAATCAATACCGCAGCCAGTCAGGAGACGGCCTGCTGTTCATGCGGGACAAAAGCGAACTCAGGCAAATCGAGGAAGACCGGCAGGATTTTGCCCGGTATTTTCGGCCAAACAGCGACCTAAGGACCGTGAGCGGACGAGCGGAGCTACGCACGATCCAATCGTTCCTCAGCCAGTTTCTCAATGTCGTCCACTGGAACCTGCCAGGCGATAACGCCGGCGTCGAGCGCATGCTTCGGGAGGCGGTCGCGGACGGTCGGCTGGTGCCAGTTATCAATCGCGACTGGCGTTCTTCGGGCCTGGCATCTCGCCCCGCACCCGCGCCGCTGCGGTCGCCCTCGGGCGGTGGTGGATTCGGAAGCGCCGGCCAGAAGTGGTCAGTCTTCGCCACGGGAAGTTCAGGCCTGCTGTCCTTCAACGGCGAGCCGGTTCTGTCCGGTCCTTACGATCCGGCCACACAGGCAACCAAACTGTCCGCTGCACGTGACGCGCTTGACGATACCGGCAGCGACGAAGGTAGCGGCCTGCTCCAGGCGGCGGCGGATGTGGCCGTCGCAGCGCCAGGCACTGATTCAGGCTCGGACGATAGCGACGACATGTCGATGCTGCTCGGCGATGCGCAGCCGTTCGAGTACAGGCCCGACGCGGTAAGTGGAGACGTGGAAGAACTGGCAGCCTCCACGAACAATCCGAAGTTTGCCGCGAAGATGCTTGGCTACGACTACAAAACGTTCGGAACGATGTTGCACAAGTTCAAGGACGCCAACGGCCTTGGACCAGCGGATAACAGCATCTTTCACGATAATGGCGATGTGGAATTCAACGGGCGGATATTTGAGGACAGTATTCACGACTATGCACCATGACCCATCTTCAGCATCAGATGCGAGCGCGAACGCCGGAGCATATGCGTCTTTCCTAATAACCGGAGACGCCGTATTACCGGAGTTCTGGACTGAGTACTTTCAGATATCCCCTGACACAACGATCGTCAAAGGGAAGTCATTTCCCCTTCCGTCCGGGAAAACCAGCAAGGCTTTGGGGAAGACAGGCCTTTGGGGCGTGACCAGTGAATTGACGGTGCAAAGCGATTTGCTGGAACCGCATTTCCGGTATCTCATAGCTCGCCTTGGTTTGCCTCGCGACGGTCTACCCAAGATCGTGCAACAGAACGGCGCGAAGGTTCGGTTCTCCTGCTTTTGGTTCAACCCTTCCGGCAATCGAGTACCCGATGTGCCTGACGATATACGAGCCATGATGGAATCGATGGGCGGCACCATCGAAATTGACGAATACCGATAAAGGGACTAAGCCTCACGATATTTGATTTTGAGAATGCCAGCGAGCAGGATCCGAAAACTGACTTCAACCGAATCGTGCTCGACGTCCGCGGCGTAAGCCTCAAGGTGTCGAGCGATGACAAGCTTGTCACCTGCCATCGCAGCAAGACGAACGAAATCAGGTCATTCATGCGACGTATTGGCCATGAGGGCGAAGCTCGTTGAAATTTGAAAATCTGCATCAGCCTCGTCGCGGACACTCACCGCCCACTCAATATTTCGAAGCATGCGACCAAGTGCGAAACAGCATGCCGTGCCGCCGCACCGCTGGAGTCCCTTCTCCTTACGACGCCACCTACCCGCGCGGCAACGCCGCCTCGATAAACACCGCGCACAACGCCTCCATGCCCTTCGCATCTTCTTCGTCGAAGCGCGCGACGACCGGGCTGTCCACATCCCACACGCCGATCAGC
Organism: Paraburkholderia sp.; assembly: GCA_035636295.1. Classification (GTDB taxonomy): domain Bacteria; phylum Pseudomonadota; class Gammaproteobacteria; order Burkholderiales; family Burkholderiaceae; genus Paraburkholderia. The sequence goes on from DASPZL010000354.1 coordinate 3,711, forward strand.
GTACCGTCAGGCGCGACGAGCGGCACGACGATTTCCGATTGCGATGCCGAATCGCACGCAATGTGACCGGGAAACTCGTGCACGTCGCGCACCACTTGCGTCTGCCGCGTTTGCGCGGCCGTGCCGCATACGCCCTTGCCGAGCGCGATGCGCACGCAAGCCGGCTTGCCCTGGAACGGACCGACCACCAGTTCCCGGCCGTCGTGAAAGTAGAAACCGGCCCAGTTCAGATCGCTCAGTGAATGGAACACGAACGCGGAAAAATTCGCGGCGTTGGCGATCCAGTCGGTTTCGCCGGCGAGCAGCGCGCGCGCCTGGGCAGCCAGCTCTTCGTATTGCGCGGCTTTGGGCAGATGCTTGGCGGAGGAGACTTCGAACATGACGGCGTCCGTGATGAAAGCGAAAAGAGGAACAGCAAGGCTGTGCAGTTTAAATCAAGCGGACGTTTCGTTCAGGGCACGCGGCGCCGCGCATGCCATGCTCGTTGCGGCTGGCCCCTTCCGCCCTAATGGCTCACAGCCCGATCTCAAGCCAACAGACAACGCCAGGCGCCGATCATCATTCGACACCGACAATCACGCTCGAAGCCTTGAAAATCGCCGTCGCCGCCTTGCCGCTCGCGAGACCGAGGCGCTCCACGCTCTCATTGGTAATGATCGCCGCGATCTGCGCGCCGTCCGCGCTGATCGTCACTTCGGAATTCACCGCGCCTTTCGTCACCGCGGACACCGTGCCGGCAATGCAATTACGCGCCGACACCTGGTTCTTTCTCACGTCGACCATCACGATCACCGAGGAGGCCTTGACCAGCGCGAACGCCTTCTTGCCAGCCGCAAGACCGAGCGACGTCGCGCTGCCGTGCGTGATGATCGAGACGATCTCGAGACCGTCCTGGGTGCGCAGCGTGACTTCGTCGTTCACGGCGCCGTGTTTGATTTCGGTCACTTCGCCGGCGAATTGGTTGCGAGCGCTGGTTTGCATCTCGTTCTCCTGGTTGACGCAGCCTCGCAAAACGCGCTTCGAGGCAACGTAGGTTGAAGGTATGGAGCGAGTGTAGCGGACCGCTCGCCGCGCGTGGCAGCCTGGCGTGAAGCACGGTATCGCATCGATCGCCCGGCCCGGTGCGCGACACCGTATCATCGTGCCCTCGCACCTTCCACGCCGAACCCTATGCCTGTCGCCGTTTTCTCCCGCCTTGCCGCCACATTGCCGAACGCCTGCCGCGCGGCCGCGCTGTGCACCGCCCTCGCCGCTATCGCCGCCTGCAGCAACCCGTCGCCGCCGCGCGACGCGCACGTGCCGCTCGGCACCGTCACGCTATACCCGATCGCCAATTACGATCAGAACGTCGACCACTGGCTGGAACCGGATAGCCCGAGCTACGACCAGCCGTTCCTGAGCCCCGCCGAACAGCGGGCGCACTTCAAAGCGCTCTACGACCGCTACTTCGGCACCGGCACGAGCGCGCCCTCGCCGTGGAATTCCGCCTATGTGACGACGCGCGTCTATCGCCAGCAAGGGGTGGACATTACCGCGTTGCAGCAGCGCCGCATCGCCAAGTTCGACAACACCGGCAAGAGCGGCGCGGCCGTCGGCTACGGCGAAAATTTCCGGCCGCACGACAAGGCGTGGATCGACGCGATCGCGCAAAACATGAACGTCGGGCAGTTCACTCAGGAGCCCGTCTACAAGCCCGGGCGCCGCGCGATCGCCACGAGCAATCTGATGGTGCGCGAATTGCCGACGACGGACCCGTCGTTCTACGACTACCATTTGGCCGGCGAAGGCTATCCGTTCGACAATCTGCAAATCTCGGCAGTGCGGCCAGGCACGCCGCTGTACGTGCTGGGCGGCAGCGTCGACGGCGCGTGGCGCTACGTGCAGACGCCCGATGTGCAAGGCTGGGTGCGCGGCGACGGTGTCGGCATGGCCGACGACCGCTTCGTCGACACATGGCGCGCCGCCACGGCGAAGTCGCTGGCCGCGGTAACGGTGGCGTCGGCGCCCGTGCGTGACAGCCGCGGCGTGTTCCGCTTCGACGCGCCGGCGGGCACGCTGCTGCCGCTCGTTCCGGACAGCACTGGGCGGGCGGCGGTCAGGCCAGCGGTGGCAAAAGCGACGGCGGCCCCAAACCCCGCGCTCGCAGCCCCACCAACGAGCGAAGCCACCACCACCGGCGCCCCCACCGCCCGCAAAGTTCTGGTCCCCGCCCGCGATGTGGACGGCCACGCGCTCATCCGCACCGCCGAACTCAGCGACGCGCAGATCGCTCCGATGCCGCTGGCCGCCACCCCGCGCCATCTCGCGACGCTGATGAAAACGCTGATCGGCCGGCCCTACGGCTGGGGCAACAGCGGCCTCTACAACGACTGCTCGTCGGAACTGCAAAGCATCTTCGCGGCGTTCGGCGTATGGCTGCCGCGCCATTCGTCGACGCAGATGAGCGCCGGGCGCATGACCGATCTATCGGCGTCCACACCCGCGCAGCGGCTCGACTATCTCGCCCAGCACGGCGAACCGTTGCGCACGCTGATCTACATCGGCGGCCACGTGATGCTGTACCTCGGCAACACGACGCGCAACGGCGTCGCGGTGCCGGTCGTCTATCAGGACGTGTGGGGGCTGCGGCCCGCCGACAATAGCCGGCGCGCGGTGATCGGCGGCTCGGTGATCCTGCCGCTGTTCGAACACATCCCGGAAGACGCCGCGCTGCAGTCGCTCGCGGCGACGCCGACGTTCCAGATCAGCATCCTCGGTGCACCGGGCGGCGGCGCGGCCACGCCGCCGGACGACGATAATCCGGCCGGCTGAACGCATCGCCGGCCGAAAGTAACGTGTGCGGCTGAACGGGCGTGGCATGCCGGCGACCCGCCGCAAGCCGCGGCACGCGGCACGCACCGTGCTTAACCCCCGCACACCCGTATTCAAAAATATTTTTCTCGGAGTGTCGATCCAACGGCGGCGTACTCGTCGTAACGTTGAAGGCCCGGCTCGCGGAGTCGGTCTTCCAACTCACGAACCTGTTACTTCAAGGAGTCGCCGTCATGTCCAGCCCCGCTGTCAAACCGATCCCGGAAGGGATGCACTCGCTCACGCCCTATCTGATTTGCGCCAATGCCGCGGCCGCCATCGCGTTCTACATCAAGGCCTTCAACGCCGTCGAACTGGTGCGCCTACCCGGGCCGGACGGCAAGGTGATGCACGCGAGCCTGAAGATCGGCGACTCCGTGCTGATGCTGACCGACGAATGGCCAGAGCATCAAACGTTCGGTCCCAACTCGCTGAAAGGCACGCCGGTCACGATTCACCACTACGTGCAAGACGTCGACGCCAGTTTCAAGCAGGCCGTCGAAGCCGGCGCGACCGTTGTCATGCCCGTGACCGACATGTTCTGGGGCGACCGCTACGGCCAGGTGAAGGACCCGTTCGGCCATAGCTGGTCATTGGCCACGCACACGCGCGATCTGAGCCCGGAAGAGATTCAGGCAGGCATGCGCGACTCGTCGTGCGGTTCGCCATAAGCCGCATGCTCCATCCACGAAGAGGAGACTTGTCATGCAAAAGATTGCGCCGTGCCTGTGGTTCGACGGCAATGCGGAAGAAGCCGCGCGATTCTACATCTCCGTGTTTTCCAATTCCCGCATCGCCACCACGATGCATTACACGGAGGCCGGCCCCGGCCCGAAGGGCAGCGTGCTGGCCGTCACGTTCGAGATCGAGGGCCAGGAGTTCATGGCCCTGAACGCCGGCCCGCAATTCCCGTTCACGCCGGCCATTTCGCTGTTCGTGCACTGCGGCTCGCAACAGGAGATCGACAACTACTGGGCGAAACTCGGTGACGGCGGCACGCCGCAACAATGCGGCTGGATTCAGGACAAGTTCGGCGTCTCGTGGCAGATCGTGCCCGACGTACTCGGCCAGATGCTGCGGGACCCGGATACGGCGAAAGCGAATCGCGTGATGGAAGTCATGATGAAAATGGTCAAGCTGGATATCGCCTCGCTCGAACAGGCCTATCGCGGGGGCTAAAGCACCGCCGCGAAGCTGCCGTGAGAGCTGCCGTGGAGGCCGGGCCGCCATGAAGGACCGTCGGGCGGCCGGGCCACGAGGCCGCGATCTTTGATAGGATCGGTCTCGACCCATAAACGGCGGGACATGAACGGTGCGCGTCAACCATCAGGCTTTCTTCTGCTCGCTGTTTGTCGCGCGTCTCGCCGATCAGGTTCTGCTGTTTCTCGTACCCCTCGTCGTATTTCAGACGACACGCCAGGTCTCGTGGTCGGGTCTCGCGTTCTTTATCGAAACGCTGCCGCGCTACCTGGTCTTTCCCTTCTTCGGCGCCCTGTGCGACCGTATCTCGCCGCTCAGGCTGATGCGCGTGAGTCAGACGGTGCGGGCGCTGGTGTGTTTCGGCGGCGTGCTGGCTTATGTGCTGGTTGGCGGCATCGGCTGGCTGATTGCGCTATCGGCATTGTGCGGCGTGCTGACGAGCCAGGGCTTCGTCGCGCGCGAAGTGATGCTGCCGCGGATCTTCAGCTCGCAGCAGTTTCAGCGCGTGCTCGCCTACTCGCAATTGGCCGATCAGTTGGGTTTCGTGCTCGGCCCGATGCTGGCCGCGCTGCTGCTCGGCCTGTGGCGCTGGGAATGGGTTGTCGGCGCAACGGGCGTGCTGTTTTTACTCGCCGACGGCGCGCTTTTACTGTGGCGGCACACGAGCGGTTTTCGCGCGGGTGACCCGCCTCCCGTTGCACCGGGCCACTGGACGCTGCCGATACGCATCGCGCTGCGCCACGTGCTGATTCTGCCTGGCTTGAAAAAAATCGTGCTGCTCGCCGCCGCCGAAAATCTGGTGATCGGCGTGACGCTCGCCACGTCCGCGGCGATGGTGACTGGCTTTCACGCGCAATCGGACCGCTACTATGCCGGGCTGCAAACGGCCGGCGCCGTGGCCACCGTGGTGATTCTTCTGGCAATCGCGCGTGCCGCGTGGCCGGCTCAGATGTTGGGCCGCGTCGCGTTCGTTTCGGTTTGCGCGGGCGGCGTGATCGCGGGCGCGAGCGCGGCGCCGTGGGGCTATGCGCTCGGCTTCCTGCTGATCGTCGGCTTCGACAAGATGTTCAACGTCTATATTCGCAGCGCGCGGCAGAAAATCATTCCGCCGCAGGACTACGGCAAAACGACCGGCGTGATCATCCTTCTGAACAACATGACGCAGCCGCTTGCCGGTCTGCTGGTCGGCGTGTTCTCGGCGCGCACGCAAACCGGTCCGCTGATCGTGGCGCTTTCGGTGGCGATGGGCGGAATCGGCGCGGCGGTGTCGATCGGCTCGGCGCTGGTGCGGCGCAGACGCGCGTTGGCGCTCGGAGAATAGCGCCGCGTTCGGTTCATCCGAAGCTGGGCGCTTCCGGTTCTTTACTCGCAACGCATCTGGATCTAGATCGCCTCGCACACAACGGCAAACTTCACCAGCTGTGTCGGCCCGAACGCATTGCTAATGGCGACGTCGGCGGCGTCGCGCCCTCGGGCCATCAGCACCCGTCCCGTGCGGGGCGCGTTGTTCCGCGGGTCGAACGTCTGCCAGCATCCGCCGACATACGCCTCGAACCACGCGGCGAAATCCATCGGCGCGTAGGGCGGCGGCAGGTTGACATCGCTGATATAGCCCGTGCAATACCGCGCCGGTATGTTCATCGCCCGGCATAAGGTCACGGCCAGATGCGCAAAGTCGCGGCACACGCCCTTTCTTTCCTGCCAGGCCTGCCATGCAGTCTTGGTGGGCCGCGCAAAGTCGTAGCCGAACACAATATGGTCGTGCGTGTAATTGCAGATTGCATCCACGCGCTCGCGGCCGAGCGGCAGCTTGCCGAATGTCTGCCACGCGAATTCGGATAGCAGGTCGGTCTCGCAGTAGCGGCTGCCCAGCAGAAACACCAGCGTATCGTCAGGCAGTGCTTCGACCGGATGCTGTTCGGTCAATGGCGGCCGCATCTCCGGCACGGACGACACCTCGAGCACCGCGCTCGTGGAGAGCGCTATCGTCCCCGGCGGCGCCACCAGCCGGCTGCATAGATTGCCGAAGCCGTCCCGATACTGCGTGATCGGCACCGGCGGATAGACCGTCAGCACGTCCGGGCTCAGCACTTCGTGTGCATGCGAGTAATGCGTGTTCAACATCAACATCATTGGCGTCGGTTGCTCGCAGCCGTAGACCAGCTCGTAGCCAACGTGCAATTTCATCGCGGCGTCCTCTTCCAGTTGAAACGTGCTCTCAACGAGAGGCTTCCGGTTTCAGCATACACCCGCCATATTGGTTGAAATCATTCATTTGGCAGCGGCGTCGCACGCGCGGAAGTTATCAACAGAAACCGTTGAAAAAGCTGTGGACAAATCACACCCTGTGATAAACAGCCCCGCCGCGTAAGGCTTTCCGGGCGGCGTGGGGGGAAATTCCGTCCCCCACGCGCCCTCAAACATCCATTCCCCCACGTTTCCCCACACGCTGCGGTGCGGAGAAACCTTCGTCCCCCACAGAAGGACGGTCCTACATATTAAACATTTGCCCCGTCAAAGTATCAAGCTAACAGCGATCCTTGGCGGGGACATACAACGCAAGTGCCTTGTTCAAAGTTCAAACAGATGAACTGTCGATGCTGCGGCGCACGCGGCGTCGTGGGCAACGACATACGCATTCCCCACAGAAAGCGTCACCATTGCGGCTAAACATGCGTGGTGGGCGGCCTGCACCCCACCGTGAAGGGGGTTGACACGGATCAGAAAGACGCATTACGGCGACGCTCAACTAAAATCGCTCCTCTTGACCCGTCTGTTTAATCGCCTCAAAAGACATCCGTGAGGTGGTGTTAGCCGTTAGATCGGCTTACCGGATAGCGGTGGTAGCGTGACTGCTTTGTGCCGTCCCAGACGGCCAGTAATTGAGATAGTCTTCCGCGGGCGGCCGATATATATAATTTGCCGCTCCACGGATACCTCGAAAATTCTTCATGCGAGTCGCCGTCATTAGCGCGTACTACAAAGAGCCGCTTCACGTTTTACGAAGGTGCCACGAAAGCGTCCTTGCACAGCAAGGTGACGTCACTCACCTTATCGTCGCCGATGGATTCCCTGCCGCCGACGTTGATAGCTGGGAAAGCGTGGTCCACATCAAGATTCCAAATCACGCTGACTATGGAGATACTCCTCGCGGTGTAGGTGCCGCTTGCGCGGCTGCCAATGGGTTTGATGCGATCTGCTTTCTCGATGCCGACAACTGGTACGAGCCAAACCACGTCGAAACGATGCGCATGATAGTCGAGGAAACGGGTGCACAGGTAGTCACGGCGACTCGAACGATTTTTGCGACAGACGGCCGCATGCTCGGCATCTGCAAGGAATCCAACGGGGTCGATTTCAACGACACCAACTGCTATTTCCTTACGCGCTCCGCCTTTTCTGTATGCGCGGCGTGGCTATTCAAGGACGCACGCGAAAGCATCAGCGGCGACAGGGTATTCTGGAACGCCGTGCAAACCGGTGGCTACACGCGGGTCCACTCAATCGCGCCAACCGTCAACTACGTAAGTACGCTTGCATTTCACTATGAGATGTTCGGCGAAATTCCGCCCGACGACTCAAAGGTCATTGCAAAACTGCCGGGCCGCCAGCATTTTCAGATGTTTAGTTACGCGCAGCTCAAAGCGATGCGCCGAGAGGCCGGCTGCTAACAGCGATCGTGTACCTACCCATTTTCAGTTGTAGTTGCGCGTCGCGGCCGTCCGCTTAGCCTCGGCGGTACGGCACGAGATGCGATAGTCTGAACGGCCAGTCTAATATCGTGGTTGCCCACAGGCGTGGTGGGACTTCTGCTTCGTCACGAAGTCACGCTAACTGAAGCGATGATTACTGAAAAACAGCGGCCCCGACTGACCGACTGCTTCGGAAGGACCGCAGCGAGGCACGCGCCGTGGGCAACGATGTACGCGTTCGCCACGGTGCATGATGATAGGGTTACGGTCCCAGCGCTGACCGTCGGTGTGACCAGCCAGGGAACGCGGCAGCAGGGGTCCTCCAGCACAGGTATGTTATTGAAGCTGCATGTGTCGTACCTGACGCCAAGACCCCCTACCCGAAGCTCGTCGCTCAACACACGCTTATGTTCAGGGCGAAGAACCAGCTCCACAGGTTCTTCGCCTTTGTGCTCTTTCAGATACCGGTAGAGCCCGTCAACGACGAAAGCACAGGCGCTCATGCCTGCCCGGAAACTCAAGGTCATGAACCACACCCTATGATTTCTGCGGGATCAGGCCGTCGCTACTGCCGGTGCCCGCCTGATCGCCTTTGGTGCGTGCTTGCGCGCCTGCCAGAGATCGTAGTCAAGCTGCATCCCCAGCCACAGGTCAGCCCGCCCTCCACGCTCCACACCGAGCCACTGCTCGATGCGCAACGCCATTTCAGGCGTAATCCCCGCGTGTTCATTCAGAAGCCGCGAAAGCATCACCCGCGACACGCCAAGCTGGCTTGCCGCCTCGGTGACGCTCAGATTCAGCGCGGGCAGAACATCCTCGCGCAGGATTGCCGCAGGATGCGGCGGATTAAACATACCGGTCATAGCTTTCTTCACTATGCGAACTCAATAAACGCCATGCTTCGGCGTTGGAATATGGAAATTGCTAAT
>DASPZL010000355.1:0-13130 GCA_035636295.1 Paraburkholderia sp.
GTGGTCGTCGCGTGCGTGTCGAGCGCTTCGATCGGGCCGTCGCGCTGAGGATAGTAGTTGCACGTGTCGATCACGACCTTGCCGTCGAGCGCTGCCGCCGGCAGCGCGTGGATGCTGCCGAACGGCACGGCCACCACCACCACCTCGCCGAACGCCGCCGCCTCCTGCGCGGTGCCGATCGCGCAACCGGTCGCCGCCGCCGTGCTGATCAAGGTCCGCGGATCGCGGGAATTGCTGATCATGACCTCGTGGCCGTTCTGCTTCGCGAGGGTCGCCAGCGCGCGGCTCATGAAGCCCGCACCAAGAATGCCTATCTTCATGTTTCACACTCCATTGCATGTCCAGGATCGCTCCGTTGAGCGCACGCTCATCGGTGAGAAACACTATGATTCAAAACTTCAGCGGGATAAATTGGCATAATTCGACGACTGTCGAAATCATGAGTGGGGAATGATGGACCGTCTGACCAGCATGGCCGTGTTCGTCAAAACGGCCGATAGCGGCTCGTTCGCCGCGGCGGCGCTCGCGTTCGGCATTTCGTCGCAGATGGCCGGCAAGCATGTGAGCACGTTGGAGGAGCGCGTCGGCGCGCGTCTCATCAACCGCACCACGCGGCGCCAGAGCCTCACCGAGATCGGCCAGATTTTCTACGAGCGCTGCAAGGCGCTGCTCGCGGATGCCGAAGCGGCCGAAGCCGTCGCGCAGGAACTGTCGGCGTCGCCGCGCGGGCGCTTGCGCATTACCGCGCCGGTCACGTTCGGCGCCTGCTGTCTCGCGCCGATGATCACGCGCTATCTGAAAGCCCATCCCGAGGTGCGGGTCGAGCTGACGCTGACCGACCGCTTCGTCGATCTGATCGACGAAGGGTATGAAGCCGCGATTCGCCTGGGGGCGCTCGCGGATTCTTCGCTGATCGCGCGGCCGTTGATGCCGTACCGGCTGATCGTCTGCGCGTCGCCCGGCTATCTGGCGGAGCGCGGCGAACCTGACACGCCGCAGGCGCTGACTCAGCACGATTGTCTGGGCTTCATCTATACGAGCTTGCCGGTCGCGACCGAATGGCGTTTCGCGGACGCGCACGGCGAGCACGTGGCGCCGGTCTCGGGCCGCTTTCAGGCCAATGACGTGAAGGCGCTGCTCGCCGCGGCGCTCAACGACGGCGGCGTGATGCTCGCGCCCGAAGTGGCGGTGCGAGACGAGCTTGCGGCGGGCCGGCTGGTGCGGCTGCTCAATGGCTACGAAGCGCCGGCGCGGCCCATGCATCTGGTGTTTCCGGCGAGCCGCGCCACGCCTAAATTGCGTGCGTTCATCGATCAGGTGGTCGCCGGGTTTGGGCCGCACACTGTGTGAACAGCGCGTGAAAAAGCCCGCTGGACGCGGCTGAAACAAGCCCTTTCATCCGCCAATCTCCCCGCATTGGCGGCTCGATTCGCAGGCTTTGCCCGCTTCCGGCGCGCCACAAGGCAAAATACGGGTTTCGCGCGCGCGAACCGCGCCGCGATGTTGGATGAATCAACGGACAAATCAGACTTCGGCGGCCGCCGCGCCGCCGACCTTCGAAAACACGCATGACGACGGCCCAGGCCCGTCGCGTGCGTCGCAGCCAGGACAGCTCGTCCTTGAACAGAGCAATTCAGGAGCATTGATGACCGATTCGAACCCATCCTTCCTCGGCAGGATTTCACTTGCCGTCAGCACGTTTTTCCGCATCCTCGGCGACGGCGAATTCGCCGCCGGAGTGCTGCGTCTGCGTGGTGGCGACGGTGCGGCCCCCGGCGCCGCGCCGGCGGCTGCAGCCACGCCGGCGCCCGCGCCGCAACCCGCGCCCACGCTGAAGCAAGCCAGCCCCGACGCCGCGCTGCAACTGCTCGGCCTGCTGCAACGCGACGCGCGCTTCATCGATTTCGTCGAGGAAGACATCAAGAACTACAACGACGCCGACATCGGCGCCGCCGCGCGCCTCGTGCATGACGGCTGCCGAGCGACGCTGCACGAGCATTTCACGATCCGCCCGGTGCGCGACGAGGCCGAAGGCAGCCGCGTCACGCTGGCCGAGGGTTTCGACGCGAGCTCGATCCGTTTGACCGGCAACGTTGTCGGCCGCGCGCCGTTTAGCGGCAGCATCAGCCACCGCGGCTGGCGTGTCGACGAAGTGCGTCTGCCGAAACTCACGGATAGCCACAACGCGAAGGTGATCGCACCGGCCGAGGTGGAGCTATGAGCGACGCGCGCGAACCACGCGAATCACGCTATGCGATCGGCATCGACCTGGGCACCACGCACTGCGCGCTGTCGTATGTGGACACCACCGCCAGCGACGGCGAGAAAACCACCCAGGGCGTGCTGCCGATCGCGCAGCTCACCGGACCCGGCGCGATCGACAATCTCGATCTGCTGCCCTCGTTCCTCTATCTGCCGCATCCCGACGAACTGACCTCGGGCGACCTTTACCTGCCGTGGACCGGCCAGCGCGAGTTCGCGGTCGGTGAGTTCGCCCGCGGCCGCGGCGCGGCCACGCCGATCCGGCTCGTGTCGAGTGCGAAGAGCTGGCTGTGCCATCCGGGCGTCGACCGGCGCGCGGCGATTCTGCCGAACGACGCGCCGCCCGAAGTCGCGCGCGTCTCGCCGCTCGAAAGCTCGGTGCGTTATCTGACGCACTTGCGCGAAGCCTGGGACCACGCGCATCCCGACGCGCCGTTCGCCCAGCAGGACATCACGGTGACGATCCCCGCGTCGTTCGATCCGGCCGCGCGTGAACTCACCGCCGAAGCCGCCGAGGCTGCCGGCTACGGCCGCATGACGCTGCTCGAAGAACCGCAAGCCGCGCTGTACAGCTGGATCCAGAAAAGCGGCGGCCAGTGGCGCAAGCAGGTCGAGGTCGGCGACATCATCCTCGTGATCGATGTGGGCGGCGGCACGACCGACCTCTCGCTGATCGCGGTAATCGAGCGCGGAGGCAATCTCGAACTGCATCGTGTGGCGGTCGGCGAGCACATTCTGCTGGGCGGCGACAACATGGACCTCGCGCTCGCGCATGGCGTCGCACGCAAGCTCGCGGCGCAAGGCACCCAGGCCGACGCATGGCAACTGCGCGCCCTCACCTATGCGTGCCGCTCGGCCAAGGAAACGCTGCTGAACGATCCGGCGACCGATACGGTGCCGCTCGTCGTGCCGAGCCGCGGCTCGAAGCTGATCGGCGGTTCGATCCGCACCGAGCTCACGCGCGCGGAACTGACGCAAACCATCCTCGAAGGTTTCTTCCCGCAGGTGGACAGCGCGGCGCGTCCGGTGAGCCGCGCGCGCGCCGGTCTGACGCAACTCGGCCTGCCGTATGCGCAGGACGCGGGCATCACGCGGCATCTGGCTGCTTTCCTCGGCCGTCAGGTGGGCGCGCTTGCCGAACTCGAAGGACTGCGCGACGCGGGCAACAACGCGACGGCGGAAGGCGCGAGCTTCCTGCATCCCACCGCCGTGCTCTTCAACGGCGGCGTGTTCAAGTCGCCGCTGCTGGTCGAGCGGATCATGGGCACGCTCGACAACTGGCTCGCGGCGGAAGGCGCGGCGCCGGCGCGGCTGCTCGAAGGCGCCGATCTCGACCTCGCCGTCGCGCGCGGCGCGGCCTACTACGGCTACGTGCGACGCGGCCAGGGCGTGCGGATTCGCGGCGGCACGGCGCGCGCGTACTACATCGCGATCGAATCGGCGATGCCCGCCGTGCCCGGACTGGAGCCGCCGGTGCAGGCGCTATGCGTCGCGCCGTTCGGCATGGAGGAAGGCACCGAGGCCGAGCTGCCGGCGCAGGAGTTCGGGCTCGTGGTCGGCGAGCCGGTGCACTTCCGCTTCTTCGGTTCGTCGGTGCGTCGTCAGGATCAGGTCGGCACGCTGCTCGACTTCTGGGGCCCCGAGGAATTGCAGGAACTGGAAGAGATTCAGGCGACGCTGCCGGCCGCCGGCCGCACGCCCGGTGAAGTCGTGCCGGTGAAGCTGCATGCGCGCGTCACCGAAGCGGGCACGCTCGAACTCGAAGCCGTGCCGCGCGGCACCGACGAGCGCTGGAAAGTCGAATTCGACGTGCGCGGCAACGCGAATGCATGACTGAGATGAAGCGGTACAGCGTCGGCATCGATCTCGGCACCAGCAATACGGTGCTCGCCTACGCCGAGGCGGAGGCGGAGGCGAGGAACGGGTCGCAGCCGATCCGCGTCTTCGAGATCGAGCAGCTGGTAAGTCTCGGCGAGGTCGCCGCGCGGCCGCTTCTGCCGTCGGTGCGCTATCACGCGGCGGCGGGCGAACTGGACGCGGGCGATCTGCAATTGCCGTGGTGCACGGGCACAAGCGCACAGAGCGTCGAACACGCGGCCGACGGTAAAGAGACGCAGCCGCCGGTCGTGATCGGCCGGCTCGCGCGCACGCTCGGCGGCCAGGTGCCGGGCCGGCTGGTGGCGAGCGCGAAAAGCTGGCTGTCGCATGCGTCGGTGGACCGTGTCGCGCCGATCCTGCCGTGGGGCGCCGCCGGCGACGTCCTCAAAGTCTCGCCGGTCGAGGCCAGCGCGAGCTATCTCGCGCATGTGCGCGCGGCCTGGAACCAGCGCTTTCCGCACGCGCCGCTCGAACATCAGGACGTGGTGCTCACGGTGCCGGCTTCCTTCGACGAAGGCGCGCGGGCGCTCACCGTGGAAGCGGCGCGCATGGCGGGTCTGCCGAGCTTGCGGCTGCTTGAAGAGCCGCAAGCGGCGTTCTATGACTGGCTGTTCCATCATCGCGACCGGCTTGCGGCTGAACTCGCCGACACGCGGCTCGTGCTGATTTGCGACGTAGGCGGCGGCACGACCGACCTCACGCTGATCGAAGTTAATGTGCGTGACGGCGAGCCCGAGCTCACGCGCGTCGGCGTGGGCAACCATCTGATGCTCGGCGGCGACAACATGGATCTCGCGCTCGCGCATCGCGTCGAGGCGCGGCTGTCCGGCGGCGGCGGCGAGCGCACGCGTTTGTCGGCGGCGAGCCTCTCGCAACTGGTCGAGCGTTGCCGCGGCGCGAAGGAACAACTGCTCGGCCCGCAAGCGCCCGATTCGGCGTCGATCACGCTGCTCGGCGCGGGCTCGAAACTGATCGGCGGCGCGCGCACCGCGCAGCTCACGCGTGAGGAAGTCGAGCAGATCATCGTCGACGGATTTTTTCCGGCGGTGGCCTCGATCGAACGGCCAGGCAGGGCGCGCGGCGCGATCGTCGAGTTCGGCCTGCCCTATGCCACCGACGCCGCCGTCACGCGCCATATCGCGGCATTCCTGAGCCGCTTCGCGGCGCAGTCGCGTAAAGCGCTGGGTTCCGCCGATTCGGACGGGTCTTTGCCGGTGCCCGACACGCTGTTGCTAAATGGCGGCGTGTTCCGCGCCGAAGCGCTGACGCAGCGACTCGCCGACACGCTAGGCTCGTGGCGCGGCAAACCGCTTAACGTGCTGCACAACGACAATCCGGACGTGGCCGTGGCGCGCGGCGCGGTCGCGTATGCGCTGGCCCGCGCGGGCGGCGCGCCGAAAATCGGCGGCGGCTCGCCGCGCAGCTACTTCCTCGTGCTCGATGAAACCGGCGACGGCAAGCGCGACGCCGAGCCGTCGCCACGCGGCATCTGCCTGCTGCCGCGCGGCACCGAGGAAGGCCACGAGATCCTGATCGCCGAGCGGACGTTCGCGCTGCGCCTCGGGCATCCGGTGCGTTTTCACCTGGTTTCATCAAGCGCGGATACGGTCTATCAAGCCGGCGAATTGATCGATCTCGCGGATGGCGATTTCGTTCGCCTGCCGCCCATCGCGACGATCGTGCAGCCGCGCGGCGCGCGTGGCGCCAACACCGACAACGGCACCAACACCGGCACCGCGCGCGAAACTGCGGTGCGGATCGCCACCTCGCTCACCGAAGTCGGCACGCTCGAGGTCCACTGCATCGAACTCGAGAATCCCGCGCAGCGCTGGCTGCTCGAATTCCAGCTGCGCCGCGAAAATGCCCAGGTGAATCTAACCGGCGATGCGGGCCAAGCCCGGCATCCCGCGCTCGACGAAGCGATCGACCATATCGACCGCAGCTTCGGCTCGCGCTCGCAGAATGTCGGCCCGAAGGAAATCAAGCGCCTGCGCTCGCAACTCGAACAACTGCTCGGCCCGCGCGAGAGCTGGAACAGCGCGCTGCTGCGCGAACTGTTCGGTGCGCTATGGGAACGCGCGCGCCGTCGCCGGCGTTCGGCGGATCACGAACGGCTGTGGCTGAATCTCGCCGGCTATTGCGTGCGGCCAGGCTTCGGCTATCCGCTCGACGAATGGCGCGTCGAACAATTGTGGTCGCTATTCGACGACGGCATTCAGTACGTCAACGAGAGCCAGGTCTGGTCGGAATGGTGGACGCTGTGGCGCCGCGCCGCCGGCGGCCTCGACGAAAACGCGCAACTGCGCGTGCTCGACGCGATGGCGTATCTGCAAACCGCCGCGCAATCGCGCCACAAGCTGCCGTTCGACGTGTCGAAGACGGGCTTCCCCGATAGGGTCCGGCTGAGCGCGTCGCTCGAACGCATTCCGGTCGAACGCAAGATCGAACTCGGCGAGTCGGTGCTGACGCGGTTGAAGAAGTCCGCTGAAAACCATCAGAGCTGGTGGGCAGTGGGCCGCATCGGCGCACGGCGGCCGTTCTACGGCAGCGCACATGGCGTCGTGCCGCCGGAGGTTGCCGCGCGATGGCTGAACACGATACTCGCGCTCGACTGGAAGAAGGTCGATCCCGCCGCGTTCGCCGCCGTGCAGATCGCCCGCATGACCGGCGACCGTTCGCGCGACTTGCCCGACGATGTGCGTTACGCGGTGGTGCGTAGGCTCGAAGCAGCCAACGCGCCGCGCGCGTGGATCACGATGGTGAGCGAGACCGTGGAACTCGATAACGCTGACGAGGGCCGCGTGTTCGGCGAGTCGCTGCCGGCGGGGTTGAAGCTGATCGCCGGTTGAGGTTTGCCATTGTCGAGCCCGCTGATGTCGAGGCTCGCTGTGCGGCGCGCGGACTAGCCGCAACGCCCTGCCCACTTGGCGGCTCATCAGGATCGCTTAACGCCTGGCTCGTCACCACGTCCTCTTGAGTTCGCTTCCTCGTCGGCATCGCGCTGATGTCCTGCGCGCGCATCGGCCGGGCGAGCAGGTAGCCCTGCACCAGATCGCAACCGGCCCGTTGCAGCCAGCCGAGCTGCGCGCGGTTTTCCACGCCCTCGGCCACGACGCACAGATTGAAGCCGTGCGCGAGCGAGATGATCGCGGTGGCAATGGTCGTGCCGGCATCCGGCAAAAGCTGGATGAAACGGCGGTCGATTTTCAACTGGCGCGGCATGCCGCGCACTTTTATGACCCATGTCCTTCAGACCGCGTCCGCCAATGCCTTGCGTTCCGCGATCGCAGTCGCCGGCGGCGCGGCGTGGTCCACGCCCATTGCTTGAAGCGAACTTGCGCAGGCCTGCACGACGCGGCGCATCACATGCTCATCCACCTGACCGATGCAGCCGATGCGAAAGCTCTCCACCACCGTCAGCTTGCCCGGATAGATGATGAAGCCCTGCTGCTTCATCAATTCATAGAAGCGTTCGAAACTGAACGACGGATGTGCCGGCGAGAAAAACGTCACGATGATTGGCGAGCGCCAGCGCGCGTTGAGCAGCGGTTCGAAACCGAGTTCCTGCATGCCCGCCACCAGCACGTCGCGATTGCTCGCGTAACGCGCGAGGCGCCCGGCCCGGCCGCCTTCGAGCGTATGCAGCCGCAGTGCTTCGAGAAACGCGGCGACCGCGTGCGTCGGCGGCGTAAAGCGCCACTGGCCGGTGCGGTTCATCACATCCCATTGGTCATACACGTCGAGGGCGAGCGAGTGGCTGCGGCCTTTGGCGTCCTGCAACGCGCTCTTGCGCGCGATCACGAACCCGAAACCCGGCACGCCCTCAATGCATTTGTTCGCCGACGATACGAAGGCCTCGCAGGCAATCTCGCGCACGTCGAGCGGCGCCGCGCCGAATGCGCTCATCGAATCGATCAGCAGCTTGCAGCCCTTTTGCGCGGTGGCGGCGGCGATCTCGTCGATCGGATTGAGAATCCCCGAACTCGTTTCGCAATGCACGGCGACCACATGCGTGATACGCGGATCGGCGTCCAGCATGCGTTCGACTTCGACCCCGCGCGGCGGCAGGTAGTCGCCCTTGTCGAGCACCGTGCAGGCACGGCCGAGATAGCCGAGCGTGGTCGCGATGCGCTTGCCGTACGCGCCGTTGGCGAGCACCAGCGCATGACCGTCGCGCGGAATCAGGCTGCCGAGCATCGCCTCCACGCAATAGCTGCCGCTGCCTTGCAGCGGCACACAGTCGTACTCGCCCGCCGTATCGCCCGCGATGTCGAGCAGGCTGCGGCGCAACTGCGCGGTCATCGCGCGGAAGTCGCCGTCCCACGAGCCCCAGTCGCGCAGCATCGCTTCCTTGGTGGAGAACGCCGTGGTGAGCGGACCGGGGGTCAACAGATACGGTTCGCCTCTCGCCGGCTGGGCGCACGTCGCGGCGGCCTTTGCTGCGGAATTGCCGATCGCGTTTTCCATTTCCGGATTCTCCGATATCGCTGTTTCGATGAACCGCACAGTACAGAAAGGTGGCACATCGGTAAAATCGATATAATCGATGTGTATATCGTAAAAACTTATGCATCGACGAGGCACACGTGCAATACGCGCAATTACGGGCGTTTCATGCGGTCGCGGAACACGGCGGTTTTTCCAAGGCGGCGCAGGCGCTGTCGCTCACGCAGCCGGCGGTGTCCGATCATGTACGGCGTCTGGAGCAGGAATACGGCGTCAAACTGTTCGAGCGCGGGCCGCGCGGCGTCGAGACCACCGAGCTGGGACTGCGTTTATTCAGCGTCACGCGGCAAATGCTCAGTTGCGAGCGCGACGCACGGCAGTTGCTCGAATCGGCGGGCGGGCTCGAGTCCGGCTCGCTTTCGCTGGCCGCGGACGCGCCCGATCTGGCGGTCGCGCTGATCGGCGCGTTTCGCAAGCTTCATCCGGGAATCGTCGTGACGCTGTCGATCGCCAATGCCGCGGACTGCATGCAGCGCGTGCTGTCGAGCGCGGTGGACGCGGCCATCACCGCCGCGCCGCAAGTGCATAGCCGGCTCGAAGCCCGCGTGCTGAGACGCGATCCGCTGGTGGCGATGGTGCCGGCGAGCTATCCGGTCGCGAAGAAACGCAAGCTGAGCTACGCGCAACTCGTTAAACAGCCGATGATTTTCCGTGAGCCGCAATCCGTCACGCAGCAGTTGCTCGAAATCGAACTGGTGCGCGGGTCGTTGCAGGTCGAACCGGTGATGTATGTGGACGGACGCGAGGCGCTCGAAGAAGCGGTCGCGCAAGGCATGGGCGTGGGCGTGATCGCGCGCGCCGAATTCAACGAATCGCGGCGGATCAGGATGATCCCGTTACAGGATTGCCAGGTGCAGATGATCGAGTCGCTCACGCGGCTCGCTGAGCGGCCGGGATCGAATCTGCTGGATGCGTTGTTCGCGGTGGACTTCGACGAACGCCGCGACAATAAGAACTGAATAAAACAGACGCCGCCCGGCCAATTCAGCCAGGCGGCGTTCCTATCTTGCCGATGTGCCGCGCGCCGCGATATTACGCAGCCGCGCGGCACATATCTTCACGTAAGACGTTTTAACGCGAACCGCCGCTCGCAATCAGGCTCTCACCCGTCATCCAGCGCGAGTCGTCGGAGGCGAGGAACACGGCAACGTCGGCGATCTCGTCAGGCTGGCCGATACGCCCGAGCGGCGTCGTGCTGATGGCCCATGCTTCCAGATCCGACCCGACGATGCCCGCGCTATGCGTGCCCTCGGTTGCGACCATGCCCGGATTCACCGAGTTCACGCGAATCTTGCGCGGGCCGAGTTCACGTGCGAGCACGCCGGTAATGCCGTCCACCGCGCCCTTCGTGCCGGTATAGACCGCGCTGCCCGGCGGCGTGATGCGGCTCACCACCGAACTCACGTTGACGATACTGCCGCCTTCGCCGAGATGCTTGACCGCCGCCTGCGTGGTCAACAGCAGACCCAGCACGTTCACGTTGAAGTGCTTATGGAAATGTTCCTCAGTGATCTCTTCAATTGGCGCGAACTCGTACACGCCCGAGTTGTTGACGAGGATGTCGAGGCGGCCATACGTTTCAACCGCTGTGTCGATGATGCCTTGCGCGTCCGCGGCTTTGGAGACGTCGCCGCCGACAGCCACCGCCTTGCCGCCCGCCGCGGTGATCGCGGCGACCACGCTCTCCGCGCCCGCCTTGCTGGACGCATAGTTCACTACCACCGACGCGCCTTGCGCGGCCAATGCTTTCGCAATCGCTGCGCCGATGCCTTTCGATGCGCCTGTTACAACCGCAACTTTACCTGTGAGCTTGCTCATGATCGTTTCCTTTCGATTGGGTTCGCGCCACCGTACTGTGGCGATGATTCTCGAGTCAACGCCGATGAAGCCGGAAATGCAGTGGCGCTGTTACTGATCACAATGTAGGGATTCAGGCCGCAGGGATAAAGCGGCTGAAGGCGAACAGATACGTCGGTTCAGACGAACAATCGAAAAGCAGCGCGCACGAGCAACGCCACGCTGATGGAATATATGCCGTGGGGCAAGCTGATTTCAGCGCTTACACCACAGCACGATCTGCACGGACACGCTTGCCAGCACGGCTAACGCACCGAGCGTATCCAGAATAGTGTGCCACATGATGTTGCTCTCCTCGCTTTGCTTTTCGCCAATTCATCATCAAACGAATGCGCGCGCCGCCAATTGAATGCCGAGGCCAAGCAGGCAAACAAAGAACCAGCGGCGAAAAGTCTCCGCACTGATGCGCCCTCGCACACGCTGTCCAATCCACATACCAATCAGCGCCGGCGCCACCGCAAGAAGCGATTGACCCAGATCGTCGACGGCAAACGCGCGCTCTCTTGCCAGCCCGATCGCGAGCGCGATGGTGGAGACGGTGAAGGACAGGCCGAGCGCCTGGACGAGATCCTCTTTCTTCAACGCGAGGCCCTGAAGATAAGGCACCGCGGGCACGACGAACACGCCCGTGCCGCCGGTAATCACGCCCGTGACCGCGCCGATCGCTGGCGACAGCCAGCGCTCATGCCGCCTCGCCACCGAAAAGCGCCACGCCGTCAAGCCCGCGGCGGCGTAAAGCGTCAATGCGGCGCCCAGGCCGACGACCGGCCATTCGCCGCCCCCGCCGGCAATAAGCGACGCGGCAGCGACCGTGCCGCCGACGATACCCACCATCATCGGCCACAAGCGCTTGACCAGCACCCGCACGCTCGGCCCCACGAACAGCTGCCAGAGGTTCGTGACGAAAGACGGCAACAGCAGCATCGCGGCGGCCTGCGCCGGCGGCATCAGCGTGCCGAGCACGCCCATGGCGACGGTCGGCAGGCCCATGCCGGTCACACCCTTCACGAAGCCGGCCACGACGAAGGTTGCCGCGACGACGCCCGCGCGCATCGCAAAAGAAGAGATCATCGGGAGCTTGTCGTGGTTGTCATATCGGCAATTTTCAATCGCCGCAAGCCCCGCCACAATGCGTAAGATACTTACTGTGACTTAGGCTATGGCTTAGGCTGAAAACGCAAACTGATACCAACCAAACCGCCCTCCATGCGCTTCGACCTGATCGACCTACGGCTCTTCCTGTACATCCTCGAGACCGGCAGCATCACGCACGGCGCCGCGCGCGCGAACATGTCATTGCCGTCGGCCAGCGCGCGGCTGCGCGGCATGGAAGACGCATTGGGAATGCCGCTGCTCGAACGCGGCCGCCGCGGCGTCGAATCCACGCCAACGGGCGATACGCTCGCTCATCACGCGCGGCTCGTGCTGGGTCAGATTGAACGGATGCAGGGTGAACTGGGCGAGCATCAGGAGGGACGCAAAGCCTGCATTCGCCTGTGGACCAACACCGCCGCGATCACCGAATTCCTGCCCTCGGCAATCGGCCTCTTTCTGCGCGATCACCCGAACGTGCAGATCGATCTGAAGGAACGCCAAAGCAGCGAGACGATCAAGGCGGTGCTGACCGGCGCGGCGGAGATCGGCATCATTTCGGATGCGGTCGAGCATGGCGCGTTGCAAACGCTGCCCTTCGCCGTCGACAAACTGGTGCTGATCACGAGCCGTGACGACGCCCTCGCCACGCGTCGTCGCGCCACGCTGGCGGAAGTGTCGGATCGCGAATTCATCGGGCTGAGCGCGGACAGCGCATTGCAAGCGTATCTGGGCGAGCGCGCGCTGCTGGCCGGAGGGACGCTCAGTTTCCGTACCCACGTGCGAACTTTCGACGGCATCTGCCGCATGGTCGAGCAAGGCGCGGGAGTCGGCATCGTGCCGGCCACCGCGGCGAAGCGTTATCGCGGGCCGCTGGGCATCCGCACGATCGAGTTGACCGATAGCTGGGCGACGCGCCAGTTGCTGATCTGCATGCGCGACCTGAACGCGATGCCGCGGCCGGAAAAGGCATTGGTGCGGCATCTGGCGGGTATGTGAGCGGTGCGAACGCCGCGCACGGCCATAATATCAACCACATTTATTTGCCAGATCGGCTTCCGCGACCGCCGGCGAAGCGGATACGCTCGACGCATTCGACGTGAAGATCGCGAGCAGCGGCGCGACCGTGCGCGTGGATAAAGATACGACCATCGTCGCGGCGCTGGCGTCGATCGGCATCGAAATGGACACCTCGTGTGGCGAAAGCGTGCGCGGCACGGCATCGCATCCTCCCCAAGGTCAATAGAGCAAACTGCCGACGGCAAACCTGCTGCAGACGGTGGACAATGCGTCATCCCGGCTCCCGGCACGGAGTGTCCATGAAAGCGCAGCGCCCGCGTCCCCCGCCCATGCCCGGCGAGCATCCGCATGCCGAGTGGCGCGATCACACGTTGCCGTACGTTGTGGTGGCCGCGCTCATCGTGCTGACGGTCACGCTGATCGTCTGGCTCGCCGATCCGGCGCCGCCGAAAACGATCACCATGAGCGCGGGGCCGCACGACAGCTCATTTTTCGTCGCCGCCGAACAGTACAAG
>DASPZL010000356.1:0-4419 GCA_035636295.1 Paraburkholderia sp.
GCTCGCGCGCAGGCACGCCTCGTCATGCGCGCGCGTTCCACGCAAACTGCCGGAGACACGCGATGACCCCGGCGCTCGCACTCTACGGCATCGAAAAACGCTTCGGGTCGACGCAAATTCTGCGCGGCGTCGATCTCGCGATCGAGCCGGGCGAGCGCCATGCGTTGATCGGTCCGAACGGCGCGGGCAAGTCGACGCTCTTCAATCTGATCGCCGGCGGCGCGCGGCCGAACGCGGGGCGTATCGACCTGTTCGGCGCGGAGATCACGCGACTCGCGCCGGCCGCGATCACGCGCCGCGGCCTCGCGCGCAGCTTCCAGACCACCAGCGTGTTCGCGCGGCTGACGGTGTTCGACAACCTGCGTTGCGCGGCGATGCTCGCCGAGCGTGACCGCACGCGCTGGTGGCAGCGTTTCACCGGCTCGGCTACGGTGAACGCACGCGCCGAACAGGTACTCGGCGCAGTGGGCTTGAGCGCGCGCCGCCACATTCAGGCCGGCACGCTCAGCTATGCGGAGCAGCGCGCGCTCGACCTCGGCCTCGCGCTCGCGGGCGGCGCGCACACGTTGCTGCTCGACGAGCCGACCGCCGGCATGAACCGCGCCGAAGCGGCGCGCGCCATTGAACTGATTCGCGAGACCACCGCGGGCCGCACGCTGCTGATGGTCGAGCACGACATGGACGCGGTGTTCGCGCTCGCCGATCGCATATCGGTGCTGGTGCAGGGGCGCATCATCGCGACCGGGACACCTGCGGCGATTCGCGCGGACGCGGCGGTGCGCGCCGCCTATCTCGGCGAAGGATTCGGCGCGTGACGGCCTTGCTCGACATTCAAGGGCTGAACGCCTGGTACGGCGCGAGTCAGGCGCTGCACGGCGTCACGTTGCGGATCGAGGCGGGCGAAGTGCTTGCGCTCGTCGGTCGCAACGGCTCCGGCCGCTCGACGCTGGCCCGCGCGATCATGGGCCTCGCGCGCAGCGAGGGCGAGTTGCGTTTCGCCGGTCACGCGCTCGGCGGCCTGCGCACCTTCGAGATCGCGCGTCTCGGGCTCGGCTACGTTCCCGAACATCGCGATGTTTTTCCGACGCTGAGCGTCCACGAGAATTTGCAACTCGGTGTTGCGCCGCGTGCTCGCGGCCGCATGCCGCGCTTTACCTTCGACGATGCTTACGCGCTTTTCCCCGTCCTACGCGAGAGAAAGCGCACGCGTGCGGGCGCGCTGTCGGGCGGTGAGCAGCAGATGCTGACGCTTGCCAGGGCGCTGCTCGGCGACCCCGATCTGCTGGTGATCGACGAACCCGGCGAGGGTCTCGCGAGCCAGGTGATGGTGCAGGTCGCGCAGTGTCTGCGGATGTTGCGCGATCGCGGCGTGGCGATGCTGCTGATCGAGCAGCGGCTCGTGATCGCACGGGACATCGCCGGCCGGGTCGCGGTGATGGGGCATGGCGAAATCGTGTTCGACGGTGAACTCGCGGCGTTTTTGCAGCGGACCGACGTGGCGCGGGAATGGCTCGGCGTGGGGTAACCGCTCGGTGCTCGCCTGGGTTTTATTGCGGCGCGACGGCCGGCCGCTGTTTGAAGCCGGCGTATGTGCGACGAAACCATGCCGCGCCTGACGTGCGAAAGACGTGCCGCGGCTTCAGGACAAATCAGCCAAGGGCCAACACCAGAAGCGTACAGACATAAGCGCCGCGCAGGCAAAAAATCAAGCATCCTTACTAATAATCCACTCATGCGCAGGATCGTTACGAAAACACCAAACCCGCTGCGCACCAGCCATAACATTCAAATAATAAGAATCGTACCCATAAGGCACGACGACCGGATGATACCCACGCGGCACCATCACAACATCGTGATTCTCGACGGCCATCGATTCGTCGATATCCCGCATATCGGTGTACACGCGCTGAAACGCAAACCCCTGCGGCGGATCGAGCCGATGATAGTAAGTCTCCTCAAGTGAACTCTCATGCGGCACATTATCCGTGTCGTGCTTATGCGGCGGATAGCTTGAAGCGTGACCTCCAGGCGTCCTGACCTCAACGACGAGCAAGGACTCGGCAGGCTCCGTCTGCGGAAGAATGTCGCATACGTATCGCGTATTCAGGCCCTTGCCGCGCATGGAGCGCTTCATCGAAGAAGGCTCGATCAACCTTGCAGCATATTCCCCCTTGGCCGGCGCGCTAGCCACGCCGATCTCCGCATCGCGGCAGGCGCGAACCGTCGCGCGCACGCCGGGCGGCAAGTACACCGCATACGGCGCGGCATCCTCGAACACGCTATCGCGCGAACCCAGCGAGCTCCAGGTCCGGTTCGCGGTTTCGATATCCACCGAACCCGCGAGCACGACAATGCAAACCTCGCGCGACGGCTCGAACAGATGCACCACCTCGCTCGTGCCCAACCGGTAGGCGGCGAATCCCACATACCGCCAGCACGCCGACTCCGGCGTCACTCGCGCGATCGTCTGGCCTTCGCGCTGCGCCTTCACCAATAAACTCATGCTGCCTCCTGCTCAGTTTTGCCCGTTGCGTCGAGTGGCGCATCGACCAACGTCCGCAATGTTCTATAGCCTTTCTGCGCATACTCGAACGAGGGCGCCACCACCGGGTCCTGTTCCGCTTCCACCACGAGCCAGCCGCGATAGCCGTGCCGCTTCAGGCGTTCGATGATTGCCGGGAAATTCACCGCGCCGTCGCCCGGCACCGTGAAGGCGCCGTTGATTACCGCGTCGAGAAAACTCCAGTTGCGATTGCGCGCGAGCTTCGTCACCGCAGGACGCACGTCCTTGCAGTGCACGTGGCATACGCGTGCGATATGTTTGTCGAGCACCGTCAGCGGATCGCCGCCGGCGAACGTGATGTGCCCGGCGTCGAACAGCAGGCCGACGGCGTCGCTCGTGCGCGACATCAACTGATCGACATCGGCAGGCGTCTCGACATAAGCACCCATGTGATGATGGTAAGCCAGCCGAACGCCGCGGCTTTGCGTATAACGCGCGAATTCATCGACACGTGCCGCATATTCAGCCCATTGCGCCTCGCTAAAAAAACGCGGGCGCTGATACAGCGGTTGCGGCGCGCCCTGAATCGAATCGGCCACTTCACCATACACCATCGCCGTCGCGCCGTTTTTTGCGAGCAGTTCGAGATGCGGGCCGACCGAGGCGATTTCCTCTTCCACGCTGCGTCGCGCGAGTCGCCCCGAATACCAGCCGGATACCAACGCCAGATCGTATTGAGCGAGCAGCGTCTTCAATGCCTGCGGTTCACGCGGAAACTTATTGCCGAGTTCGAACCCTTGATAGCCGATCTGGCGGCCTTCCGTCAACGCTAACTCGAGCGGCGTCTCGCCGCCCAGCGAAGGCAGATCGTCATTCATCCACGATAACGGATTGATGCCGATGCGTACGTCGAAAGCAGTCATGCGGGCGTCCTCATTCGTTGTCGGTGCGGCCGGCTGAATTGCTTGGTTCGGCCGGTTCGGCGCGGGCCGCGAGCTGGGCTTCGTATTTCGCGCGCGCCACGCGCACACTGTCGCGCGTCGATACTTCGGGCACGGCCACTTCCCACCACCAGCCGCCGTCGTCGGTGGTGCGGGCAGGGTCGGTGTCGATGCTGATCACGTAGGTGCGATCGGCGGCGCGCGCCCGTTGCAACGCTGCTTCAAGTTCGGCGATGTTCGGGACGTGCTCGGCCTGCGCGCCGAGCGCGCGGGCATGCGCGGCGAAATCGACTGGCGGCGCGCCGAGCGGGCCTTGCAGGCAGTCGTCGAGCAGGTTGTTGAACGGCGCGCCGCCGCACGCCTGTTGCAAGCGGTTGATGCAACCGTAGCCGCGATTGTCGAGCACCACGACGATCAGCTTCGCGCCGAGCATCACCGAGGTCGCGATCTCGCTGTTCATCATCAGATAGCTGCCGTCGCCGACCATCACGATCACTTCACGCGTGGGGCGCGCGAGCTTCACGCCGAGGCCCCCGGCAATCTCGTAGCCCATGCACGAATAGCCGTATTCGACGTGATACGCACCCGGTCTGCCGGCACGCCACAGCTTGTGCAATTCGGCGGGCAGCGTGCCGGCCGCGCCCACGACGATGTCGTCTTTATCCGACCCTGCGCTCGAACGCTGCACCGCGCCGATCACGTCGCCCTCGTAAGGCAGTACCGTGTCGCGTTGCGGCGCATGCGTGAGCGTGCTCACCGTGTCACGCCAGCTTGCCGCGAGTTTGTGCGCGCGCGCGGTCCACGTGCGGTCCGCGTGCCAGCCTCGCAAACGTCCGGCGAGCGCATCGAGCGCGAGACGCGCGTCTGCTTCGACCGTCAACGTGCGATGCTTGACGCCGTCGAATGCATTGGCGTTGATGCCGATCACGTTGGCCTGCGTGAACAACGTGTTCGAGCCGGTGGTGAAATCCT
>DASPZL010000357.1:0-24536 GCA_035636295.1 Paraburkholderia sp.
ATCCGGTCGGACTCGCTGCGGGGCTGGATAAGGACGGCGCGTGCATCGACGGACTGGCGTCGCTCGGGTTTGGCTTTATTGAAGTGGGAACGGTCACGCCGCGCGCGCAGCCGGGCAATCCGCGCCCGCGCATGTTCCGTCTGCCGCAGGCGAACGCCGTGATCAACCGGATGGGTTTCAACAACGCGGGCGTCGACCAGTTCGTGAAGAACGTGCAGGCCGCGCGCTATCGCGGCATTCTCGGGCTGAACATCGGCAAGAACGCCGACACGCCGATCGAGCGCGCCGCCGAGGACTACCTGTACTGTCTCGAACGCGTCTACCCGTTCGCGAGCTACGTGACGGTCAACATCTCGTCGCCGAATACGAAGAATCTGCGCCAGTTGCAAGGCGTGGGCGAACTCGACTCGCTGCTCGCGGCGCTCAAGGACAAGCAGCAGCGTCTCGCCGACATGCACGGCAAGCTCGTGCCGCTCGCGCTGAAAATCGCGCCGGACCTCGACGACGAACAGGTCAAGTCGATCGCCGACACGCTGTTGCGCCACCAGTTCGAAGGCGTGATCGCCACCAACACCACGCTCTCGCGCACGGCCGTCGCGGGCATGCAATACGGCGACGAAGCCGGCGGCCTGTCGGGCAAGCCGGTGTTCGACGCGTCGAACGAAGTGATCCGCAAGCTGCGCGCCGAACTCGGCGAGACGGTGCCGATCATCGGCGTCGGCGGGATTTTCTCGGGCGACGACGCGCGCGCGAAGATCGCGGCGGGCGCGTCGCTGGTGCAGCTCTATACCGGGTTCATCTACCGCGGACCGGCGCTGGTGGGCGAATGCGTGCAGGCGCTACGCCGGTAATATAGACATAAACAAATGGTATTTTGGTTTCGATAGTCTGCTTTGTTAAGCTTTCGTCTGCTAAAACGCCAGGCGAACAAAAAGGAACACGATGAAATTTGGCTTGCTGAAAAAGGTTTTCGTCGCCGGTCTGATCGGCGCGTCGTTCACCGCCGTCACTTCCGTCACCGCGCACGCGGACGATCTGCTCGATCAGGTCAAGCAACGCGGCACGCTGCGCGTCGGGCTCGAAGGCACTTTCCCGCCGTTCAATTCGAAAGCGCCCTCGGGCGAACTGGTCGGCTATGACGTCGACATCGCCAGGGCGGTTGCGGCGAAGCTCGGCGTGAAGCCGGAATTCGTCACGACCGAGTGGAGCGGCATCATCGCCGGTCTGCAGGCGGGCAAGTTCGACGTGATCGTCAACCAGGTCGGCATCACCGACGCGCGCAAGCAGGCGCTCGACTTCTCGCCGGCCTACACGTACTCGGCCGCGCAACTGATCCAGCGCAAGGACGACACGCGCCAGTTCAAATCGCTCGACGATCTGAAGGGCAAGAAGCTCGGCGTCGGTCTCGGCACGAACTACATGGACATGGCGAAGTCGGTGCCGGGCATCGACGTGAAGACGTATCCGGGCGCGCCCGAATACCTGCGCGATCTGGCCGCCGGCCGGCTGGACGCGGCGCTCAACGACCGCCTGATGCTCGCGTATCTGCTGAAGAACTCGCAACTGCCGCTGCGCACGGGCGCAACCGTCGGCGCGGGCAACCCGTCGGGCATTCCGTTCAGGAAAGGCAATCCGAAGTTCGCCAAGGCGATCGACGACGCGATGACCCAGCTCGAAGCGGACGGCACGTTCTCGAAGATCTCGGACAAGTGGTTCGGCATCGACGTCAGCAAGCCGATCAAGTAACGGGCGCCGGTGAAACGAAGGGCGGCATCGGCGATGGTGCCGCCCTTCGCTTTTGCATCGCGGGTTTTCGTTGCGATTCACATGGCGTGCCAACCGCGCTTCGCCGTCCGCCTTAGCCTCCGCCTCAACTCCGCCAAAGTTTATGATGTGCGCTTTGCGCGCCAACCCGCCCTCCGCTCATGTCCACCACATCCCTGCTCGTCCAATCGCTTCCCGTGCTCGCGCAGGGTGCTGTCCTGACGGTCAAGTTCGCGGTCCTGTCGATGCTCTTCGGCCTGATTGCCGGTGCCGTGCTCGCCTTGATGGGCGTGAGCCACAACCGCGCGCTGAACTGGCTCGCGCGCATTTATGTGAGCGTGATGCGCGGCACGCCGCTGCTCGTGCAGATCTTCGTGATCTACTACGGCCTGCCGAGTTTCGGCATCTCGCTCGACCCCACGCCGGCCGGCGTGATCGCGTTGTCGGCGAACGTGGCGGCGTATCTGTCGGAGAGCATGCGCGGCGCGATCCTCGGAATTCACAACGGCCAATGGCTGGCCGCATACAGCCTCGGACTCTCGCGCCGCCAGACGCTGCGCTACGTGATCGCGCCGCAAGCCTTGCGCATTGCCGTGCCGAGTCTGTCGAACAGCTTGATCAGTCTGATCAAGGACACGTCGCTGGTATCGGTGATTACCGTGACGGAACTGCTGCGCAGCGCGCAGGAAATCATCGCGTCGACCTATCAGCCGCTGCCGCTGTATCTCGCGGCGGCCGCGGTTTATTGGGTGCTGTGCCAGGTGCTCGAGTGGGTGCAGCGCTGGTACGAACGGCGCTTGGCGCTGCCCTCGCGCCACTGAGCACCGCTCGCTTCGGCTAGCGGCTCGCCACCGGCGACGCCGCATCCAGCGGCGCGCCGAAGCGCTCGAAGCGCGGCGTGTAGTAGTGGTCCGGGTCGAGCGAGAACGCGACATGACGCGTGCGGCCCATCAACTCCTTGCGCGGAAAGAAACCGAAGTAACGCGAATCGGCGCTGTTGTCGCGATTGTCGCCGAGCATCAGATATTCGCCCGGCGGCACGGTCACCGGCCCGAACGAGTCGCGCGGACTCGGCGCATTCGGCGCGAGCCGCACGATATGCGCGACGCCGTCGAAGCGTTCGGTCAGATAGTCGCCGGGCGAGGCCGCGTCGCCAGGCAGCGGCTTGAGTTTCAGCGGCTGATAATCGGCGCGCACGCCGTTCACGTACAGCACGTTGTCGCGCATCGCGACGCTGTCGCCGGGCAAGCCGATCAGCCGCTTGACGATCAGCTCATGCGCCGCCGACGAATCGATCGTGACGATATCGCCGCGCTGCGGGTCGTGCAGATGCGCGATCGCGATATGCGTGAGCGGCACGCGCAGATCGTAGGCCATCTTGTCGACGAAGATCCGGTCGCCTTCGCGGATCGTCGGCAGCATCGAGCCGCTCGGCACGACGTTCCAGTCAGCCACGGCGCTGCGGAACAGCACCATCAGAAAGAGAAACGCGACGAGGCTCTTGTTGTCGCGCCAAAGTTTTCCAGGCATGCGCATCGTGGACGGCTCCAATGGAAGGTGTTCGAAAGCTGCAGACATGTAGACGTTTTTTCACTTCCACATGCGCGCGCAAATCGTACCACCACTCGCCTCTCACTCTCCCGCGAACCTAAGCCCCAGCGCGGCGCGCGCGGCATCGGACATCGCGATCATCCGCAATGAAGTGGCGTGCGGCATGACCGGACTCTCCATTTGCCCGGCTCGAATCAGCTCGCAGAAATGCGCGGTCTCGTAGTTCAGGCCGCCGCCTTCGAACGGCTCGTCGAGTTCGACCACATGACCGTCGGCGTAACGGATCGTCGCGCGCGACGGATTCCACCAGGGCTCGTGAATCGTCACATGCCCGCCCCTGGCCATCAGCAGCGCATCGCCCTTGCCATGCAGATCGAGCCCGCAAAAGAGCTGCGCGATGCCGCGCTCATGCCGGCTGTTCAGGCTCGCGAACGTATCGACACCGGTCGAGCCGAGCCGTCCGAGCGTCTGCACCTCATGCGGCGCGCCGAGCCAGTCGACCGCGAGAAACATTTCATAGACGCCGATGTCGAGCAGCGCGCCGCCCGCATGCTCGAACGACAACGACGGATGATCGTCCGGCACGCCCGGCACCGAACAGCCGGCGCGCACGAGTCCCACCTCGCCGATCGGCTCCCCATTTAGATGCGCGCGCAACTTTCTGTAGAGCGGATAGAACGGCGGCTTCATGGCTTCCATGAAGAGCCGTTGCGCGGCGCGCGCGGCTTCGAGCACGCGCTCGAGCTGCGGCTGATTGATGGTGGCGGGTTTCTCGCACAGCACATGCAGGCCGGCTTGCAGCGCGGCGACCGCATAGTCGGCGTGGCTGTCCTGGACGGTGGCGATATAGAGCGCGTCGATGCCGCTCGCGAGCAGCGCGTCGAAACTCGCGCACGCCTCGCCGCCAAATTCCTCGGCGAAGGCCACGGCCGGTTCGGCGCGGCGCGACCACAGCGCGGTCAGTTGCGCTTGCGGCACATGAGCGAGGCCTTGAGCAAAACGGCGGGCAATGCGGCCCGTCCCGACGATTCCCCAGCGAATCACGCCGTTCGCGGGGGTTTCCTGCGTTGCGATTGTCATCGTTCCTTCGAGTCCGTGCAGTTCAGAACAGGCGCTATTGTCGCCCACATCGCGCGTTTCGCGCGCGCGGACACGAGCGCACCGTCCGTCATGCAAAGTCTCGCGAGGAAAAAAGCCGGCGTGCCGCCGTGGCGGCAGCGTTCAGCCACGCAACGGCGGTTGCTCCGAAAGCTTGCTGCCGATCTCTTCCGCGGTGTAGTCGATCATGGCGAGCGACGCGGCTTCCGCTTCCTTCGGATCGCGCCGTTCGATCGCCTCGACCACGCGCAAATGCGAGTTCACCGCGCTCTCCCATGCGCCTTCCTTCTGGTTGACGATCGGATTGACGGTCGACAGCGCGCCGCGAATGATCGCCGCCATCTGCCTGAAGAACTGATTGCCGCTCGCGATCACGATGCGGGTGTGGAACAGTTCGTCGGCTTCCTGATAGCCGGCCTCACCCGGATGGATCACGCGGAACGCCTCGAACGCCTCGCGAAGCGCCGCGATGTCCGCCGCGCCGCCGCGCGCGGCCGCCTGCGCCGACGCGCGCGGTTCGATCAGGATGCGAAACTCGATCACGTCGCGCAGAAACAGCGGATCGGGCTTCGCGCGAAAACGCCAGCTCACGACGTCTTCGTCGATCATGCGCCAATCGCTCATCGGCCGGATACGCGTGCCGATCTTCGGCCGCACGTCCAGCATGTCGCGCGCGAGCAGCATCGACAGCGCCTCGCGCATGACGGTGCGGCTGACGTCGAACTCCTTCGACAGCACATCCTGCGGCGGCAGGATGGCGCCGTACTTCTCCTCCACGATCCCTGTGACAAGTCCATCCATCACCTTGCTGACCAGCGATCGATCCTTGTTTGCCTGTTCCATGACGACTCTCCCCGAAGCGGTGTTTATCCCCGCGTAGCCTGTTGACAAAGCGGCCCTTATGTTTCTTTTATATCGACGTTTTTATGCTCTTTCGATACGTTGCTAGCTTCAAAACGGTTGCGCCAGTTGGGGGACTTCCTGACAGGGTTATCCCTCTGAAGAATTGTTTCTTCCGTGTAACGCCAGACCTTTTGACGGACCTTGAGCTTGCGTATCAAGCGTGCCCGCTTCGAACTGGTTGCATAGTGCGAAGACGCACGTAATCAAGCGAATTGTCTGACCCATGAGCGTCCGGCGCTTATGGACAGGCGGGAAAAGACGGATCGGACGATGCGCCCGCCGCCACCGACGCATAGCGCCCGCCGAAGAAGATCAACGGCGCGTGTTCATCGAGCGAGAACACCAGCACCTCGCCGACGAACAGCGTATGGTCGCCGCACGGATGCCGGTCCACCATGCGAGCCGCGAAGCGGGCCGCCGCGTGTTCGAGCAGCACCACGTCCGGCATGCCGTCCACCTGCGCGAAGCGCGGCGCGAGCCGGCTCTGCGGCTCGCCGGCGAAGTGGCGGCTATGCGGCTCCTGCGCGTCGGACAACACGCTCACGCCGAACCTCGCGCTGTCCATCAGACGCTCGTGCATGCGCGCCCGGCGCCCGACCGACACGACGATCAGCGGCGGCTTGAGCGAGCCCGACATGAACGCGTTCGCGGTCATCGCGTGCAGACCGTCGCCGCTGCCGGTCGAAATCACCACGACCCCGGTGGCGAAACGCCCCAGCGCGTGACGAAAACGCCGCTCGTCGAAGCCGGCGGCGCCCGCGTCGGGCGGCTCGTCAATGTGAAGGGCTCTTGCCTGCATGGCCGCGCTCCCGGTCGCCATCAGTCGAAGCGATAGGCGGCCAGCGGCTTGTGCGCGATGAAGTGAAACCACCACGCGTCGCTGTCTTCCACGTCGCCGGGGATGAGCTCGCCTTCTCCGCTCTCGAACACCGCATCGCATTGAAAACCGATCTGCGCGAGTTGCCGGCGCTGTTCGCGCAGCGTCGTATAGACGATCACAATGCCGAAGTTGTGTGCCGCCGCAGTCTTCACCGCATAGCCGCCGTAGTCGCGATTCAGCCTGACGTGGCGCACATAGTTCAGCGTGCCGAGCTGGAAGCGCCGCATCGAACGCAGCGTGCGCCAGCCGAGCTTGAGCGGATTGAAGGTGAATTGCGGCAGCAGTTGCCAGATGTTCTCGCGGTAGCCGGGGCCGCCGCGGTTGTGCGACGAGAACAGCAGGTAACCGCCGGGCCGCACCACGCGATACATTTCCTCGAGAATCTTCACGCGATCGCCGTAGTCGACGCAGTCGATGCCGTTCCAGCTGAACCCGGCAAGCCCAAAGTGTCCGGACGGCAGCTCCGACATGTCGCGCGCATCCATCTGCCGCAAGTCGCGCTCGGGGTAGGCCGACTTCGCCATCTCGAGCAGCTTCGGCGTGTAGTCGATGCCGGTGTAGTCGGTGGAGATCGCGGTCATCAACGGAATCGTGCGGCCCGTGCCGATGCCGATATCGAGCAACGGCTCGCCGGCGCAACGCGGCGCGAGCCACTCGAACGCGGCTCGCTCGCCGGGATCGGAGAACGTCTTGTCGAGCGTGAATACGCGGGCGGCGTCCGACGAATTCCACGCGACACGGTTGATGCGGTCCAACTCGGATTGACTGCTCATCACGCTGCTCCATTGAAGCGGGATTGCGCCCGAATGCTTCACGCATTCATCACGCTTCTCCGGATAGACGAAACGCGCGCACACGCTTGAGAAGCCATTGCGTGGCACGTGAACGACGCCAGCCGAGGCGTGTATCGAGCGGCGCGCCGGCAACGGCGGCCTCGGGCTGGCGGATGTCGCGGAAGGTGTCGCTGAAGGTATCGCGGTAGAAGTCCTCGAAGTACGACATCACGTTTTCCTGCGCGCTCGCCGACAGAATCGCGTGATCGGTGCGCTCGCAAAAGGCCGCGCGTATCCGGCGGTAGCGCCGCAAGCGGGCGCCGCGCACGCCGAAGTAGCGTTCCAGTTCCTCGACGCCCTCGTCCAGCACGCCGTATAGGAGAAGCGTGTGCGCGCCCTGCGCATCGACGGCGGCGAGCAGGCGCCGCTCTTCATTCGAGCCCAGTTCAAGACCGCAAACGCGTTCGAGCCGGTCCGCGAGCGTGGCGCCGAGCCGGGCAGCGAAACGCGACGCCAGCTCGCGTGCGACCGGCCAGCCGCCCGTCTGTCCCTTCATGACGCGAAGCCATTTGCGCGGCTGGCACATCGAGCGCAGATAGGTGCGTGTCGAACCGAAAGCGGCGAGCGCGGCGGGCGCCTTGCCGTGTTCATCGCAGACGTTGCGCCACGTGAATTTCTGCAAATTGACCAGCACCGCGCCGATCACCGCCGACTCGCGCGCGGCGGCATGCAGGCCGACGAAGGCGCCCGCGCAGATGCCGAGCAGCACCGCGCCGCGATGGCCTTGCGCCGTCAGCCAGCGCGCCGCGCAGGCGGCATCGTCGGCGCCAGTCTGCGCATACAGTGCGTCGAGACTCACCGCATCGAGCGACGGCTGGCTATCGCCCAGACCGCCGAGATCGACGCGTAGTGAGGCGATGCCCTGTCGCGCGAGGCGCCGCGCAAAGCACACGCCGAGCCGCGCGTTGCCGATGCGCGAGACGGCGCCTGTATTCAGCAGCAGCACCGCCGGTGCGGCGGCGGCGTGCGTTGCAGGCAGGCAATAGATGCCGAACATCCGGCCGCCTTCCAGCCACACCGGCGTTTCGGTCACGCCGGGTTCGACGATGTGGCGGGCGGTGTGATCGGCTGCATACGTCACGCTGTGATCCGGGCCGCGTTCGCGGTCACCGCCCGCGGCCACAGCCGCGCGTGCGAGTGCGCCCGCTTTGCCTGCATCGGCTGCGAGCCAGGTTTCGATCGACTCGAACGCCGTCCGCGGAATCTCGCTGTCGAGCGCCTCCATCATGAACTTGCCGTATTCGTCGAACGACTGCCGCTCTACCTCGACGCCTTGCTCCCGGTAGTGCGCGACCAACGCGTCGGCCCGCGCGGGGTCGAGCGAATCGAGCACCAGCATGCGCCCGGCCGGGCGGCTCGCATCGCGTCGCAGATCGACGGCGCGCAAGCTCTGCAGCGTATCGCGATAGAGACGAAAACCGTACGCCTCGACAAACGCGTCGGTATCGGGCTCGACTTCGCAATCCATCGCGGCCGGCATCGACAGCCACTGGCGATAATGCGCGCGCAACTCGCGCTGATAATTCCTGCCGGACAGCACCGGCGCAAGCAGCACGAGGCCGTCCACGCCGCCGAGTTCCTGAGCCGCCAGCGCGGCCAGCGTGCCGCCCAGCCGTAGACCGCACAGCGTCACGCGCTCGACACCCGTGGTCTCGCGCAGCAACGTCACGGCCTCTTTGACGCTGTCGAGCCATGCGCGCCAACGGCCGGGCTCGCTCGCCTCGCCCGCCGAATCGCCCGTGCCCGGATAGTCGAAACGCAACACCGGAATGCCGCGCGCGGCGAGCCGCTCGGCCAGCCTGCGCATGCCGCGATAGGTGCATAGTGCGTCGTACCCGAACGCGTGACACAACACCACGCCGCTAGATGCGCCGGGGCCATTCGCCGGATGCAACCAGCCGAACCGGCCATCGAACACTACTGGCCTCACGCTACGCTCCTCACCGGGTGTCTCCACTTTCGCGGCATTACAACAAACGCGGCGTCGCGCGTCTGTTCGTCCCGCCACATTGCGTCGGACTCCGACTCATTGGCGGAGGTCCGCCGCATGCGCCGTGAGGACGCCATTGCATGCCAAGTGGCGAGATATTCAACCGCTGTGCGGCGTGCGCAAGGCAAAAGTGGAACGGGTCGCGAGCAGCAGATGATAGAAAAACCGCGCGCGCAGTCTGTCGCGCATCGTGTAGTGCCTCGACAGCAGCACGCGCCAGGCGGCGGCCGGTTCGCCGGCCCGCGCATAGGCGGAAGCGGCGCGCGGCGCCACGCGCCGCAACGCGTCGTCGCGCGCGGCCTGGGCCGCGGCGGGCACACGGCTCTCGCGCAGTTGCGCGAACGCGTGCATCGCGGGCAACGCATGGGTCGAAATCGACAGCGACGTCTCGCGCGAAACCGATACGAACTCGTCGACGAAACAGATCGCGGCGGCCTCCACACTGAGCCGCAAACCAAAATCGAAGTCGCACGCTTCGCCGACTTCGACGGCCGTGCGATATGCGATCCGGCGTGCGGCCAACGTATCCACCAGATAGCCGTTGTTCGGGAACATCTGGTCGATACCGGCGAGCGCAGGCACGGGCAGCCGCCCGGCGCGTTCGGGCACGCGCCGGTAATCGCGGTTCAGACATTCGGTGGCTTGCGGGCGCGGTGTGCCGTCGTCGGCGATCACGCGTTGCTTGCCGAATGCGGCGTTCAACTCAGGATATGTTTGCCAGCACGCGTCGAGACAGGTCAAGGCGTTCGGTTCGAGCAGATCGTCGTCGTGCAGCAGCACGAGCCGCGCGCCTCGTGCGCGCGCGAAAAGCCGGTTCACGTTGCCCGCCTGGCCGAGCCGGGGCGCGTTGCGTTCATAGCGGATCGGCTGCCGGCTGCGCAAGCGGCTGCGTTCCGTCACGATCCGTGCGCTGTCGTCGTTCGAGTCGTCGCCGATCACGATTTCAAACTCGCCATACGTCTGCGCATGGCAACTGTCGATGGCCTGTTCGAGCAACGCGGGCCGGTTGCAGGTGGGAATACAGATCGAGATCAGCCGCGCGTTCAATGCGCCGCCGCTGTCGTCGCGATGCCCGCTCGTGGCTCCAGCCATGAATGCTCCGAAAACACCGATGAATCCGCATTTAACCCTGCCGGATCGCGTCTATCTGTACGGCCACCCACACAGGCACAACGGGCGCCAGGGCAATATCGAGGCCTGCGACCGGCCGACGCCATCGTGTCACGCGCGCTGCTGGGTGCGTCCGCGCACCGACAGCGTTCAGGATGAACCACACCATTGCATGACCTCTCCCGGCGGACAGCGCACCATGGAACGAAGTATCGTCAAGAACATCTTCATCAACTTCGCAGGAGCGATCGCTCCAACGTTCATCTCCCTCGTCACCGTGCCCGCCTACCTCCACCTGATGGGTGCCGAACGATACGGCGTGATCAACCTGGTGTGGACGCTGATCGGCTACTTCGGCGTGCTCGATCTCGGCACGAGTCTCGCGACGGAAAATCAGATCTCGAAAGCGCGCGCGGCCAATGACGATTCGATCGAGCGCATCTTCTGGAGCGCCTGGTTCATGAATCTGGGCACCGGCATCGTAGGCGGCCTGATCATTTATGTCGGCACGGTCGTCTA
Organism: Paraburkholderia sp.; assembly: GCA_035636295.1. Lineage (GTDB taxonomy): Bacteria > Pseudomonadota > Gammaproteobacteria > Burkholderiales > Burkholderiaceae > Paraburkholderia. The sequence continues at coordinate 10,649 of DASPZL010000357.1, forward strand.
CATCACGCACGGTGTGAAGATCGAACCGGCCTTTCAGCGCGAGGTCATGGCGAGCCTGCCGTGGATCGCGGTGGCCGTGCCCATCGCGAACGTGTCGTGGGTGTTTGCCGGCGCCATCAACGGCGTGGAGCGCTTCGCCAGTTTCAACATCAACCAGACGCTGGGCACGGCGCTGTTTCAGTTGCTGCCGCTCGCGGCGATCTTCTGCTTCTCGCCGTCGCTCGCGGTGGTGATTCCGGCGGCCGTGGTGGCGCGCCTCGCGGCCGGCCTGATGCTCGGCGCGGCGGCGTTTCGTGCAATCGGGATTCGCCGCGTGCGTCTGCCGCAATGGCGCGTGATGGTCGAACTCTTTCGCTATGGCCGCTGGATGCTGCTGTTTTCCGGCGCCAGCATGATCGCATCGACGCTCGACCGGGTGCTCATCGGCGCACTGCTCGGCGCGCGTTTCGTGACCTATTACGCGACGCCGCAGAATCTCATCACGCGTCTGAACCTGCTGCCGGTCGCGATGGTGCGCACGCTTTTTCCGCGCCTGTCGGCGGTGTCACGCGCCGATGCCGACGCGCTCGCGCACAGCGCTCTGGCGTTTCTGAATGGCGCCTTCACGCCGTGCGTGATCGTTGCGCTGTTCGCGCTCAAACCTTTTCTTCTGCTATGGCTCGGGCCCACGGTCGCGGCCGCGGCGCCGGTCGCGAGCGTGCTCGTGCTCGCCGTGTGGCTGGGCGGCCAGTGCGGCATTCTCGGGATCCTGATCCAGGCGCAGACAAGTCCCGCCTATATCGCCGGCGTGAGCTGGCTTCAGTTGCCGGTGTTCGCCGCCGCGCTGTGGGGCGGGATTCATTGGTTCGGCATCATGGGCGCGGGTGTGGTCGTCGTGTTGAAGGCGCTGTTCGACTATGCGGTGCTGCTGCTGTTCGCGCGGCTGCATGTGTGGTCCATCGTGCGCAATATGCTGGTGCACCTTGCGTTCCTGCTGCTCGCGCTGGCGCTCACCGAATCGATCGACGCGCTGCCGACGCGCATCTTTGCGGCACTCGTGCTGGCGGCCGCGAATCTGGGCTTGTCGCTGCATGGGTCGAGTGAACTGCGCGGCGTCGTCTATAAGCTGTGGACGCGGGTGACGTTGTCGGCGAGTTAGTTGAAGAAACGCTTGAAGTGATTGAAGCGGGCCGCTATTCGCGGCCCGCGTCCGCCTTCAATCGCATCACGACGTGGTCGACTGCGTGACGGTGTCCGGCACCACGAGGTTCGGCGCGCTGATCGTGCGCGCGGCGATGCTGGCAAAGCGGCGCGGCTGGCAGCTTGCCAGCGTGCGTTCATAGATCGACAGGTAGCCGTCGCTCACTCGCTGCACGCCGAACTTGTCGAGGTTCTGCTTCGCCCTCACGGCAAGCGCCGCGTGCGCGACGCGATCGCTCAGAAGTTGCCCGAATGCGTCGGCCAGCGCGGCCGGATCGTGCGGCGGCACGAGGACACCCGCCTCGCCGCCGTCGAGCATCTCGGGATTGCCGCCCACCTGGGTCGCCACGATCGCCCGTCCCGTCTCGCGCGCCTCGGACAATACCAGGCCGCCCGGCTCGTTATGCGACGCGAGCACGAAGATGTCGGCCTGCGCGAGATAGGCGCGCGGGTCGGCCACGAAACCTTCGAAGCGCGCATGCGGCATCACCCCGAGTTCCTCGGCCAGCGCCTGCATCGCGGCGCGATCCGGTCCCTCGCCGACCAGATACAGCACCGCCTCCGGCACACGCTTGCGCAGCAGCGCAAACGCCTGCAGCAGATCGCGGATGCCCTTGCGTTCGTACATGCCCGCCACCGTCACGATGCACGGATGAGCGAGTTGCGGCGTCGCGGGCAGCGGCTTGTGCGCGAGCCGCGGCGTGCCGACCGTGCCGTTGCGCACCACGCTCAAGCGGGACTTCGGTATGCCGCGCCGTTCCATCGCCACCGCCACGGCTTCGCTGACCGCCACCACGCGGTCGCCCACGCGCATCAGCGTGGCGCTTTTCTGGAACTCGTTGTGCACCGTCGTGACGAGCACGAAGCGCCGCCGCATCACGCCGAAGCGCGCGATCAGCGCGCCGGTCATCATGTGCGCATGGACGACGTCGGGGTCGAACTGGGCGACGAGCCGGTTGAAGCCCGCGACCATCGCCGGCACGCGCGAGGGTCTGGGCGATTGCGGCAGCAACACATGACGCACACCGTAGCGTGCGAGCAGGTCCTCGAAACCGCCGCCGCCCGAGGCCACCATCACCTCATGGCCGGCGCGCGCCTGCATGCAGGCGAGGTCGATCATCACGTTGACGATGCCGTTACCGACACTCTGCGCATGATTGGCTAGATGAATGATTTTCATGGATTCGCTGCAACGACAATGGAGTGGGAAGCGGCCGCCGCGAGCGGGGCCGTCTGCGGAGTAAAGCGATACATCAGCGCTTTGCCGTGTGCGTCTTCCTCGACCAGCACGAGGTATTCGCCCGACGCGAGGCGATGAGCGGTAATCGGCATCGGCACGTCGGTCCAACCGCTCGTGGAGCCGACTTCCTTGCCGGGCGCGAGCCGCCCGACGTCGCGCCCGGTGCCGCGCTCATAGACGCGCACGATCGCGCTGCGCGTTTCGACGGCGAAGATGTAATCGCCCGCCACCGCGAAGCCGTTGATCGACAGCCAGTCCGGCGGACCCAGATCGGGCAGGCCGATCACGTAGCGCAGCACCGGCTTGCCGCTCTTCCAGTGGTCGTAGCGGGCCAGCTGCGAACCCGCTCCATTCCAGTTGTCCTGAACAAATGGACGCGACGGCGTCGAACCGGAGATGAACATCGTGTCGTCGGCGGGAAAGTAATTCAGACGCGCGATACGGTTGAACGGCGCGGGCGGCGGATACGGCTGCATCGCCGCATAGCGGTAAACCGGATTGCCGACGCGGTCGAAACCCTGCAACGGAAAGCGGCGGATGCCCTGCGATTCGGTGCCCTGCCAGACGTCGCCAAGGCTGTCTATCCACCAGCCGTTCATCGGCGGAGCGTCGGTGCTGTTGGCGTTCTGGTCGAACGCCGCCGGGGAAAAATCGCCCTCGCCCGTCACGTCGCGCCAGATCCATTCACCTTGCGAAGGCTGATTGGGCGGCCACGCGCCGTCGATGTGCGAGCGCGAGAAAAGCCCCGAGGGAATCGCGGTCTCGCGATCGGCGGCGAAGCGATAGATCCGCAAATACGACGAGTACATGTCGGTCGTATACAGCAGCCGGTGTCCGCCGACGTCGCGCACCATCGGCATGCCGCGTTGACCGCCGAGGTACAGATGGAAATATGGATCGTACGGATAGCGGAAGCGGTCCGCGGTATAGCCGGCATACGACCACTCCTCGCCGGGCGCGCGCGCGAGATCGAGCGTGAAGCGCTTGCTGCCGCTATAAACGGAAGGCGGATCGCCGTCGACGAACTGCGCGCCGTCGACGAACAGGAGCCCCTGCAGACTGAAGCGCTGCGTGCCGTCAGGCGTATAACTTTCGAGCAACGCGCCGTCGTAGGTGCTGGCGGCCATGCCGAACGGCCGCGGTCCCGCGCCGTTCATGGACACATAGATATTCCCCGCGCGATCCACGCCGACACCGGTCAGCCCATTGAAGCGCCGCGGTCCCGGCGCACCGGCCCGGCCCGCATAGATGCCGCGCTCCTCGCCGAAACTCGCCGATAGCCGCATGCCTGCTCCGTGCTGAGCCACAGGTGAGGCTGCCGTGAAGATCAGGATCTGCTGGCGCACGCCGTTGTCCGCGACCAGCAGCCGTCCGCGCGTATCCAACGTCAGATCCACCGGCACCACGCCGGCTGGCAGCGGGAGTTCCTCGAGACGCGCGCCGTTGCGCGCACGATGAACCACGCGGCGCGCGCCATCCGTGCGGCTGTTCTCGATGACCCACAGCGAACCGTCGGGCGCGAGCGCGAGGCGGCCAGGCTCGCGCACGGCAAAGCCGCCGATCGGCTGCATCGTTTGCGCGTCGAAAATCTGCACGCGATTGTCGAGCTGGTTCGACACGAAGAGCCGCGTCTCGTCCGCGGCAAGCCCGCGGATCGCGTAATCCGCCTTGGCGGAATAGCTGGAGATCAGCAGAAACGCGAGGCGGCCGCCGGCCGGAAACTTCACCTGGCCCGCGAACGGCACGCCGTCGCGAATGTCGGCGCGGCTGCGGCGCGCCACGCCGGTCCACTGCTCGCCCTCGCGCGGCGTCGGCCGCTGTTTGGCCGCCTCGTTGCCGAGGCTGACCACCGTTTGCGCGACGTACACGTATTCGTCGTTCACTGCGATCGCGTCGCCGCCCATCATGCCCCAGCCGTGCGACTCGCCGCCGTGGCGCACCAGTTCACCGTTACGGTACTGGCCAAGCTCGCCGCCGCCTTCGTCCCAGGGCGCATTCGTAAAGACGTCGCCGTTGGGCGTGACGGCAATCGCCTGCACGTCGATCTGCATCCAGCGATGATCCGCGTAGCCCCACGTGTTGCCGATCCACGACGTGCGGTACGACAGCGACGGATGCGCGGCGACCGCGTACGCTTCGGCGGCGGGCATGCCGGCTGACGCCACGGCGGTCGCCGCCGCCACGGGTTCGGCGGCCCGCGCCGGTTTCGACACGGAGCCGCCCGATCCGCCCGCGGCGATCAGCACCAGCACCGGCAACGCCAAGGCAGCGACGCAGACGAGGCGCTCGAAGTTTTTTCGCGCATTGCTTCGCATGATCACGGCGCGTCAAAACACGCTGATCGCTTCGCGGTAAATCCGCGCGACCTGCGCCGCGACCACCGGCCGGTCGAAATGCTCGCGGGCGTAGGCGTGGCACGCCTGCGGCCCCGGCACCACGCGCCGGCCCAGCAGCACGTCGGTAATGCCCTCGCCGATCGCCTTGAAGCCGCCCGAGGGCAGCACCAGTTCGGCCGAGAGCGGCGCCACCGCTTCCGGCAGGCCGCCCACCGGCGTCACGAGAACCGGCGTGCCGGCCGCGAGCGATTCGATCGTGGTGAGCCCGAAGCCTTCGAGCGAAACCGTCGGCACGATCGACAGATCCGCTGCGCGATACCACAGCGGCACCTCGTCGTCCGGCACGAAGCCCGCGAGCCGCACATTTCCCTCCAGACCGCGCGCAACGATGCGGGCCTGCAGTTGCGCTTCCAGCGGGCCCTTGCCGGCGATCGTCAGGAGTACGTCGGGCAGCATCGGCTTGACGATCGCCATCGCGTCGATCAGATCCTCGAGACCCATGCGCGACACGAGACGCCGCATGCAGAACAGCAGCGGCCGGTCCTGCGGCAAGCCGAGGTGCTCGCGTGCCTGCCGCTTCGTCGCACGCGTATCGAAATGCGCGACGTCGACGCAGCCCGGCACGATGCGAATGCTCTCCTCACGCACGCCATACGTTTCATGAAGCAACCGGCCGAATGCGTGCGAGAGCACAATGTGACGCGTCCCGCTCCGATAGACGAAGCGTTCGAGCGTGACACGCATCGCGCGCGACCAGCCGCCCCCGCCACCAGGATACGATTCGGCGGCCCATGGTCCGTGGAAATGCACGACCTTCGGCACGCGCCGGAACACGCCCACGGTCGGCGCCGCGTACAGCGCGAAATGCGTGGCGACGACGTCGGGCATCTTCGCCGCGCGCAGCGCGCGCGAGTGCGTGCGCGAGCCCCACAGGCGCGTGCCGAGTTGCGCCTGCGCGCCGGCGAACGCGAGCACGCGGCCGCCGGACGCATCGAATACGCCGGGGCTGCCCGCCACCATGCCGCGCACGTTGACGCCTTGCTCGGGCAGTGTGTCGATCAGCGCCTTGAACATGCGATCGAGTCCGCCTGGCCGTTCGTTGAACCAGTGCATGCCGATTTGCAGCGAATCGATCGGAGTACTGCTCATAGTTCCACCGATGCGGTTGTGCAGCCGGCCGGCAACGCATGTGCGACACGCAGCGCATGTACCTGGTCATAGACCGACAGATAGCGCTCCGCCATCGCCTGCCAGCTCAAGCTCCGCGCCACTTCGCGCGCGGCCTCGCCCAGACGGCGCGCGTAGTCCGGTTCGAGCGCGAGGCGCTCGATCGCCGCCGCGAGTCCGAGCGCATCGTCGGGATCGTCGAGCACGATGCCGCTGCCGGACGTAATCACTTCGGCGCCGCCCGCGGTGCGCACCGTGATGACCGGCAGCCCAGCGGCCAGCGCTTCGAGCAGCACCAGACCCATTGGTTCGTAGCGCGAAGGAAACACGAACGCGTCGACCGAGCGCATCAGCGCGGGCATGTCCATCACCATGTCCGTGAAGTGGACGCGCGCCTTGAGCCCGAGCGACTCCGCGAGCGCCGGATACGGGCTGTTGTGCACAATCCCCGCGACGGCGAGATGAACGTCCGCGGACGTGCGCGCAAGCGCGCGCAGCACCGTGTCGAGATTCTTGCGCGACATGCGCAGGTCGCCCGCGAACAGCAGCATGAACGGCGCTTGCGGCAAACCGAAGCGGGCGCGTTCCGGCGCACCGGGCGTGAACTCGTCGATGTCGACGCCGTTATGAATCACTTGCACCCGCGCCGAACCGATGCCGAGCGCGCGTACTTCGCTCGCCACTTTCTGCGACACCGGCACGATCGTTCCGGCGTGCCGGAACGCCCATTTTTCGCAACCGATATTCAGCAGCGTGAAGAGCACCTGATAGGCATGGTAAAAACTTCGCCGCAGCCGGAACGGATAGAACCCGCAGCGATACCAGCCGTCGTGAACGAAATGCACCGCGTTGACGTCGGCGCGCGCCCACGCGATAAAGCCGTTCACGTGAACCACGTCGAATTCCTCGCGGTGTGCGCGGATCCATGCGCCGCAGCGCCATGCGAACATCTGGTACTGAACGAGCCTCGTCGGCAAGCGGCTGATGGCGATCCGCACGAAACACACACGCGGATGCCGCAGCAGTTCGGGGGCCGCCTCCGCGGCGAGCAGCGTGACCGCGTGGCCGGCCGCGAGCGCCGCCTGCACGATCTCGTAGTTGACGCGCCCCTGCCCGTCGTTCTTGCGCACGACATGGGTGACGATCAGAATCCGCATTCCGTTGTCCTTCATCTGGATGTCTTTCAGGTACGTCGGGAAGCCGCGGCGAGCGCGGCGTGGCGTTCACGCGCATAGCGCAGCGAAATCACCGGCAGGGTCACGCCGAGAAAGAAGAACATCCCCGACACGGCGGTCAGCGTGTTGATGAACACCATCATCGAGAAAATCGCCACCGCCACGCCTACGCCGGAGATCGCCAGCAGATCGGTTGGATGCAGACGGCTCGCCCGGTACGCGCGCCACAGCAGCATGAGCACGCCGGTGGTATAGAGCAGCGTGCCGGGCCACCCCATCACGAAGGGCACTTCCATCAGGCCGCTGTCGAAATCCGCCATCGAGGTCGACGATTTGTCGTCGGAGAGCTTGGTGCCGAGACCGGTGGTGCCGAGCCCCTGCCCGGCGATGTCGGTCATCGCCGACGCCAGGAAGGTCTTGTAGAACTCGGCGCGCGCCTGGTAGCTGGTGTCCTCGCCGATGTTTTGCACCGTGCTGAAACGCTTCAACACCGGCTCGGAGACCTGATCGATCATCATCAGCGGCGCGGCCATCAAGGCCAGTCCCAACACGCCGGCAATCAGCCGCATGCGGCTTTTGCCGTCGAGCATCGCGAACGAATAGATAAGCGCGATCGTGAATCCGCCCCACGTGCTGCGCGCGCTGGTGAGCAGCAGTGCGGGGACGCCCACGCAGCCCAGCACGATGCGCGCCTTGCCGCGCGCGGCGAGCGACATCAGCAGAATGGTCATGAGCGTGACCGCGAACGGGCCGCACGAATTCATCGTGCTGCTCACGCGCATGCCGAACGGCACCGGCTGTCCTTCGGATTCCATCTTCGAGGCGATGAGCCAGAACACGTCCCACGGCAGCGGCGAGACGAACTCGATCAGGCCGTACACGCTCATCAGGAGTCCGCCGTAAATGAAGGTCTTCAGCAAGACGCGGTGATAGTCCGGATAGTGACGCCACGTGACGGTGAGATAAAACGCCACCATCACCGGATAAAGCCAGTTGATCAGCGTATAGGTCGCCCCGGCCGGGCCGACTTGCGCGATGCCGACCACGTACGCATACAGCAGCGCGATCACGATCAGCACCAGCGGCGCCGCGCGCCGCTGCCCCAGCAACGAGACGTGCTTGAGCAAGGTCAGGCCCGTGAGCGCGACCGCGAGCAAGGGCGCCACCATGATCGGACTCTGCGGATTGAAGGACCCGTTGACGAAGTCCGCGAGGCGCCGCACTTCCGGCGTCAAAAAAAACAGCCAGCAGACGAAGCCGAGGTAATGCGCCGGCGAGCGCGCATAAAACATCAACGCGACGCCGAACGCGCCAAGCGGAAAGAAGAACTCGACCAGCCTGCCCTGGCGCAGAAGGACGAGGCCCAACGTCACCGCGAACAGCAGCAACGGCAAGCGCAGCGGATGACGCATGCCCTTCGGCTGTACGTGGGCCGCCACAGCGGGACGCGCCAACGCCTCGCCGGCCGGCGCGCGCGGCCGGCCCGCCGGTGACGGCGACGGCGCCGCCGTTGGCGAGCGCCGTGGTCCAAGCTGCGCGGTGGAAGGCGTGATCAGCATTCGCCCCATCACAGCAGCTCGAACGTGTTGATGTGCGCGATGCCGTCGCGCTCGCGGCGCCGCATGCCGAACAGCGGCTGACTGCCGCGCACCTGGCGCGTCAGGCCGATGAACGGCACGCCATGCTCGAGGTACGGCCCTTCCGTCTTGCGAAAGCCGAATTGCTCGTAGAAGTCGCGCAAGCCGAGCGGCGCGTTCACGCGCACGGCGCGGCCGGGCCAATGCTCGGCGATCGCCTGCAGCACGCGTTCCATCAGCAGTTCGGCGGTGCCGTCGCCGCGCCGCAGCGGGCTCGTCAGTACCTTGTCGATGGTGATTTCCGGATCTTCGGCGTCGCCGGGTTGCAGACGGGCATAAGCGAGGATCGGCATCGGCCGCGCCATGTCCTCCACCGCGAACACGTGCAGCGAATTTTCGTCGCGGCCGTCGGCGTCGAGACACACGTGCGATTGCTCGACCACGAACACCGCGCTGCGCGCCCGCAGGATCAGATACAACTCGCGTGCCGAAAGCTGCTCGAATTCCAGCGTTTTCCAGTTCATCACGTTCCCTTGCGGTCAATGGGTTCAGCGAAGCCGGCATCGCGCGCCGCCCTCGACGGACAGGCTCGACACGCCGGTTCGCGCCTGTTCGTTGTCATGGCTACACGGTACGTCCGCAAAAGGCGTGTTTCCGTGCGGCATCGCACTGACGCTGGGCTTTGACACTTCTTAAATACAGGGCATTGGCTCACCGTCTCACAGGAAGTCCCGGCAACGCCTGCCTGCCCCGCGACAGCACGGCGAAAATGCACGCTTTGTCCGACAGACGCGCAGCGATGGCGTAAGCCGCCTGGGTAAGCACCACATGCACAAAAAGCGACCACGTATATTCGTTCTACTTCAGCAACATTCGAGAGACCGTTGAACAACAAGGGGACACCCCATCATGAAGACCGCATTGCGACGCATCCTTTCCGAATCCGCCCGTCTGGATGTCCCCCCGGACAGTCTTGCAGACGACGCCGATCTGTACGCGGCGGGTTTGTCCTCGCTCGCGACGGTGCATCTGATGCTGGCCATCGAAGACGAATTCGGCATTGAGATTCCGGACCGCATGTTGACGCGCCGCCTGTTCTCCAGCATCGATTCGATGGCCGCCGCGGTCGCCGAACTGCAGCAGGCGAAGGCGGCCGCATGAACGCCCCGCTGCTGGACGCGGCCGGCGCGGCTGCCCCGCTCGCCGAAGCGCCGGCGCACGCAAGCGCCGACCCATCCGTCGTGCTGACTGCCGTCGAAGCCGAGCCCGGCTGGCGCGCGGCGGCGCAACGCTGCGCGGCGGTAGCCGCGCAGTTCGCCGACTCGGTGGACGAGGACGCGCGCTTTCCGCACGAGGCGTTCGACGCGCTCAAGCGCGAACGCCTGCTCTCCGCGATGGTGCCGGCCGCATTCGGCGGCGCGGGCCTCTCGCTCGCGGACGTCGGCGCGATCTGCGAGACGCTCGCGCAGGGCTGCGCGTCCACAGCGATGGTGTATGCGATGCATCAGATCCAGGTGGCATGCATCGAGGCGCACGGCAGCGAGTCAGCCTGGCATCGGCAGTTGCTCGCGCAACTCGTCGAACATCAGTGGCTGCTGGCGTCGGCGACGTCGGAGGAGACCATCGGCGGCAATATGCGCACGAGCGCCTGCTCGGTCGAACTCGAAGGCGAACGCTTTCGCATCGAAAAGCTCGCGCCGACGATCTCATACGGCGCGCATGCCGACGGCATTCTGGTCACCGCGCGCCGCACCGCCGAATCGGCCGCCGCGGACCAGGTGCTGATCGTCGCGTTGCGCGAACACACGCAACTCGAAAAGCGCGGCAACTGGGATTCGATGGGCATGCGCGGCACTTGCAGCGAGGGCTTCCGGCTCGTCGCCAGCGGGCTCGCCGAACAGCTCCTGCCGACGCCCTTCGCCGAGATCGCCGATCAGACCATGTTGCCGGTCTCGCACACGCTGTGGGCCTCGGTCTGGACCGGCGTCGCTAGCGACGCGGTGAATCGCGCGAAAGCATTCTTCCGCGCGCAGGCCCGCTCGAAACCCGGTTCGATTCCGCCGGCCGGTCTGCGCCTCGCTGAAGCGGTCGGTCTGTTGCAGATGATGCAGGCGCGTGTGTCGGTCGCGCTGGACGCGGCGCGCGCCGCGCACCACGCACGGCACGGCGGCTCGCAGGCCGACGCGCCGCTCTCCGCGATGCTCGGTTTCGCCTCCGACATGAACACGCTGAAGACCAGCATCTCGACCACCGCGCTGCAAGTCGTGCACGAAGTGCTGATGATCTGCGGCATGGCTGGTTACAAGAACGGCACGCCGTACAGCGTCGGACGCCATTTGCGCGATCTGTATTCCGCGCCGCTGATGATCAACAACGACCGCATCGCGCAAAACACGGCGAGCCTGCTGCTCGCGCAACGTCCCGGGGTGCCGGGGAGAGGTTGAGATGAATACGATGACCGATACCGCCGCGCTCGCCGCCGCGGCAGCTGCTGTTGTTGCTACTGTTGCGGAAGAGACCGCCGCGCCCGGCTTTCGCGACGAACTGCTCGCCGCGGGCCTCCTGATCGACACCGGCGAAAACGGCCTGTACGGCCGCAGCCAGGTGTTCGAAGACGTGGTCGACCGCCTGAACATCGCGATCACGCATCTGGGCGCGGACCAGCAGCCGGAAGTGCTGCGTTTTCCGCCGGCGATGCGCCGCACCGACTTCGAGGATAGCGAGTACCTGAAAAGCTTTCCCGATCTCGCCGGCACGATCCACTCGTTCTGCGGCAACGACATGGGCCACCAGCGCCTGTTGCGTGCGCTCGACGACGCAATGGTCGAAAGCGACGGCGACCGTAGCGACTCATGGATGGCGCAGCAAAAACCCACCCGCGTCGTGCTGACGCCGGCCGCCTGCTATCCGATCTATCCGGTGATGGCGCGGCGCGGTCCGTTGCCTGCCGGCGGCCGCACGATCGACGTGCTGTCGTATTGCTTCCGCCACGAACCGTCGCTCGATCCGGGCCGCATGCAGATGTTCCGCCAGCGCGAATACGTGCGCCTCGGCAGCGCGGAACAGGTCATGGCGTTCCGTCAGATGTGGATCGAACGCGGCTCGCTGCTCGTGACGCTGCTGCAACTGCCGGTCGAAGTGGATCTCGCCAACGATCCGTTCTTCGGCCGCGGCGGCAAGATCGTCGCCGACAGCCAGCGCGCCCAGGCGCTCAAGTTCGAACTGCTGATTCCGGTGGCGAATCCCGGCAGCAAGACCGCATGCCTGTCGTTCAACTATCACATGGACCACTTCGGCGCGATCTGGAAAATCGCCTGCGAAGACGGCACGGTCGCGCATACGGGCTGTGTCGGCTTCGGCATGGAACGCCTGACGTTAGCGCTTTTTCGTCATCACGGGCTCGACGTGAACGCCTGGCCGGACGACGTGCGCGCGCTGCTGTGGGGCGACACCGCGGCACGCGTCGCGCACGGCATGCAGAGCACCCAGGCGGCGAGCGCGCAAGACGCTGGAGATAGCGCATGAGTCCATCCTTGAGGCCTGTACCGAAGATCGCGCACTCCACTTTCCCGTTGTCGCCGCGTCGGGACTTGCCCGCTCAGCGCGGCGCAGCCGCGCTCGAAGCGCGACAGCGCGAGCACGCGCCGCATGCGCTGCATCAGGGCGAGCGCGTGTGGCAGGAGACGAACTGCTATGTCGATCTGTGGATCGAACTGCTGCACGGTTTCGGACTCGATCCGCGCGCGGCGTTCGGCTTCACTGTCACGCAGGATTTCGAGGGCGATCAGTTCACGTTCTTCAAGTTTCCGCTCGAGGACCTCGACCGTCTCTACGGCACCCAGGTGCAGGAACTGGCGATCTACGATTCACTCGAAGCCCGCGTGCTCGCGCAAACCTTGCGCGGCCATACCGTGCTGGTGGAAGTGGACGGCTATTACCTGCCGAACACGCGCGCCACGTCGTACCGGCGCGAGCATCCTAAAACCACCGTGGGCATCGACTTCATCGATCCCGCCGCGCGCCGCCTCGGTTATTTTCACAACACCGGCTATCACCGGCTCGACGGCGAGGACTACGACGGCGTGTTCCGCAAGCTGCCGCAATTCGCTCAGCAGCCCGATCTGCTGTTTCCGTATGTGGAGTTCGCCAAGCAGGCGCGCCCCGCGCTGGAAGGCACCGCGCTCGCGGAAGCCTCGGCGGAATTGTTGTGCGCGCATCTAAGCCGGCGGCCGCTGACCAATCCCATTTCGCAGTGGCGCGCCGCGTTTCCCGCGCATCTCGAGACGCTGCTCGAACGCGGCGAGGCGTTCTTCCACCCGTACTCGTTCAATCTGATGCGGCAGCTCGGCGCGAACTTCGAGTTTCTCTCCAAGTATCTGCTGTGGCTTTCCGCACAGGGCTTCGAGATTCCGGCGTCGATCCCGGCCGCGGCGCAGAGCATCGCGTCGGAGTCGATGGTGATGCAGTTCCGGCTCGTGCGCGCGATCACACGCGGACGCCGCGACTTGTGCAAAGACTGCTTCGACGTGCTCGAAAGCGCTTACGAAAAGACGCTGCCGCCGCTCGCCGCGCTGGCGCTGTGACGCGCGCCGTCTCGCGCTTCAAGGGCTTCTCGGGAACCTGCCGTGGATGGACTGACGATCAACGCCATGCCTCACGATGCTGACGAAGGCGGCCCGCTTGCGGCCGCTTTTCTCGACCAACCGGTTCAAACCGGTCTCACCGGCGCGGCCCTCACCGCGCCCGCGTCGCAAGACCTCTGGCCGCTGCGGCTCGACACCGGCTGGCAGTGCGTCAGCACGCCCGCAGCTGCGTGCGCATCGCCCGCCGATTTGCCCGCGCACGGCTGGCTCGCCGCGCAGGTCCCGGGCACCGTGGCCGGCGCGCGCCGTGCAGCGGGTCTGCTGGACGCGGCGCATCCGCCGCCGCTCGCCTTCGACGATCACTGGTATCGCCTCACGCTCACGGGCATCGGCAAACGCCGCTTGCGTCTCCATGGCCTCGCCACGCTCGCTGAAGTCTGGCTCGACGGCATCAAACAACTCGAATCCGATTCGATGTTCGTCGCGCACGATCTCGAGATCGAACTGCACGGCAGCGCGACGCTCGCGCTGTGTTTTCGCTCGTTGACGCCGGCGTTGGCGGCAAAACACTCACGCGCGCGCTGGCGGCCGCGGCTCGTCTCGCCGCCCACCTTGCGCAATGTGCGGACCA
>DASPZL010000358.1:0-10633 GCA_035636295.1 Paraburkholderia sp.
CAGCGACTCGATGTCCGTCAGATTCGACAAACCGCCGCTCGCGATCACCGGAATCTTCACCGCGCGCGCGAGGCGCACCGTGGCTTCGATGTTGATGCCTTGCAGCATGCCGTCGCGGCCGATGTCGGTATAGATGATCGATTCGCAACCGTAATCCTCGAACTTGCGCGCCAGATCGGCCACTTCATGGCCGGTCAGCTTGCTCCAGCCGTCGGTGGCGACCTTGCCGTCTTTCGCGTCCAGCCCGACGATGATATGGCCGCCGAACGCCGTGCAGGCATCCTGCAGAAAGCCCGGATTCTTCACCGCCGCCGTGCCGATGATCACGTACGACAAACCGTCGTCCAGATAGCGCTCGATCGTGTTCAGGTCGCGGATGCCGCCGCCCAGCTGGACGGGAATCTCGCCACCCACTTCCTCGATGATCGCGCGGATCGCGTCTTCATTCTTCGGCTTGCCGGCGAACGCGCCATTCAGGTCGACGAGGTGCAGACGGCGCGCCCCGCGGTCGACCCAATGCCGGGCCATCGCCGCCGGTTCCTCGGAGAATATCGTCGCCTGGTCCATATCGCCTTGTTTGAGGCGTACACACTGACCGTCTTTCAGGTCGATGGCGGGAATCAGCAGCATAGCAATCGGGTGTTGTCTGGGAAGGGGTTGAAGGTCGGCGGCGGCGGCTGGTGGGCCAGCCCGCCGGAACGCCGTCTCGCTAGTTTAGTACAACTCTTTGCAAGCCCTTGCGGAGCAGCAAAGGGAAGCGAAATCATATCGCCGCGGTTCCGGCGCGCGCCGGGCGCCCGGCTTGTGGCGGTGCGGCACATGGCAGCAGGATGAAGAAAGGCGCTCACGGGTTCCAGTGCACGAAGTTGCGATACACGCGCAGCCCCGTTTCAGCGCTCTTTTCCGGGTGGAATTGGGTCGCGAAGATGTTATCCCGCGCAACCGCCGAGGTAAAGGGCACACCGTACACCGTTTCGCCGGCGGTATGAGCCGCATTGTCCGGCACCACGTAATAGCTGTGCACGAAATAGAAGAACGCGTTGTCCGCGACGCCGTCCCACAGCGGGTGCGGATGCGCCTGACGCACGCGGTTCCAACCCATTTGCGGCACCTTGAAGCGCGAGCCGTCGTCCTGCACCTGGCCTTCCAGATTGAAGCGCAGCACCTTGCCGGGCAACAGGCCCAAGCCCGGCGTATCGCCCTCGGCGCTCCAGTCGAACAGCATCTGCTCGCCCACGCATACGCCCATCAACGGCTTGCTGCGTGACGCTTCCACCACGGCTTCCTGCAGGCCGGATTCGGCGAGACTGCGCATGCAGTCGGGCATCGCGCCCTGGCCGGGCAGCACCACGCGGTCGGCCGAGCGGATCGCCTCCGGCTGGTCGACGATCGCCACGTCCGCTTCCGGCGCGGCCTTGCGCAATGCCTGGGCAACCGAACGCAGGTTGCCCATTCCGTAATCCACAATCGCTATCGAAGTTTTCATTTCAAGTTAGGCAGCAATGCCTTCAATCCGTCGACGATGAATTCCACCGCCAGCGCCGACAACATCAAACCCATAAGCCGCGTGCCGATGTTGATACCCGTGCGACCCACCCAGCGGGCAATCGGTTCGGCGAGGCGCAGCGAAAAAAAGCAGATCGCCGCCAACACCGCGCCGATCGCCACGAGGCTGATCCGGTCGTACCAATGCGCCGAACCGGACGCGTAGATGATCGTGGTGCTGATCGCGCCCGGGCCGGTCAACAGCGGAATCGCCAGCGGCACGACCGCGATGTTGTCCTTCTGCTCGGCTTCGTGGCGCTCCTCCGGCGTCGAGCGGCTGTTGCCGATCTGTGCGTTCAGCATGTTGATCGCCATCAGCAGCATGATGATCCCGCCGCCCACTTCGAGCGAACCGACCGAAATGCCGAAGAAGCTGATGATCTGCTGCCCGAGCAGCGTGGTCACCGCAATCACGCAGAACACCGAAATAGCCGCGATCCGGATGGTCCTGCGCCGCTCCGCGTCGCTCTGATGCGCCGTGAGGCTCATAAAGAACGGAATGGCGCCGACCGGGTTGATCAGCGCCAGCAGCGAAATAAACGACTTCAGAATGTCCATTGCACACCGGGCGCGAGCGCAAGCGACCCTGCCGGGTCCTGATAAATGAGGCTGCTAATGAGCGCTTAAAGGCTGCCCTTGGTCGACGGAATCTGTCCCGCCGCGCGTTCGTCCAGTTCGACGGCCATGCGCAATGCACGCCCGAACGCCTTGAACACCGTTTCCATCTGATGATGAGCGTTCAGGCCACGCAGGTTGTCGATATGCAGCGTAACGCCGGCGTGATTCACGAAGCCGCGGAAAAATTCGATGGAGAGATCGACGTCGAACGTGCCGATGCGCGCGCGCGTGAACGGCACATGGAATTCCAGGCCCGGACGGCCGGAAAAGTCGATCACGACGCGCGACAGCGCTTCGTCGAGCGGCACGTACGAATGACCGTAGCGGCGGATGCCCTTACGGTCGCCGATCGCCTTCGCGACGGCCTGGCCGAGCGTGATGCCGGTGTCTTCGACCGTGTGGTGGTCGTCGATATGCAGGTCGCCATGCGCTTCGATGTCGAGATCGAACAAACCATGCCGCGCAATCTGGTCGAGCATGTGGTCCAGAAACGGCACGCCGGTGGCCAGCTTTTGCTGACCGGTGCCGTCCAGATTGATCTTCACACGGATCTGCGTTTCGCTGGTGTTGCGAACGACTTCCGCAAGGCGCATGGTAATTCCTCGAATCTAGCTAGAAAGCGATAGTAGTGTGGGGTGGGGAAAACGGCGAACGGCGAGCGGCGGGCCGCGCGCGCTTTTCACACTTTTCGCGGTGTGGAAAAGCGCTCACACGGCCATTCGGTACGCCATTCAATGCAGCACGAGTTTCAGTCCGGCGAGCAATTGCGCGTTTTCGTCAGGCGAACCAACGGTCAAACGCACGCAATTGGCCAGCAATGGATGCATTTTACTCACGTTTTTGATCAGAACCCGAGCCGTGAGCAGCGTTTCGAACAGAACGGATGCGTCGGGCACCCGCACCAGCAGGAAGTTGCCGGCGCTCGGGAACACTTCGGCGCCCGGCAATTCGCCCACCGCCTGCGCGAGTTTCGTGCGTTCTTCGCGCAATTGCGCGGCTTGGGAGTCCAGCACGTCGACGTGGTCGAGCAGGAAATCGGCGGCGGCTTGCGTGAGCACGTTGGTGTTGTAGGGCGGACGCACTTTGTCCAATTCGGTCAGCCACGCGGACTTGCCGACCAGATAGCCGAGCCGGATTCCGGCGAGGCCGAGCTTGGACACCGTGCGCATCACGACGACATTGTCGAACGCGTCGGCGCGCGGCAGCCAGCTTTGCTGCGCGAACGGCTGATACGCCTCGTCGATCACCACGAGGCTCTTGTTGGCCGCGGCGATGATGCGCGCCATGTCGGCATCGTCGAATAGCGTGCCGGTGGGATTGTTCGGATACGCGAGATAGATGACCGCCGGCTCGTGCTCGGCGATCGCCGTGAGCATCGCTTCGGTGTCGAGCGTGAAGTCCGCCTTCAGCGGCACGCCGACAAATTCCAGATTCGCCAGCTTCGACGACACCTGATACATCACGAAACCGGGCACCGGCGCGAGCACCTTGGCGCCCGGCTTCGCGCACGCGATCGAGATCATGCTGATGATCTCGTCCGAGCCGTTGCCGAGCAGCACGTCGCAGCCGGCCGGCACGCCCATCACGCGCTTGATCTTCTCGATCAGCGCTTCCGGGCGCGGTGCCGGATAACGGTTCAGCGCGACGCCGGCCAGATGCTCGCCGAGATGCGCGGCCAGCACCGGCGGCAGCGGAAACGGGTTTTCCATCGCGTCGAGCTTGATATAGCCCTTGGCGTCCGGAACCGGATAGCTCGTCATCGCGAGCACGTCGCGGCGGATGATGTCTTGAGGTGTCGTCATAGGTCAGTGGACCGGGCCGCGAGGCAAACGCCGGCCTGGCATCGGCGGCATACGGCCGCCCCAGGTTGGTCTCTGTTGTCGTTATTGAATGGAGAGGCGGAGAACCGCACGCAATCCGTCGCTGGAGTTAACGGGCATCGGCTCGATGCCCGTGTGCTCCGCAATCGGATTCGCTCAGTTCAGCCGCGCTCAGCCGTTTTGCCGCATCCGGTATTCGGCGCTGCGGGCATGCGCCTGCAGGCCTTCGCCGTAAGCGAGTTCGGCGGCGATCTCGCCGAGCGTCTGCGCGCCTTCCGCGCTGACCTCGATCACGCTGGAGCGCTTGAAGAAATCATAGACGCCCAAAGGTGACGAGAACCGTGCGGTACGTGACGTAGGCAGCACGTGGTTCGGACCCGCGCAGTAGTCGCCGAGGCTTTCGCTGGTATAGCGGCCGAGGAAGATCGCGCCGGCATGGCGGATCAGTTGGCCCCACTGGTGCGGCTCCAGCGCCGAGATTTCGAGGTGTTCCGGCGCGATGTCGTTGGCGATCGCGCAAGCTTCGGCCATATCGCGCACCTTGACCAGCGCGCCGCGCCCTTCGAGCGACGAGCGGATCACATCCCGGCGCGGCATGGCAGGCAGCAGTTCGTTGATCGCTTCATGCACGCGGGCGATGAACGCGTCGTCCGGACACAGCAGGATGGATTGCGCGAGTTCGTCGTGCTCGGCTTGCGAGAACAGGTCCATCGCGACCCAGCGCGGGTCCGTCGTGCCGTCGCACAGCACGAGAATTTCCGATGGCCCCGCGATCATGTCGATGCCGACCGTGCCGAACACGCGGCGCTTGGCCGACGCAACATACGCATTGCCGGGGCCACAAATCTTGTCGACGGCGGGCACGGTTTCCGTACCGTACGCCAATGCGCCGACCGCCTGCGCGCCGCCGATCGTGAACACGCGATCCACGCCGCCCAGCAACGCGGCGGCCAGCACCAGCGGATTCTTCACACCATCCGGCGTCGGCACGACCATGACGATTTCGCGCACGCCGGCCACGCGCGCCGGAATCGCATTCATCAGCACCGACGACGGATACGCCGCCTTGCCGCCCGGCACGTAGATACCCGCGCGATCGAGCGGCGTGACCTTCTGGCCGAGCACGGTGCCGTCGGCTTCCGTGTACTGCCAGCTATGGCTGCCGCATTCGATCTTCTGCTTCTCGTGGTAGCCGCGCACGCGCGCCGCCGCCGCTTCGAGCGCCGCACGGCGCTTCGGCTCGAGACTTTCGAGCGCGGCTTCGAGTTCCGACATCGGCAGTTCGAGCGCGTCGACGCTCTTCGCATCGAGACGGTCGAAGCGGTTCGTGTACTCGAGCACCGCGGCGTCGCCGCGCGCCTTCACGTCGTTCAGAATCTGCGCGACTGAGCGCTCGATTGCTTCGTCTTCGCTCGCCTCGAACGCGAGCACCGCATGCAGCGACTTGTGGAAGTCGGGAGCGCTGGAATCGAGTTTGCGAATCTTGATAGACATACGGGTATCCGTTTCGGTAAGGCGCGCGTTAAAGCGGGGTCAAACGATTCAGGGTGCCGCGGCGCCGGCTTTCGACGCGCGTTCGAACGCGTCGAGGATCGGCCGCAACGCGGCGCGCTTGAGCTTCAGCGCCGCCTGATTCACCACGAGGCGCGACGAAATCTGCATGATCTCCTCCACCTCGACAAGATTGTTGGCGCGCAAGGTATTGCCCGAACTCACCAGATCGACGATCGCGTCGGCGAGGCCGACCAGCGGCGCGAGCTCCATTGAACCGTACAGCTTGATCAGGTCGACGTGCACACCCTTGGCGGCAAAATGCTCACGTGCGGTTTCAACGTACTTGGTCGCGACGCGCAAGCGGGCGCCCTGGCGCACCGCTTTCGCATAATCGAAACCCGCCGCCACCGCGACCGACATCCGGCAACGCGCGATATCGAGGTCGACCGGTTGATACAGACCGCTGCCGCCGTGTTCGAGCAGCACGTCCTTGCCCGCCACGCCGAAGTCGGCGGCGCCGTATTCGACATAGGTCGGCACGTCGGTGGCGCGCACGATGATCACGCGCAGGTTCGCATCGGTGGTCGGCAGGATCAGCTTGCGCGAGGTTTCCGGATCCTCGGCGACTTCAATGCCGGCTGCGGCGAGCAGCGGCAGCGTCTCCTCGAAGATACGCCCTTTCGACAACGCCAGCGTGAGCGGCGCGCTCACCGCCGGCGACGACGACGTCTGCGGCATCGAACTCATGCCTGGCTCCCGGGAATGCGGCGCACCTTCGCGCCGATCGCGGTGAGCTTGGTTTCCATGCGGTCGTAGCCGCGATCCAGGTGATAGATGCGGTCGATCAGCGTTTCGCCCTCGGCGCGCAGTGCGGCGATCACGAGACTCGCGGACGCGCGCAGGTCGGTTGCCATGACCTTCGCGCCGGAGAGTTTCTCCACGCCGGTCACGAGCGCGGTGTTGCCGTCGATCGTAATGTGGGCGCCGAGGCGGTTCAGTTCCTGCACGTGCATGAAGCGGTTTTCGAAGATCGTCTCGACCACCTGCGCGGTGCCTTCCGCGATCGTGTTCAGCGCCATGAACTGCGCCTGCATGTCGGTCGGGAATGCCGGATATTCGGACGTGCGGAAAGTGACCGCGCTCGGGCGCTTGTCCATTCGCACGCGCATCCAGTCCTCGCCTTCTTCGATCGTGACGCCCGCTTCGCGCAGCTTGTCCGTGACGGCTTCGAGAATCTGCGGACGCACCTTGCGCAACGTGACGTCGCCACCGGCGGCCGCCACCGCGCACAGGAACGTGCCGGCTTCGATACGATCCGGAATCACCGTGTGCTTCGCGCCATGCAGCTTGTCGACGCCCTGGATCACGAGGCGATCCGTGCCGATGCCTTCGATCTTCGCGCCCATCTCGACCAGCAGATGCGCGAGGTCGCTGACTTCCGGCTCACGCGCCGCGTTCTCGATGACCGTTTCGCCTTCGGCCAGCACCGCCGCCATCAGCAGGTTTTCGGTGCCCGTGACGGTGATCATGTCGGTGATGATGCGCGCGCCCTTCAGACGCTTCGCGCGTGCTTCGATAAAGCCGTGCTCGATCGTGATCTCGGCGCCCATGGCCTGCAGACCCTTGATGTGCTGGTCCACCGGACGCGCGCCGATCGCGCAGCCGCCCGGCAGCGACACCCTGGCGTGGCCGAAGCGCGCGACCAGCGGGCCGAGCACCAGGATCGACGCGCGCATGGTCTTCACCATTTCATACGGCGCGACGAGGTTGTCGACCTTCGACGCGTCCAGTGACACGCGCCCCGCGCCGCTCTGGATCTGCACGCCCATCTGGCCGAGCAGCTTGAGCATCGTGCGCACGTCCTGCAGGTCGGGCACGTTGTCCAGATGCACCGGCTCCGCGCTGAGCAGACCCGCGCACAGGATCGGCAACGCCGCGTTCTTCGCACCCGAGACGACAACTTCACCCGCGAGCGGGAAGCCACCTTCAATGACGAGTTTGTCCATGCCTGTCAGTTCCTGATCCGCCCGGACTTCGGCCGGGCCTGCCTTGATTGTGTTCGACGCGCCGCTACCGACGTCGCGCCCATCTTGAGTAATTCGCACTAAATTTCCAGATTACGCGTTCTGCCATTCGGCGGGCGTCAGCGTTTTCATGCTGAGCGCGTGGATTTCCTCGCGCATGCGGTCGCCGAGCGCCGCGTACACGAGTTGATGGCGCTGGATCGGACGCTTGCCTTCGAAGCTGGGCGAAACGATGGTCGCAAAGAAATGCTGACCGTCGCCTTCGACTTCGAGATGCTGGCAAGCGAGCCCAGCGGCGATGTATTGCTTGACCTGTTCGGGAGTCGGCAACATGGGAAAGCTCCTGTCAGTGGCGCAGTTTGTAGCCGGACGCGAGCATGCGCATCGCCACCACGGCCAGCACCACAAAGAAACCGGCGACGATCGCGAGGCTCGCGAGCGGATTGATATCCGACATCCCGAAGAAACCGTAGCGAAAGCCGTCGATCATGTAGAAAAAGGGATTGAGCCGCGACACTTCGCGCCACACCGGCGGCAGCGTATGCGTCGAGTAGAACACGCCCGAGAGAAATGTGAGCGGCATGATCAGAAAGTTTTGAAACGCGGCGAGCTGATCGAACTTTTCCGCCCAGATGCCGGCGATCAGACCGAGCGTGCCGAGAATCGCCGCGCCGAAAATCGCGAACAGAATGATGTACAGCGGCGCGCTGAAACTGACCGGCACGAACCAGATCGTCACGATAAACACGCCGAAGCCGACCGCCAGCCCGCGCGCCACCGCAGCGAGCACATACGCGCCGAACATCTCGTAGTGCGAGAGCGGCGGCAGCAGCACGAACACCAGGTTGCCGGTGATTTTCGACTGAATCAGCGACGATGAGCTATTCGCGAACGCATTCTGCAACACGCTCATCATCACGAGACCCGGAATCAGGAAGCTCGTGTATTCGACGCCCGGATAGACGTGCACATGATCGCGCAACGCGTGGCCGAAAATCGTCAGATACAACAGCGCGGTGATCACCGGCGCCAGCACGGTCTGGAACGACACCTTCCAGAAACGCAGGATTTCCTTGTAAAACAGCGTGCTGAATCCGCTATAGCCGCTCATGCAAGCCCCTCGATCACTTCCGGACCGTTCATCACCTGAACGAACACATCTTCGAGATCGGCTTTGCGGACCTCGATTTCGTCGAACGTGCAGCCCGCCGCGCGGCACTGCGCGAGAATCCGCTCGACGTCGTCATAGCTCGCGAGACGCAGCAGATGCTGGCGGCCATTGCCGTTGCCCGCGCTGCCCTCCACTTCGAGCAAGCGCAGGTCGGCGGGCAGCACGCCCTGGCCGAAGCGCAGGAACAATTGCATGCCGGCAAAGCGCTGCAGCAGCGTGCTGGTGCGCTCGAGCGCGACCACTTCGCCGCGCCGCAGCATCGCGATGCGGTCGCACAGCGATTCGGCTTCTTCAAGATAGTGCGTGGTCAGCACGATCGTGTGACCTTCGCGATTCAGGCGCGAGATGAATTTCCACAGCGTTTGACGCAATTCGACGTCGACGCCCGCGGTCGGCTCGTCGAGCACGATCACCGGCGGCCGGTGCACCAGCGCCTGCGCGACCAGCACGCGGCGTTTCATGCCGCCCGACAGCGCGCGCATGTTGGCGTCGGCTTTCTCGGTGAGGTCGAGATTGGCCATGATCTCGTCGATCCACGCGTCGTTGTTGCGCAGCCCGTAGTAGCCGGACTGAATGCGCAAGGTCTCGCGGACGGTGAAGAACGGATCGAACACGAGCTCCTGCGGCACTACGCCGAGCGCGCGGCGCGCCAGCCGGAAATCGTCGACAACGTCGTGGCCGCGCACCGCGATGCTGCCTTCATCGGCGCGCGCGAGACCGGCGAGGATGCTGATGAGCGTCGTCTTGCCCGCGCCGTTCGGACCGAGCAGTCCGAAGAACTCGCCTTCTTCCACCGTGAGGCTGACGCCCTTGAGCGCCTGCAAATCCTTGTAGCGCTTCTTGACGTTACGAATTTCTATGGCTGACATGACTGTGGGCCGCGTGCGTCGCGGCGCCTAAAGGGGCCTTTGGGGGAGCCCTGAGTGGGCGCACAAATGCTGGGAGGAACGAAATTGGGGCCGGTTAAGTGCCCCAAAAAACGTTTGATTATAGGGCAAAAATCAGTGGCCCCATCTCTCAAAAACCGCCGGGCAACCCCAGGTTTTCTTGCCCCCGCAGGGGGCTTGGCGCAAAGCGGCAGGTTGGGGGACGCTCAGCCGGGAGCTTGGGAAATGACGCAGTTAGAGCGTCGATGTCGCGCCGGCATAACCGTCTTGCATGGGACCCGCAGTAAGCGCTAAAGCGCCAACTCCGGTCGACCGCCTTGCATGGGACCGGAGTAAGCGCTAAAGCGCCAACTCCGGTCGACACAGGAGGGTGTCGACGCCGTAGGCTTGCGCGAGGCTGGCGAGACCAGCCGGCAGATTCACGATCTCGAACCGGGCGCCGCGTGCCTGGGCGGCACGCTGCCAGGCGAGGAGGACGGCCAGCGCGGACGAATCGAATTGCGCGAGCGGCGTGCAATCCACGCCACGCGCGCCCGCGGCGATGCGCTGCAAACCCGCCGAGAGCGCGGTTTTCGCGCTCTCGTGGGTAAGCATCGCGCCGCTCTCGAAGCGGTTGGCGACGGGGCTCAGCACTTCGCTCACGACTGCTTGCCCGCGGCGAGTTGCTGGTTGCGCTGCGTGAGGAACTGGATCAGCCCGTCCACACCCTTCTGCTGGATCTGCTCGTTGAACTGCTGCTGATACGCCTGGATCAGCCATGCGCCGAGCACGTTGATGTCATACACGCGCCAGCCTTGCGGCGTCTTGTACAGACGGTAGTCGAGTTCGATCGGCGAGCCGTTGTTCATCACGACCGAGCGCACCACCGTGTCGGTGTCGTCCGGGTTCATGCGGAACGGCTTGTACTGGATCTGCTGGTCGCGCACCTGAGCCAGCGCGCCCGAGTACGTGCGGATCAGCAGCATCTTGAACTGCTCGACCACCTGGTTCTGCTGCTCGGGCGTAGCAGTGCGCCAGTTGCGGCCCATCGCCAGTTGCGTGGTGCGGCGGAAATCGGTGTACGGCAGGATCTTT
>DASPZL010000359.1:0-10648 GCA_035636295.1 Paraburkholderia sp.
CAGCACGGGCGCGTCGTCCTCGCGGCGGCGAAACAGGATCGACTTGGCGATCTGCGCGACCGAGCAGCCGAGCCCGGCGGCGGCTTCGGCGGAAGTCTTGCCGGTTTCCGGCAGCATCACGATCCGGCCCGCGTGACCGCGTTCGCGCAACAACAGTGCGACGCGGCGCGCCGAATCGGGCAGCGCGGCGAGATCGTCGGATTCGAGGAAAGCGTCGTCCATCATCGTTTTAGATCCTGATTGATTGGCTGAGGTCAAACACAGTTGCCCGCTTCGCTGCGCGCCTTGGCGAGCAGCGCCTTGCCGGCGCGCGACACGTTGGGCCGGCCGATCGACGTCGAGATGAAATCGCCGATCGCAACGACTTGGGCGAGGTCGATGCCGGTCTCGATGCCGAGGCCGTTCATCAGATACAGCACGTCCTCGGTCGCGACGTTGCCGGTCGCGCCCTTCGCATATGGACAGCCGCCGAGCCCCGCTACCGACGCATGATAAATCTCGATGCCTTCCTGCAACGCGGCGTAGATGTTCGCGAGCGCCTGGCCGTAGGTGTCGTGGAAGTGGCCCGACAGACGTTCACGCGGAAACACTTTCGTAACCGCGTCGAACACTTCGCGCGTGCGCTTCGGCGTGCCGACGCCGATCGTATCGGCGATATCGATCTCGTCGCAGCCTAGCGCCGCGAAACGTTCGACCACATCGACCACCGATGCCACCGGCACGTCGCCCTGATACGGACAGCCAAGCGCACACGAGACGCTGCCGCGAATCCGCAGGCGATTGTCCTTCGCCGCCCGCGCAACAGGTGCGAATCGATCGATGCTTTCCGCGATGCTGCAATTGATGTTCTTCTGCGAAAACGCTTCGCTGGCCGCGCCGAAAATCACGATCTCGTCAGCGCGCGCGGCGAGCGCGCCTTCGAAGCCGCGCAGGTTCGGCGTCAGCACCGAGTAGATCGTGCCCGGTCGGCGCTCGATACCGGCCATCACCTCGGCGCCGTCGGCCATTTGCGGCACCCATTTCGGCGAGACGAACGACGCCGCTTCGACGTTGCGAAAACCCGCCGCCGACAAGCGATTGATCAACTCGATCTTGATCGCCGTGGCGACGAATTCTTTTTCGTTCTGCAGTCCGTCACGCGGACCGACTTCGACGATTTTGACTTGCTGCGGTAAGGCCATGATGTGTCTCCTGCCGCGCGTGGCGGCGCTCCTTCATTGATGTTCCTCTGTGCTCACTCAGTGCGCGCTCGGTACTCCGCTCGGTACTCAATACCCGCGTTCGATATTCACCACGCCGCTGACCGTTTCGCCGCGCGTGAGCGCCGTGATCTTCTGCGCGACCTGCGCGACGCTTTCCTCGCGCAACGTCAGCGCGGACATGTGCGGCGTGATCGTGATACGCGGTTCCCGCCAGAATAGATGATCGGGCGGCAGCGGTTCTTCGCGGAACACGTCGAGCGTGGCGGCGGTGAGTTGGCCGCTCGCGAGCGCTTCGAGCAGATCCTGTTCGACCAGATGCCCGCCGCGCGCGACGTTGATCAGATATGCGCCGCGCGCGAGCTTCGAGAAAGTGCGCGCGTTCAGCACGCCGCCTGTATCGGGCGTATGCGGCAGCAGATTCACCAGCACTTTCACGCCGTCGAGAAACGCGTCGAACTGCGCCTCGCCGGCGAAGGTCGTGATGCCGGCGATTTGCCGCGCGCTGCGGCTATATCCGCGCACCGGCATGCCGAAGCCCGCGAGCGTTTGCGCGACATGCGCACCGAGCACGCCGAGGCCGAGCACGCCGACCGTAAATGTCTCACGCGGATGCGGTTCGAGCACTTCCCAGCGGCGTTCGCGTTGCAGCGTCTGGTATTCGTCAAAACGGCGGAGATAGCGCAGCACCGCATGCGTCACGTATTCGGCCATTTGCGGCGCCATGCCGGTGTCTTCGAGCCGGATCAACTGTGCGTTGCGCGGCAATGTGCCGGGCTGCTCGCTTTCGAGCGCGAGGATCGCATCGACGCCCGCGCCCAGATTGAAGATCGCGCGCAAGTCGTCGCGGCCGGCCAGCATCTCACGCGGCGGCCGCCACACGACCGCGAAGTCGGCAGGCGCGGTGTCGCCCGGCTGCCACTCGCGCAGATCGGCCTCGGGCAGCGCGCGGGCGAAGTCGTGAAGCCAGGCGGCGGCGTCGGCTTGCGGCATGTAGAAGAGGATTTTCATACGGTCCGGAAGGCGCCTGCGTTGTCGGGTCGGGTTGCGGTGAAGGCTCGTTGTGACGGCTGCGACGCGTGCGGCGCTTCAGACGACGTTTGCGGCATGGGGCCTCCCTCCTTTTATGGGTAGGCTTCATTCTACTTTTTCGACGCGGATCGCGCGCGTTTGCGTACGGGCGTGCGGTTTGTGCTTCACGCCGGCGCTGCGCCGGCATATTTGTCCGATAAACAAAGCACAAAAACTTGGTTCGCCCGCGTGGCGTGCGGCGGGACAATAACTTTCCGGATTCCCTTAGCGAGGGACAGACATGCTTTCATGCACCAAATCGACATGGCCGCCGCGGCTCGTGACCGTTCCCGGTCTGCACGGCAGCGAGGGCGCGCACTGGCAAACATGGCTGGAGCGGCAGTTCGCGCGCTCGCTGCGCGTCGAACAGGCCGACTGGGACGCACCGGACGTCGCGCTGTGGGGGAAGTCGTTGCGCGATCTGCTCGCGCGCGAGCGCGGGCCGTTCGTGCTGGCCGCGCATAGCTTCGGTTGCCTCGCGACCGCGCATGCGTTGCAGCAGGCGTCGTATGCGAACGACGTGGTCGGCGTGCTGTTCGTCGCACCCGCGAGCCCGGAGAAGTTCGCCTTCGCGGGACAGTTCGACGCGCGGCGCCTTGGCGTGCCGTCGATCCTGATCGGCAGCGAAACCGATCCGTGGATGCCGCTCGCCGGTTCGCGCGATCTCGCGCAGCGTTTCGGCAGCGCGTTCGTCAATCTCGGCGACGCGGGGCACATCAACACCGCGGCCGGATTCGGCCCATGGCCGCGAGCAAAATATTTCGTGGACACACTGGTGCATTGCGCGGCGCCGCTGCGCTTTCGCGAGGACGCATTCGAGGCCGCGCAGCACGCGTTCGTTTGAATTTTCGCACCACACTTGAGGTATCGACCTCGGCACAAGTGAACCAGTAAGCGATCCGTTAGAATCCCGCTTCATGCCGCGCGTTCGCGCGGCCACCGGTTTTCATCATCGATAGGCGGGAACAAGATGGCAGGCAAGACGGGGACATTACGCTGGCTGGCGGCCGGCATGACGGCAATCACGCTCGCGCTCGGCGGCATGTCGACGGCGCACGCGGAAGCTTCGCTGCTGAACGTGTCGTACGACGTGACGCGCGAGCTGTACAAGGACATCAACGCCGGCTTCATCGCGGCGTACAAGCAGAAGAGCGGCGAGACGGTGTCGATTCGCCAGTCGCATGGCGCATCGAGCGCGCAGGCGCTCTCGGTGCTGCAAGGCTTGCAGGCCGACGTCGTGACGATGAACCAGCCGAACGACATCGACCTGCTCGCCGAAAAGGGCCAACTGGTGCCGGCCAACTGGCGCGTGCGCATGCCGAACGACAGCGCGCCGTACACCACGACGATGGTGTTCCTCGTGCGCAAGGGCAACCCGAAGCACATCAAGGACTGGGACGATCTCGCCAAGCCCGGCGTGCAGGTGGTGATCGCCAATCCGAAGACCTCGGGCAACGGGCGCTATACGTATCTGGCCGCATGGGGTTATCGCAAGCAGCACGGCGGCACCGACGCGCAGGCACTCGACTTCGAAAAATCGATCTTCAGGAACGTGCCGGTGCTCGACACCGGCGGCCGCGGCGCGACGACCACGTTCACGCAACGCGGCATCGGCGACGTGCTGGTGACGTTCGAAAACGAAGTCGCGCTGATGAACACCGGCGTGGGGGCGGGCAATTTCGAAGCGGTGTATCCGTCGGTGAGTTTGCTGGCGGCACCGCCTGTTTCGATCGTCGATAAAGTGGTCGACAAGCGCGGCACGCGCAAGGAAGCGCAGGCGTATCTCGACTATCTGTGGTCGCCGGCCGCGCAGGAAATCATCGCGCAGCATCATCTGCGTCCGCGCGACAGAAACGTGCTCGCGAAACATGAGGCGGAGTTCAAGCCGATCAAGACCTTCACGGTGGAAGAGATGTTCGGTAGCTGGCAGAAAGCGCAGCAAACGCATTTCTCCGACGGTGGGACGTTCGATCAGATTATTGTGGATAGGAAGTAAGTCTTTGCCCGGAAGCAGAAAGGCCGCCTCGTTTTCGAAGCGGCCTTTTTCATTGCGCTGAGTTTTATCGCACGCGCCTGGTACGTTTAGTTCGGCGCAGCATGTGAGTTGTCACCGTGTTCGCAGCCATGCTCGCAGCCGCTCCGATCCAGCGGCATCTG
This sequence comes from Paraburkholderia sp., assembly GCA_035636295.1. Classification (GTDB taxonomy): domain Bacteria; phylum Pseudomonadota; class Gammaproteobacteria; order Burkholderiales; family Burkholderiaceae; genus Paraburkholderia. The sequence continues at coordinate 4,428 of DASPZL010000359.1, forward strand.
CTGCGCCGCTTCCGCGCGAATGCCGAGGCGCTCAAGCAGTTTGCGGTCCGCTTCCGCTTGCGGATTGCTGGTGGTCAGCAACTGATCGCCATAGAAGATCGAATTCGCGCCGGCGAGGAAACACATGGCCTGCAACGCTTCGTTCATCTGCTCGCGTCCCGCCGACAGACGCACCATCGCGCGCGGCATCGTGATGCGTGCAATCGCGATCGTGCGCACGAACTCGAACGGATCGATCGCTTCGGTGCCGGTCAGCGGCGTGCCTTCCACTTGCACCAGGTTGTTGATCGGCACCGACTCCGGATACGGCTCCATGTTCGCCAGTTGCGCGATCAGGCCGGCGCGCTCGCGGCGCGACTCACCCAGACCGACGATGCCGCCGCAGCACACGTTGATGCCCGCGTCGCGCACGCGTTCGAGCGTGTCGAGACGGTCCTGATACGTGCGCGTCGAAATGATCTGGCCGTAGAACTCCGGCGACGTGTCCAGGTTGTGGTTGTAGTAGTCGAGGCCCGCTTCGCGCAGACCTTGCGCCTGGTGCGTCTCCAGCATGCCGAGCGTCACGCAGGTCTCGAGCCCCATTGCCTTCACGCCGCGGATCATGTCCTTGATCGGTTCGAGGTGGCGGTCTTTCGGATTGCGCCACGCGGCGCCCATGCAAAAGCGCGTCGCGCCGTTTTCCCTGGCGACGCGCGCGGCGGCCAGGACTTCGTCGACCGGCATCAGCTTGTCGGCTTGCAAGCCCGTGTCGTGATGCACCGACTGCGGACAGTACGCGCAATCTTCCTCGCAGCCGCCAGTCTTGATGGACAGCAGCGTCGACAGTTGCACGGTGTTCGCATCGAAATGCTCGCGATGCGTTTGCTGCGCGCGGAACATCAGGTCGTTGAACGGCAGTTCGTATAACGCGACGATGTCGGCGACGCGCCAGCGCGCGACCGGCTTGCTGTCCATTGCGGCGTTGTTGGCGTTATTGTTGGCGGCTGCCGTGTCGGCTGGCGCCGGAGCGATGTTCAGTTGCGTCATGTCGTCAATCCTCATGGATGGATGTGATGTTGATCAGCGCTGCGCGTGGCGCAGCGTCTGCAAGAGTCGGTGGATGTCGAGCTGATCCGCCGCGAGTTCGGGCGAAGCCGGGCTCAGATGCGGCACGATGCCGAGCAAGGGCGCGTCGTGTTCGCGCGCGAAGTGCTCGCGGATCGACGCGATGTTTTCGTCGGGGAACGTCATGTGCGGATCGACGCGGTTCGCCACCCAGCCGGCAAGCGTCAGTCCGCGCGCGGCGATCGCTTCGGCGGTGAGCAGCGCATGGCTGATGCAGCCGAGACGCATGCCGACCACGAGCACCACCGGCAGCTTCAAGGCGACGGCGAGATCGGCGGTGTCCTGCGTCGCGGTCAACGGCACGCGAAAACCGCCGACGCCTTCCACAACGACGATATCCGCGCGCTTCACTGCCTCGGCATGACAAGCGACGATGTGCTCGATATCGAACGTGACGTTTTCCAGCGCGGCCGCGATGTGCGGCGCGGCCGGTTCCTTCAGAAGATAGGGCGTGCGAATTTCGGACGGCAGCAAGACGCTCGATGCGGCGTCGAGTTGATCCGCGTCGTCGTTATGCGGTACGCCGTTGAGTTCGAATGCGCCCGCGGCGATCGGCTTCATCGCGGCGGCTTGCAGGCCTTCGCGAACGAAGCCGCGCAATAGCGCCGAAGAGACGAACGTCTTGCCGATTTCCGTATCGGTGCCGGTAACGAAGAGAGACAGCGCTGGACTCATGCCGCTTTCGCCCCCGCTTGTTGCAAGCCCGCTTCGAGCCGGTCCAGATCCGCTTGCGAGTGCGCGGCGGAGAGCGAAATGCGCAAACGCGACGTACCGGTGGGCACGGTCGGCGGACGAATCGCCGGCACCCATAGACCCGCGCGGTCGAGCGTGGCGGCGATATCGAGCGTGGCTTCGTTCGCGCCGATGATCAGCGGCTGCACGGCGGTGTGCGAATCGACCGGAACCCACGGCGTGGCTTTCAGCATCGCACGCGTGCGTTCGATCAGTTGCTGAAGATGCGCACGTCGCGCATCGCCTTCGTCGCCACCGATGATGCGCAAACTCGCCGACACCGCATGCGCGGCGGCAGGCACCGACGCCGTGGTGAAAATATAAGGACGCGCGCGCTGCACGAGCCATTCGATCACGGTCCCATGCGCGACGACGAATGCGCCCGATACGCCCGCCGCCTTGCCGAGCGTGCCGATCGAAATCAGGTTCGGCGAGCGCAGCGCGGCTTGCGCGATCGCACCGCGGCCTTGCGGACCGAGCACGCCGAAACCGTGCGCGTCGTCGACGATCAGCCACGCGCCGTATTGTTCAGCAAGTTCGAGCAGGCGCGACAGCGGCGCGATATCGCCGTCCATGCTGAACACGGTATCGGAGACGATCACTTTGACGTCCGCATCGGAAGCGTCGAGCATCGCGCTCAACGCTTGCGTATCGCAGTGCGGGTAGATCTGCACGTCGGCGCGAGACAGGCGCGCGCCGTCGATCAGCGAGGCGTGATTCAACGCGTCGGAGAAAAGCGTCGTGCCGCGGCCCGCGAGCGCGGTGAGCGTGGCGAGGTTCGCCATGTAACCGGTGCTGAAGTAGAGCGCGCGCGCATTGCCGACGAAACCGCCGGCGAATTCCGCGAGGTCGTCTTCGAGTTGCGCATGCGCGCGCGAGTGACCGCCGAGCAGATGCGAACCGCCGCTGCCCGCGCCGTAACGCTGCGCGCCTTCGGCGATCGCGGCGATCAGTTGCGGATGCGCGGCGAGGCCGAGGTAGTCGTTACTGGCGAAGCCGATAATCTCGCGGCCGTCCACCGTCATGTGCGCGGCGCACGGCGTGTCGGCGGTGCGGCGGCGACGGCGCAGGCCGCGTTCGTCGATTTCCTTCAGGCCTTGCGCGAGTGTGTCGAGCAGATGCATTAGCATGCCTCCGCGAGCGTGGCTTCGAAGGTCTCGCGAGTGCGCGAGGCGAGCAGCGCGAGTTCTTCGTCGTCGAGAATGTACGGCGGCATCAGATACACGGTAGTCGAAATCGGGCGCAGCAGCAGTTCGCGTTGCAAGGCGTTTTCGAAGAAGCGGCGCGAGAACGTTCTGGCATGCTGAGCGTCGTCGATCACCGCGTCGAACGCGAAGATCGTGCCGCACTGGCGCAGATTGCGCACCTGCTTATGCTCGGCTAGCGACGCGAGCGCGGCCTTCAGTTTCGCGGACTTTTGCGCATTGACGGCGAGGACGTTGTCGCTCGCGAACAGATCGAGCGTGGCGAGCGCCGCGCGGCACGCGAGCGGATTGCCGGTGTAGGAATGCGAATGCAGGAAGCCGCGCGCGGTGTCGTCGTGATAGAAGGCCTCGAAGATTTCATCGCGCGACAGCACGATCGAGAGCGGCAGATAACCGCCGCTAATGCCTTTCGACAGACACAGAAAGTCCGGCCAGATGCCCGCTTGCTCGCACGCGAAGAACGTACCGGTGCGTCCGCAACCGACGGCGATTTCATCGGCGATCAAATGCACGCCGTACTGATCGCACAACGCGCGCAATCCGGCGATATACGACGCGTCGTGCATCGCCATGCCGGCCGCGCATTGCACGAGCGGCTCGACGATCAGCGCGGCGATTTTGGTGGCGCGCGCTTCGAACAGCGAGCGAACGTGATCGAGCGCGCGGCGCGCGAGGTCGGCGGCGGTCTCGCCGTCTCGTGCGAGGCGCGCATCAGGCGACGCGACGACGTGCGCGTGGCGGATCAACGGATCGTAGGCGTCCTTGAAGAGTGCGACGTCGGTGACGCCGAGCGCGCCGATGGTCTCGCCGTGATAGCTGTTGGCGAGGCAGACGAATTCCTGTTTGTCGGTGAACCCGCGATTGCGCCACGAGTGAAAGCTCATCTTCAGCGCGATTTCGACGGCGGACGCGCCGTCGGACGCGAAGAACGCGTGGCCGAGCGTATTGCCGGTGAGCGCGCCGAGGCGCTCCGCGAGTTCGATGGCCGGTTCGTGCGTGCAGCCCGCGAGCATCGCGTGTTCGAGCGTGTCGAGCTGGTCTTTCAGTGCCGCATTGATGCGCGGGTTCGCGTGGCCGAACAGATTGACCCACCAGGAGCTGATGGCGTCCAGATAACGCTGGTTGGCGCGATCGTAAAGCCACGCGCCTTGTCCGCGCGCGACGGGAATGAGCGGCAGGCGCTCGTGGTGCTTCATCTGCGTGCAGGGGTGCCAGACGGCGCGCAGGCTGCGGGCGATCCAGTCTTCCCGCGATGCTGATTGTGCTGCTGAGTTTTCCAAAAGGGGTACTCCAAGGTGCTTTTTTACCGCTGCGCGGGGCTTTGGAGGGCCGTTTCCTTGCGCTGCGCGCGGCATTGGCGATGCGTGCGGGGTCGAGATTAGCGGTTTATTTCGCGCTGTGCACTAGGGGCTCGAGTCGGATTTTTGCTTGCGGCGCCGGGGTTTGAAGCTGTTCGATGCAGCTGGTTTCAGTTTCGTTGTAAACGTCGCTGATCGACGGAGTTGACGACGGCAAAGTAGTTGGGCCTTGTGGGCGGGAATTGGGTTTGGCGGCCAAGGATAGCCCGCGCGGCACTTGAATTGAGCTTTCCGCGCATTGGAGCGGCTAGTTGTTGACTGCACTCCGCTGAAATTTCCCGCAAGTAAATAGATTGTCTTGATGGCCCTGCTTGCCCGATCTATCCAGGCGCAAGTATTACGAATAATCGCAGCGGCAGTGCGTGGACCGTCGGCGCTGAAACGTCGTCGCACATGTGCGCCGTTGCGATCGCTCATTGGGAATTTAAAAATAAAACATGCCCCGCGTTAAAGTGCAAAAAGGCCGAGCCGCACGGCGCGCGATCCCTGACGGACGCGAAAACGGTCACGTTGATATAGGCTCTCGTCGCGCGCGCTGACGCGTATTTCGCCGAAAAACGTCTGTCCGAGGCTATTGTCGAATATGAACGGATATTGGCTCTGCAACCGCAGCACGTGCACGCGCTGGGCCCACTGTTTAACGACTTCGCGGATACGCTGGCCGCGCTTCAAGCACTCGATTTGCTGATTACAGTCGATACGTCGGTTGCGCATCTCGCCGGCGCGGCAGGACTTCCGGTGTGGGTGCTCGTGCCCGCGCAGGCGGACTGGCGCTAGATGCTGGATCGAGCGGACAGCCCGTGGTATCCGTCGATGCGCCTGTTCAGGCAGCGTCAGCCAGGCGAGTGGGAGGCTGTTGTCGATGAGGTGCGCGACGCGTTGGGGGAATGGCGTGACGCGCCTTTGACGAGACTTTCAGGCACTACGTGATCCGGGCGATCCGTGATCACTCCCGGCTGGCGATAGCGTGCTTGCCTTCAGCGCCGCCAGCGGAAGAGCCGCGATCAGCCGTCTGCGTAGACCCCGCCCCCCACACAACGGCGTTATCCACCGCATACAACCGGCAAGGCGCCGAACTCTGCTTCTGGCAATTGGCAATCGCCACCGACATCGGATCGTCGCCGCCTTCGGCCCACGACCACGCACCCGTATCCGACACGGCAAAAGCCCGGCTGGGATACTGATGCAGGAAATTCCGATACCCGTTGCGCCCGGCTTCATCGACGAACGGCACCGCATCCACCGCATCGACAGTGGCAAACCCGCTCGCCTTCGGCAACGAAGGATCGGACACGCGATACTGCACGCCCGTGGGCATACCCACGCCGGCAAGGAAAGCCTCGACAGCCGGCCACCACACATGCACGCCGTCGCGGTCGCCCACCAACCGATGCGCGTCGTTCTTATAATTGCCGAAATCCACCAGCTTGACGTTCGCGCCGTGCCCGGCATACGCGGTGTACATGCCTGCCACCAGCGGCGCGGTCCAGACCGAATCGTTATCGCCGTACATCCACAGCGACGGCACCTTGGTCTTTTCACCGTACGCACCGAATGCGCGCGTCAGATTGGCCTGCCAGCCGCCGCACGCGTCCTGCCGCAAACCGCCCGAGAAATTGATCAGCGCCCGCACGCCCGGCGCGGCTTCGGTGCCGTAGGCCATCGTCGCGAGACCGCCGTGCGAGGTGCCGGCCACCACGATGTGCGCCGCGTCCACGTACGGCTGCTTCGACATGTAGCTGATGGTTGCCGCCACGTCGCCGGCCTGACTGATGCCGTTGCGCTCGACGTCGCAACCGTCCTGCTGATAAACGCCGTCCGA
>DASPZL010000360.1:0-4134 GCA_035636295.1 Paraburkholderia sp.
ACACGAGGCTCAGTTCGCCGGCGGCGAGCGCGCGCCGCAACGACTGCTCGATCGTGAAGCGGCGTTGCAGATGCTGATTCAGCTCCGCGGTGAAGAACTGGAAGTTGTTGCGGCCGCGCTGCTTCGCGTGATACATCGCCGAATCGGCGTTGCGCATCAGCGTGGCCACGTCCTGGCCGTCTTCCGGAAAGAGGCTGATGCCGATCGACGCGCCCAGATAGTACTCGTTGCCCGCCACCGCGAACGGCACCGCGATCATGTCGAGGATGCGGTGCGCGAATCCGATCAGGTGGCCGGTATTCTCGTAAGCGCTGACCACGATCACGAATTCGTCGCCGCCCACGCGCGCGAGCGTGTCGTCGCGCCCGACACACGCCGACAGCCGCTCCGCCACGCTGCACAGCAGCGCGTCGCCGGCCTCGTGACCCGCCGTATCGTTGACCTTCTTGAATCCGTCCAGATCGACGAACAGCACGGCCACGCTCGCCAGCTCGCCGGTGCCGGCCGATCCGGCCGGCGCGAACAGATCGCGCATGCGCTCGGTCAGATAAGCGCGGTTGTAAAGGCCGGTGAGCGGATCGCGGGTGGCGAGGAACTTGAGCTGCCGTTGCGCCTCGCGCACCGGGCCGATGTCGGTGAAGGAGATCAGCACCGAACCGGGTTCGCTCTCGCCCGGCTTGACGATCGGCACGATGTTCTCCGTGATCCAGACGACGTCGCCATCGACCAGTTCCACTCCGATCGTGACGCCGAGCGTCGGCTTGCCGGTCGCCAGCACCTGCACGGTCGGGCGCTCGGCCTCGCTCATCGGCGAGCCGTCCTCGTGATACGCGCGCACCATCACGGTCCGGATACTGCGGCCGACGATCTGCGGACTCGCGCGCAGAATGCGCTGCGCGCTCGGATTGCAGGCCAGCACCATGCCCGAGCGCGACTGCACGACGATGCCCTCGTTCAGATGATCGACCACCAGCCGGTGATGTTCCTCGCTGTGCGCGAGGCGCCGCGCCATGGCGTCGTGATGGACGGCGAGGCCGACGCTGCGGCCGATGTCGCGCAGCATCGCTTCTTCCTCTCCGCTCGGACGGCGCGTTGCGCGGTAATACACCGCGAACGCGCCGAGCACGACGCCGGCATCGTTTTCAAACGGCACCGACCAGCACGCGCGCAAACCGAGCGGCAACGCGAGATGCCGGTAGTCCGCCCACAGCGGATCGGTTTCGATGTTTTCGACGACGACGAGGCGCCGCTCGTACATCGCGGTGCCGCACGACCCCGTTTGCGGGCCGATCTCGACGCCGTCGATCGCCGCACTGAAATGCGCCGGCAGCGACGGCGCGCCGCCCAGCCTGGCGTGCAGGCCGTCGGCGTCCAGTAGAAGAATCGAACAGGACGCGCCTTCGCCAAGCAGCGCTTCCGCGCGACGGCATACTTCATCGAGCAATTCCGGCAGCGGCGTGTTGCCGGTGATCAGCCGTAACACGGCGCGCTCCGACGCCAACACCTCCTCGGCCAGATCCGGCCGATAGCAGGTGCTTTCAGGCGTTGCTCCCATCGTGTTGTCTGATGTCGCTTCGCAGGTCATATAGGCCCCCCCCACCGAACATCGGCACTTTAGTGTAGGCGGCACACTGGGGTTTACGCGAACCCGGTGCGCATTTAATTCCGATTCCTGACGCTCGAGGCGTGGCGGGGACCAGGACCCGCCGCCGCCCCGCGCAAGATTTGGTAATCACCCACCCGAAGTCACGCGTTTTTCGGGCATCTGTATGCAAGCGACTCGGCCGATCATCCATTGCATGAAAAACCCTTGCTCTGCCGGGACCGCCATGCAAATCTTCCGCCCACTCCTTATCGCCGCGCTGACGTTCACGCATCTGCCCGCCCACGCCACCAGCTTCGACTGCACCAAGGGACGCTCGCTCGCCGAGAAAATAATCTGCAACGATCCCGCGCTCTCGAAGCTCGACGACACGTTAGGGCAACTGTACTGGAAAGCGCGGCGCAGAGTCGTCAACCGGCGTGCCTTTCTCAACGACAGCGACAGCAAGTGGGTGTGGCGGGAAGCGAATTGCCGCGATGCCGACTGTCTGGGGACGTGGTACTCGACGCGTATCGAGGAACTGCGGCGGCTGATCGAAAGCATGCAAACGGGAGCGCCGGTCGCGCCCGCCGAACCGGACACTCAGCGCAAACCGCCGATGCCGGCCGCGCAACAGACCGAAACCGCGATGCTTCAATGCACGGCGGCAAATCCTGGGATCGTGGTGAATGAGCAGTGTTCGACCGTGCTCAAGGAGAAGGGCAGCCAGTGGCAATACAAGCCGCACGGTGGCGACTGGTTCTGCGGCGTCGCCATGTTGGCGCCGACGCAAACGCAGGTGCGGGCGGACTCTGAGCAATAGGGCGGCTTGCTTGCGCGTGAAGACGAAGAAGAACCGCTATCTGCCGTTCCAGAACCTGCGCTGAACCTCCATCACTTCACTTTCCACCTCCGCCACCGGCCCGATCACCTCGACCGGCTTCTGGCAATGATCGAAGACATACCGGCAATCCACGCTCATGGTCGGATTCTCGGCATGGTCGCCGGTCGCCTCGAGCAACCGCTTCTCGGTCATGCCGAACACGACCCGGCCGATGTTGGCCCAATACATCGTCCCGGCGCACATGCAGCACGGCTCGACCGACGTGTACAACGTGCAGCTCCACAGGTACTCGGGTGTGAAGTTCAACGCCGCCACGCGAGCCAGCACCGACTCGGCGTGATTCACCGTGTCGACATTGCCCTGCTCCATCAGCACGGTTTCCTGATCCGGGCCGACCAGCACCGCGCCGAACGGATGATGCCCCAGCAACGTCGCCCGCTCGGCCACCCGGCTCGAATGCCGCAGATGCCGCACGATCTGCTCATGCGTTGGCGTCAAACCCTGCGGCGGATAGCCGGCCGCCGTTGCGGCGGCCCCGGTCGAGACGGTAAGGCTCACGGGCGATCTCCCTTGATAATAGTCAGTCAGGCTAGCCAATCAATCGGTTACTTCGGCAGCGAACCGTCCACGCCCTGCACGAACCAGTTCAACCGCAGCAGCTCCGCATCGCTCAGCGACTTGCCGGCGGCGACTTTCACCGCACCGGACTGATCCGCGATCGGACCGGCGAACGGATTGAACTTGCCGGAGATGATGTCCTCGCGCTTCTGGCTCAACGCCTTTTGCGCTACCGGCGAAACCGCCTCGGTGTTGATGTCCGCGAGGTCGATCGCTTTCTCTTTCAGCCCCCACCACACCGGCGTGTTATTCCACGTGCCCGCTATCACCTGCTGCACCAGATGCGTGTAGTACACGCCCCAGTTGCTCACGCATGCGCCCAGTTGTGCGTTCGGACCGAACTTCTTCATGTTGGAGTCCCAGCCGAAGGCATGCACCTTCTTCTGCTCGGCGGTCTGCATCGTCGCGGCCGAATCGGTGTTCTGAATCAGCACGTCCGCGCCCTGGCCGATCAGCGTTTCCGCCGCCTGCTTTTCGAGGCCCGGATCGAACCAGCTGTTGATCCATACCACCTTCACGCGCGCCTTCGGGTTGACCGAGCGCGCACCCATCGTGAACGCGTTGATGTTGCGCACCACCTCCGGCACCGGCACTGAGCCGACAAAGCCGAGCGTGTTCGACTTGGTCGTATAGCCGGCGACGAGACCGGCGAGATACGCGCTCTGATAGGTGCGCACGTCATAGGTGGCGAAATTGGCCGCTTTCTTGTAGCCGGTCGCGTGTTCGAACACCGCGTCCGGAAAGTCCTTCGCGACCTTCAGCTCGAAGTCCTGGAAGCCGAAGCTCGAGCCCACCACGATCCTGTTGCCCTTGGACGCCAGATCGCGAAACACGCGCTCCGAATCCGCCGACTCCGGCACGTTCTCGACGCGCGTCACCTTGATCTTGTCGCCGAACTTCGCCTCGACTTCTTTCACGCCCTGTTCATGCGCATAGGTCCAGCCGGCGTCGCCCGGATTGCCGAGGTAGACGAAGGCGATGCCGAGCGGCTGCGCGGTCGCTGCGGTCGCCGCTGCGGCGCTGAGCGCCAGGGTCGCGGCGAGTGTCGCGCCGAGAACGGTTCGGATGGTTTTGATGCGCAATGAGTGAT
>DASPZL010000361.1:0-4950 GCA_035636295.1 Paraburkholderia sp.
GCCGCCGATCAGCAGATCGACGCCGTCGCGATCGAACCACTCGCGTGCGCGCGACGCCGCGATATCCGCCTTGTTCTGGTGATCGGCGTAGACCACCGAGATCGGCTTGCCGTTGACCTTACCGCCGAAGTCCGCCACCGCCATGCGGATCGCCTCGAGGCCGCCCTGCCCGTCGATATCCGCATACAGGCCGGACATGTCGGTGACGAAACCGATCTTCACCGCATCGTCAGCCGCAAGCGCCGTGCCCGTCGTGAAAGCGGCGCCGGCGGCAACCGCGAAACAGAGTGTGGCAAGCCGCGCGAGTGGGTTTCTTTTCATTCCTGTCTCCTGGTTTCTTCGCTTGTGGTTATCAGAGGCAATCGGGCGTATTTCTATACGCCTAGTAAGTCATGCAGCACCGGCATCTTGCTTTCGAGTTCACTCGCCCCGAAGTGCTCGACAATCGCGCCGTGCTCCATCACATAGAAGCGATCGGCAAGTGGTGCCGCAAAACGGAAATTCTGTTCGACCATCACGACCGTATAGCCGCGCGCCTTGAGCGTGACGATCATGCGCGCGAGCGCCTGCACGATAACGGGGGCGAGCCCCTCCGAAATTTCGTCGAGCAGCAGCAAGCTCGCGCCGGTGCGCAGGATGCGCGCGACGGCCAGCATCTGCTGTTCGCCGCCCGAGAGCCGCGTGCCCTGGCTCATGCGGCGTTCCTGCAGATTCGGGAACATCGAATAGATTTCCTCGAGCGACATCATGTGCGCCTTGTCGCCGACGGGCGGCGGCAGCAGCAGATTTTCCTCGCACGAGAGACTCGAAAAAATACCGCGCTCTTCCGGGCAATAACCAATGCCGCAATGCGCGATGCGATGCGTGGGCAGATTGATGGTTTCGCGTCCGCCAATGCGGATCGAACCAGTGCGCCGGCCGGTCAGCCCCATGATGGCGCGCAGCGTCGTGGTGCGGCCGGCGCCGTTGCGGCCGAGCAGCGTGACGACTTCGCCACGGTTCACCGTCAGATCGACGCCGTGCAGAATATGGGATTCTCCGTACCACGCCTGCAAACCGGTGATCTCCAGCGCGGGGGCGCCACCGCCGGTGTCGCTCACTTCGAGGCTTTCGCGCTCGGCAATCGTATTCATGCGTGGGCTCCGGCGAGCGCCGCGTCGGCGCTGCCCATGTAGGCTTGCATCACGAGCGGATTCTTGGACACTTCGGCGTAGCTGCCTTCGGCGAGCACTTCGCCACGTTGCAGCACGGTGATCGTATCGGAGATACCGGCGATCACGTTCATATTGTGCTCGACCATCAGAATCGTGCGGCCGCTCGATACTTTTTTGATCAGCGCCGTGACGCGGTCGACGTCTTCGTGGCCCATGCCTTGCGTCGGTTCGTCGAGCAGCATCAGTTCCGGCTCCATCGCGAGCGTGGTGGCGATTTCCAGCGCGCGCTTGCGGCCGTATGAAAGCTCGACGGTCAATACATCGGCGAAATCGGTCAATCCGACCTGGGTGAGCAAATCCATTGCGCGGTCATCGAGCTGGCGCAGCGTGCGCTCGCTCCTCCAGAAATGAAACGCGGTGCCGAGCGAGCGCTGCAAACCGATACGCACATTCTGCAATGCTGTCAGATGCGGAAACACAGCGGAAATCTGAAATGACCGGATGATGCCGCGGCGCGCGATCTGCGCCGGACGCTCACGGGTAATGTCGACGCCGTTAAAGACGATCTGACCCGCGGTGGGTTCGAGAAATTTGGTGAGCAGATTGAAGCAGGTGGTCTTGCCTGCCCCATTGGGCCCGATCAGCGCATGGATCGAGCCACGGCGCACGCGCAGGTTCACCCCGTTCACGGCGATGAAGCCTTTGAACTCGCGGGTGAGGCCCCGCGTTTCGAGAATCGTATCGCCGAGAATCATGTTCCCTTCCATACGGAGTAAGGCGAAGCATTACGATCTTACGCGCGAATCCCTGCGCGACTTTTTTATGACGGCGGCACCCCGTGCCGCTCGTTGGCGTGCTGCACCAATCCGGACGGTAATCCATGGGCGGCACGCAGCATGGCTGCCATTGTCGCGCCAATGATGCAGCGCATTCATTGGGATTTGCACTTAGTGGATGACGCCTGTCTCGCGTATGGCTGATGTTTGCTTGTTGCGTGATCGATGACCGCTCATGCGCGCTTGTGCGTGTTCATGACCGCGAGACGCCGTCCGATACACGCAGCGGGCCGTGCGTGCGGCAGGCGCCCCGCCTCCTCTGTCACACGGCGGACATCGACGGCGCAGCGCTGGTTTGTGCCGCCACGCTGCCGGCCACACGCGCGCGGCGATCTTCGCGGATCATGTCGCTCGCGCGCTCCGCGATCATCAACGTGGGCGAATTGGTGTTGCCCGACGTGATGGTCGGCATGACGGATGCGTCGACGACGCGCAAGCCGTCAACACCGATAACTCGTAGCCGGTTGTCGACCACGGCGCCCGGATCGTCGCTCGTGCCCATGCGGCAGGTGCCGACCGGATGAAAGATGGTCGTGCCGACCGCGCCCGCGGCCTGCTGAAGTTCTTCCTCCGTCTGATACTGGATGCCCGGCAAAATTTCCCGCGGCCGATAGCGCGCGAGCGCGGGCGCCGCAGCGATGCGGCGCGTGAGACGCAGCGCGTTGGCGGCGACATGCCGGTCGTGATCGGTGGACAGATAGTTCGGCGCGATCAACGGCGGTGCCGAAGCATCTGCCGATTCGATGTGAATGCTGCCGCGCGAAGTCGGCCGCAAGTGACACACCGAAGCCGTAAACGCATTGAAGCGATGCAGCGGCTCGCCGAAGCGATCGAGCGAGAGCGGCTGCACGTGATACTCGAGGTCGGGGCGCGTGAGCGAGCGATCGTCCGGATCGGATTTGGCGAACGCGCCGAGTTGCGACGGCGACATCGACATCGGGCCGCTTTGAAACAGCGCGTACTGCACGCCGATCATGAGCTTGCCCCACCAATGCGCGGACGCGGTGTTGAGCGTGCGCACGCCGTCGACCTGATAAGCCATCCGCAATTGCAGATGATCCTGCAAGTTTTCGCCGACGCCGCGCAGATCGTTCACGATCTCGATGCCCAGATTTTGCAGACGCGCGCCGTTGCCGATGCCGGACAGTTCGAGCAATTGCGGCGAATTGACCGCGCCCGAGCTGAGGATCACTTCGCAGCGAGCCTTGGCGAGATAGTCGGTGTTCTCGCCGCGATATTCGACGCCGGTGCAGCGGCGTCCTTCGAATACGACGCGCTGCGTGTGCGCGCCGGTGATGACCGTGAGATTCGGCCGCTTGAGCGCGGGGCGCAGGAACGCTTTCGATGCGTTCCAGCGAATGCCGCGTTTCTGATTGACGTCGAAGTAGCCGACGCCGCTGTTGTCGCCGCGATTGAAGTCATCGGTGGCGGGTATGCCGGCCTGTTGCGCGGCGTGCGAAAACTCCTCGAGGATTTTCCATTTCAGCCGTTGTTTTTCGACGCGCCACGGTCCGCCGGCGCCATGCGATTCGTTCGCGCCGGCGTGGTGGTCCTCGCTGCGTTTGAAGATCGGCAGGACCGAGTTCCACGACCACGAAGCGTCGTTGGTCATGCGGGCCCATTCGTCGTAGTCTTCGCGCTGACCACGCATGTAGATCATGCCGTTGATGGACGAACTGCCGCCTAATACGCGCCCGCGTGGATATGCAAGCACGCGACCGTTGAGGCCGGGTTCGGACTGGGTTTTATAGAGCCAGTCCGTGCGGGGATTGCCGATGCAGTAGAGGTAGCCGACCGGCACGTGAATCCAGTGGTAGTCGTCTTTGCCGCCGGCTTCGAGCAGCAGCACCTGGATTTCGGGATCTTCGGTCAGGCGATTGGCGAGCACGCAACCCGCCGTGCCGGCGCCTACGATGATGTAATCGAATTCGCCTTCCAGGCGCCGGGTAGCCGAAGGCGTGCTTCCGGTGTAGCTCATCGTTTCGTCTCCTAATCTTTTTTCTCTGCAAGGCGCTTTGATTCTGTACACCTGCGGCGCCTGTTTCTACAGTTCCTTCGGCGTGCCACGAGAATAGCGCCGCCGAAGGCAAACGTCCTGAACTATTTGGCTACCGGCATCGTGAACTCAGCACCCTTCGCGATGCTGTCGGGCCACCTCTGCATGATGCTCTTATAGCGCGTATAAAACCGCACGCCTTCCTCGCCATAGGCGTGATGGTCGCCGAACAGCGACTTCTTCCACCCGCCAAAGGAATGCCACGCCATCGGCACGGGAATCGGCACGTTGATCCCCACCATGCCAATCTGGATCTGGCGCGAGAAAGCCCGTGCGACGCCGCCGTCGGAGGTAAACAACGACACGCCGTTGGCGAACTCGTTCGCGTTGATGAGCTCCACCGCGGAAGCAAAATCCGGCACCCGCACCACGCACAGCACTGGTCCGAAAATCTCCTCGCGATAAATCTTCATATCGGTCGAGACATCGTCGAACAAGGTGCCGCCGAGAAAGAAGCCCTTCTCATGCCCGGCCACCTGATGACCTCGTCCGTCGACCACCAGCTTCGCGCCCGCCGCGACACCGGCTTCGATATACCCCGTCACCTTCTCGCGATGCGCGGCCGTCACCAGCGGCCCCATCTCGGCCGCCGATTCCATGCCGTTGAGAATCTTCAGGCTCTTCACGCGCGGGGTGAGCCGTTCGATCAATTCGTCGGCGATATGTCCGACTGCGACAGCCACCGAAATCGCCATGCAGCGCTCGCCCGCCGAACCGTATGCCGCGCCGATCAATGCATCGACAGCCTGGTTGAGATCCGCGTCCGGCATCACCACCAGGTGATTCTTCGCACCGCCCAAGGCCTGCACGCGCTTGCCGTGCTTCGTGCCTTCCGTGTAGATGTACTCGGCAATCGGCGTCGAACCGACAAACGACAGGGCGCTCACTTCGGGATGCACGAGCA
>DASPZL010000362.1:0-8468 GCA_035636295.1 Paraburkholderia sp.
CTGCGGCCGAACATGCTGCCGGTAATCGACTCCGACCTCGCGTTGCTGCGCGACATCGCCGTGTGGGCCGAGCGCCTGTGGGCCGACGGCAAGCGCCTGAAGCCGCGCGAAGTGGTTGCCGAATTCGATAAATACCTGCACGACGAGCTCGATCTGATGCGCGAGGCGGCCAACGGCAGCCAGCTGCGGCGCAATTTCGCCGGGCTCGATCTGCTGCTGGTGCCGGAGATGTACTGGGAGTTCTGCACGCCCACGGTGCTGGTGATGGAGCGCATGGTCGGCGTGCCGATCAGCCAGGTGGAAACGCTGCGCGCGGCGGGCGTCGACATTCCGAAGCTGGCGCGCGAAGGCGTGGAAATCTTCTTTACCCAGGTGTTCCGCGACGGTTTTTTTCATGCCGACATGCACCCCGGCAATATTCAGGTGAGCCTCGATCCGGCGCACTTCGGGCGCTATATCGCGCTCGATTTCGGCATCATCGGCGCGCTGTCGGACTTCGATAAGAACTATCTGGCGCAGAACTTCCTCGCGTTCTTCAAGCGCGACTACCATCGCGTCGCCACGTTGCACCTCGAGTCGGGCTGGGTGCCGCCGACCACCCGCGTCGAGGAACTGGAAAGCGCGATCCGCGCCGTCTGCGAGCCGTATTTCGACCGTGCGCTGAAAGATATTTCGCTGGGCCAGGTGCTGATGCGCCTTTTTTCGACCTCGCGCCGCTTCAACGTCGAGATTCAGCCGCAACTGGTGCTGCTGCAAAAAACCATGCTGAACGTGGAAGGGCTCGGCCGCTCGCTCGATCCGGAACTGGATCTGTGGAAGACCGCGAAGCCCTATCTCGAACGCTGGATGAACGAGCAGATCGGCCTGCGCGGCTGGTACGAGCGCCTGAAAATCGAGGCGCCGCAGTGGAGCAAGACACTGCCGCAGTTGCCGCGCCTGATCCATCACGTACTCGCTGAGCGTCACGACAACGCTCGCGGCATGAACGACGACATGATTCGCCAGATTCTGCTCGAGCAGAAACGCACGAACCGGTTGCTGCAAGGCTTGCTGCTGTTCGGCGTGGCGGTCGGCGTCGGCGCGGTATTGGCGCGGGCGTTTCTGGCGTTCGCCTACGGCGGTTGACCCCGATTCGGCTTCAGGTCCAAGTCTAGATTCAGATTCAGATTCAGATTCAGATGAGGCATCCCATGAGCGACCCAACGCAACCTTCCGCCTCCGACTTTGCGACCCGCGATCCCGACTCGCCGGCGTTCTGGGACGAGCGTTTCGAGCGTCATCACACGCCGTGGGATCAGGCGGGCGTGCCGTCCGCGTTTCAGTCGTTCGCAGCCCGCCACAGCGGCGCGGCCGTGCTGATTCCAGGTTGCGGCAGTGCTTACGAAGCGCTCTGGCTGGCCGAGCGCGGCAACCCCGTGCGGGCGATCGATTTTTCGCACGCCGCCGTCGCAGCCGCGCATGCGCAGTTGGGTGAGCAGCATGCGCACCTCGTCGAACAGGCTGATTTCTTCGCCTATGAACCGCCGTTCAAGCCCGCATGGATCTACGAGCGTGCGTTCCTTTGCGCGTTGCCGCCGGCGCGCCGTGCCGACTATGCGCAACGGGTGGCAGAACTGTTGCCTGCGGGCGCGCTGCTGGCCGGTTTCTTCTTTATCGGGGCGACGCCGAAAGGGCCGCCGTTCGGCATGGAGCGTGACGAATTGAACGCGCTCCTCGCGCCCAATTTCGACCTGATCGAAGACGAAGCCGTGAACGATTCGATTCCCGTCTTTGCCGGACGTGAGCGCTGGCTAACCTGGCGCCGCCGGGTTTGACGACGGCGCCGCTGCACTTCAGCGCGGCTCAGGCAACGTTTGAGCGCGGCACGGCGCGGCTCCAAAGCGGTTCAGGCCACACTTGAATCGGCGGCTGCCGCCCCCATCTCCGCCAACGGCGGCTGCGTCGAGCGCTCGTCCCCAAATTCCGGGGAGGGGATATCGTTTGCGGCTATAATTCAAGGCTTTGCAAGCGTTTACAAGATTTCAGTAGGGAAAAGATCATGCCGATCTACGCTTATCGTTGCGAATCATGCGGCTTCGGGAAGGACGTGCTTCAGAAGATGAGCGACCCCCAGTTGACGCAGTGTCCCGAATGCGGGAAAGACAGCTTTCGCAAGCAGGTGACTGCGGCCGGCTTCCAGTTGAAGGGCTCCGGCTGGTACGTCACCGATTTCCGCGGCGGCAATAGCGGTGCGGGCGCGCCCGCCAAACCCGACGCGAATGCCGCTTCGAATGGCGGCTCGGGCGAGAACGCCGCGGCCGCGAATGGCGATGGCGCGAAATCCGACACGGCTTCGGCCAACGGCGCGGCCGCAGCCGGTTCATCGAGCGCAGCGGCAACGCCGGCCGCGCCTGCTGCCGCACCGGCCGCTTCGAGCGGTGCCGGCAGCGCCTAGTGGGACTGCCGCTCCAACGAGCGGCGCACACGCCGCGCGCCGTTTACCGGCTCGCGCGGCTTTCTGGCGGTACACATGACGACGAAAAAAACGACGCTCAAATCGGTGTTCCTGACTGGCCTGCTGGTGCTGGTGCCTCTGGCCATCACACTGTGGGTGCTCGGCCTGATCATCGGCACGATGGACCAGACGCTGTTGCTGCTGCCGCGCGCATGGCAGCCGGAGCGCATATTCGGCTTCCGCCTGCCCGGCTTGGGCGCCGTGCTGACCTTGGCGTTCATCTTTGTCGTCGGGCTGTTGACGCAAAACTTCATTGGGCAGAAGCTCGTGAAGTGGTGGGAAGTCGTGGTCGCACACATTCCGGTGGTCGGCCCGATCTACACCAGTGTCAAGCAGGTATCGGACACCTTGCTGTCGAGCAGCGGCAACGCGTTTCGCAAAGCGCTGCTGATCGAGTATCCGCGCCGCGGCTCCTATACGATCGCGTTTCTGACCGGCATTCCGGGCGGCGACGTGGTCAATCACCTGAAAGAAGATTACGTCAGCGTGTATGTGCCGACTACGCCGAATCCGACGTCCGGCTTTTTCCTGATGGTGCCCAGGAGCGAAGTGATCGAACTCGACATGACGGTCGACGCCGCGCTCAAGTACATCGTCTCGATGGGCGTCGTGGCGCCTTCCGCGCCGCCGGCGCCGGTGCGCCGCACGACAGTCGAGCCTCCGCTGTAATGCCGGCGCGCAGCGTTTCACGCAGTGTTCAACTGCGGCGCGCCGTTCAACCAATGCAAAACGAAAGACAAACATCATGTCGATGAGATCTGAATACTGCGGTCTGGTGACCGAAGAACTGCTGGGCCAAACCGTCTCGCTGTGCGGCTGGGTAAGCCGCCGCCGCGACCATGGCGGCGTCATCTTCATCGACCTGCGCGACCGTGAAGGCCTCGTCCAGGTCGTCTGCGACCCGGATCGCGCTGAAATGTTCAAGGCCGCCGAAGGCGTGCGCAACGAATTCTGCCTGCAGATCAAGGGCGTGGTGCGCAGCCGTCCGGAAGGCACGACGAACGCCGCGTTGAAGAGCGGCAAGATCGAAGTGCTGTGCCACGAACTGATCGTCCTGAACCCGTCGATCACGCCGCCGTTCCAGCTCGACGACGACAACCTGTCGGAAACCACGCGTCTCACGCACCGCGTACTCGACCTGCGCCGTCCGCAGATGCAGCACAACCTGCGTCTGCGTTACCGCGTCGCGATCGAAGTGCGCAAGTATCTGGACGCGCAAGGCTTCATCGACATCGAAACGCCGATGCTCACCAAGAGCACGCCGGAAGGCGCGCGCGACTACCTCGTGCCATCGCGCACCAACGCGGGCCAGTTCTTCGCGCTGCCGCAGTCGCCGCAGCTGTTCAAGCAGTTGCTGATGGTGGCGAACTTCGATCGCTACTACCAGATCGTCAAGTGCTTCCGCGACGAAGACCTGCGCGCCGACCGTCAGCCGGAATTCACGCAGATCGACTGTGAAACCTCGTTCCTGTCGGAACAGGAAATCCGCGATCTGTTCGAGGCGATGATCCGCCACGTGTTCAAGGAAACGATCGGCGTTTCGCTGGACGAGAAATTCCCGGTCATGCTGTATTCGGAAGCGATGCGCCGCTTCGGTTCGGACAAGCCGGACCTGCGCGTGAAGCTTGAATTCACGGATTTGACGGATGCGGTGCGAGACGTCGACTTCAAGGTGTTCAGCACGCCGGCCAACACGAAAGATGGCCGCGTCGCGGCGATCCGCGTGCCGAAGGGCGGCGAGCTCTCGCGTGGCGATATCGACAGCTACACGGAATTCGTGCGTATTTACGGCGCGAAGGGTCTCGCGTGGATCAAGGTCAACGAAGTGGCGAAGGGCCGTGACGGTCTGCAAAGTCCGATCGTCAAGAACCTGCACGACGAAGCGGTCAAGGCGATCATCGAGCGCACCGGCGCGCAAGACGGCGACATCATTTTCTTCGCGGCGGACCGTGCGAAGGTGGTGAACGACAGCCTGGGCGCGCTGCGTCTGAAGATCGGCCATTCGGAGTTCGGCAAGGCCAACGGTCTCGTCGAGTCCGGCTGGAAGCCGTTGTGGGTGATCGACTTCCCGATGTTCGAATACGACGAGGAAGACAACCGCTACGTCGCCGCGCATCACCCGTTCACGAGCCCGAAGGACGAGCACCTCGAGTATCTGGAAACGGATCCGGCGCGCTGCCTCGCGAAGGCCTACGACATGGTGCTGAACGGCTGGGAAATCGGCGGCGGTTCGGTGCGTATCCATCGTGAGGAAGTGCAGAGCAAGGTGTTCCGCGCGCTGAAGATCAACGCGGAAGAAGCGCAAGCCAAGTTCGGCTTCCTGCTCGACGCGCTGCAATACGGTGCGCCGCCGCATGGCGGTATCGCGTTCGGTCTGGACCGCATTGTCACGATGATGGCCGGCGCCGATTCGATCCGCGACGTGATTGCGTTCCCGAAGACGCAACGCGCGCAGTGTCTGCTCACGCAGGCCCCGAGCGAAGTGGACGAGCGTCAGTTGCGCGAGTTGCATATCCGTCTGCGTACGCCGGAACCGAAGGCATAAGCTGAACACGCGAGCCAAGGCTGCCTGAGAGCCGGCAGCACGAGGTAGACGAAAAGCGAAACGAAAAAGGCGCCCATGCGCCTTTTTCGTTTTTTGCGTTACAGTCGATGCAACTGCTTTCGACCGTCAACCGACATGTAGCGCGCAAGCGTTGCGCCCAGTTTTCACGTCATGCCGAAACCGCCGAAGATTCCGCAATCCGTGCTTGTCATCATCCATACGCCCTCGCTCGACGTGCTGCTGATCGAGCGCGCCGACCACGCGGGTTTCTGGCAGTCGGTGACCGGTTCCAAAGACCAGCTCGACGAACCGCTCATCGAGACGGCCGCGCGCGAGGTCGCCGAAGAGACCGGCATCGCGATCGGCAGTAAGCTGGTGCCGCAGAGCGCGTTGTTCGATTGGCAATATTCGATCGAATACGAGATCTATCCGGAGTTCCGGCATCGTTATGCTGAAGGCGTGATCCACAACACCGAGCATTGGTTCAGTGTGGAGGTGCCTGAGCAGCTTGAGGTGACGCTTGCGCCGCGCGAGCATACGGCGTTTCTGTGGCTGCCGTATGAAGAGGCGGCGTCGCGCTGCTTTTCGTCGTCGAATGCGGATGCGATCTTGCAGTTGCCCAAGAGGCTCGAGGCCAGACGGCTTAGTGCCCGGCCTGGTGAACGGCTGGACGCACCCGTCGATGGACACCCCAAGGAGCGGGGCCGGTGAGCGTCGGCGGCGCGCGCCGTTTCGCTCGACTGCGGCAATCGCTGCTCGGCCGCCGCTATTGGCAACGTTACCGCTTCACCAGCGGCAACGACGTCAAGCTGCTGCGCTCCGGCGACGAGTTCTTCGCCGCGCTGGTCGAGCGCATCGACGCGGCGCGCAACGACGTGGTTCTCGAAACCTACATCTTCTGCGATGACAACGCCGGCCAGGCAGTCAGCGCGGCGCTGCTGCGCGCGGCCTCGCGCGGCGTGAAGGTGCGCGCGATCACCGACGGCATCGGCACCGCGCGGCTGCCGATGTTCAACGAGTGGCCCGTTGCCGGCATCGATCATCGCATCTACAACCCGCATCTGTTCGGCCGCTTCGGCTTTTCGCGCACGCACCGCAAGCTGGCAGTGATCGACGACCAGTATGCGTATTGCGGCGGCATCAACATCGTCGACGATTACGAGAACAACGGCGAGACGCTGCCTTACCGGCGCTGGGACTTCGCGGTCGAATTGCATGGGCCGGTGGTCGCGGACGTCAGCCAGGCGTTCGAGCTGCAATGGCGGCGGATTCGTCTCGGGCATCGTCCGCTCGAGTCGCTGGAGCCCGATCTCGGCCCGAAGACCAGCGCGTCGCTCGGCGATCTGCGCCGGCGCCGCCGTCGCCGTAACGAGGCACTGTGGGCCGGCGGCCAACCGTGCGTGGCCTTCGTCGCGCGCGATAACCTGATCAACCGCCGCGCCATCGAAAAGGCGTATCTGACCGCGATCGGCCAGGCGCGCCGCGAAGTGCTGCTCGCCAACCCGTACTTCATGCCGGGGCGCAAGCTGCGGCGCGCGCTGGTGCTGGCGGCGCGGCGCGGCGTCGAAGTGAAGCTGATCATCGGGCGCAAGGAGTTCAAGGCGCTCGATTACGCGGTGCCGTTTCTGTACCGCGCGTTGCTCAAAGCGGGCGTGCAGATCGCCGAGTACGAGAAGACCATGCTGCACGGCAAGGTCGCCGTGGTGGATTCGAACTGGGCAACGGTCGGCTCGTCGAACCTCGACGCGTTGAGCCTGATGCTCAACAACGAAGCCAACGTGGTGCTGGTGAACGACCCGTCGATCGACGCGCTGCGCGAAGCGATCCTCGTCGCGTTCAAGGATTCGCGCCGGATCGACGAGGCGCGTTACGACGCGCGTCCGGCTGGCGAGCGTGTGCTCAACTGGCTCGCCTATACGACCTATCGCGCAGTGATGAAGCTGCTGACGGTGGGCGGATACGATTAGTGCCGCGTTTGCGCACCACATCTTTCAGAACGCTCTGAGTGACCCCGCCGCTTCGTCGTGCACATAATCGCCGCTCAATAAAACTGGTGAGTCACGGCGTGTTAGGCACACTGCGCGGAGCGACGCACCGGCCCGCCGCCTTGCCGGCTGATCCGCAAAGTCTCGTCAGTTGAGCACTATCTCCGCCGCGGCGCACCGCCAACCGCGCCCTTCCGGCTGCATCTCCGCACCGCCCCCGCTCGCCAAACCCTTCTTCGATCGATCCACTTCCTGCATCATGTCTCCTGCGCACAAAAACAGCGCGCGCGAGCGCTGGGCCGCGCCCGCCACAACCTCCTCACGATCCGTATCCTTCAATGCAACAACATTGGACGCAGAAGAAAAGGCAAACGCCTCTAAAAAATCTCATTCCTCTGATTGACGGATGCCGCAGAATTGAAACCAGGTTAGAAACCGGTTTCTAATAAAGTCCTTGTTTCGCGGACGGCGGCACTCAATAATAGTACGGCCGTTCGATTTTCTTTCGGTCACATTGGAACGGTAAAAAAGCTATGCGAAAAGGCGAACAAACACGCGCCGCGATTCTCGACGCAGCACTCGATCTGGCAAGCCGCGACGGACTGGAAGGTCTGACGATTGGGCTTCTGGCCGAGCGCATGCAGATGAGCAAAAGCGGTGTGTTCGCGCATTTCGGGTCGCGCGAGGATTTGCAGGTCGAAGTCGTGCGCGAATACCACCGTCGTTTCGAAGACGAGGTGTTTTTCCCGAGTCTGCGCGAGCCGCGTGGCTTGCCGCGCTTGCGCGCCATGATTTCACGCTGGATCGAGAAGCGCATTCAGGAAGTCACCACCGGGTGCATCTACATCAGCGGCGCCGTTGAATACGACGACCGCGCGGACAACCCGGTGCGTGAGCAACTGGTGTCGAGCGTGACGATCTGGCGTGCGGCGCTCACTCGTGCGATTTCGCAGGCGGTGGAAGAAGGGCATCTGCGTGCCGATACCGATCCGCAGCTGATGCTGTTCGAACTGTATAGCTTCACGCTCGGTCTGCATCACGACGCGCGCTTCCTGCACTTGCCGGATGCGGTGCGTCTCACGTGGGCCGCGCTGGAAAAATTGATTGTTTCGTATCAAAGCGAAAGCCGTTAGCAGGGCCGCCGAACCGGACCGACACACCGGACCCACCGGATTCAGCGGCGCGGAATCCGACCACGGACTCAGCGAACGGCCTGGCTTCTTGTCAAACTTTGGAGAGAGTCATGGGACAGTACGCCGCGCCGCTGCGCGACATGCAATTCGTGTTGCACGAACTGCTCAACGTCGAAGCCGAAATCAAGCAGATGCCGAAGCACGCGGATCTCGATGCCGACACGATCAACGCGGTGCTCGAAGAGGCTGGCAAGTTCTGCTCCGAAGTGCTGTTCCCGCTCAATCATAGCGGCGACCAGGAGGGCTGCACC
>DASPZL010000363.1:0-2370 GCA_035636295.1 Paraburkholderia sp.
CGATGCGGCGCAAAACGAATCGGAACATGGTTCGTCCCTATGGTCTTGGTGAGAAAAAACGCAACCGGCGACGAGGGCTCGTGACCCCGGTCGCCGGACCATTTCGACCAGTCTTCTAATCGAACGAAAAGCGTACTGCGTATGGGATGCAGCAGGCAACGAAGCCCACCGCATCACGTGATTTACTTCATGCTTACGCCGTCGAAGCGCGCATAGCCGAGCGGCTCGATGCGCATATCGACAACCTTCTTGCTCACCGGCTGATACACCGTCGAGTGAGCGATCGGCGAGAACGGCAGTTGCTGCGCGAAGATCTGCTGCGCCTGCACATACGCCTTCGTGCGGTCTGCCTGGCCCGTCGTTTCACGGCCCTTCTGCACGAGTTCGTCGAACGGCTTGTAGCACCACTTCGAGAAGTTGTTGCCGTTCACCGCGTCGCAGCCGAGCAGCGTACCGAGCCAGTTGTCCGGGTCGCCGTTGTCGCCCGTCCAGCCGATCAGCATCGTGTCGTCTTCGCCCGCGTGCGCGCGCTTGATGTACTCACCCCATTCGTACGTGACGATCTTCGCCTTCACGCCGATCTTGGCCCAGTCGGCCTGGATCATTTCCGCCATCAGTTTGCCGTTCGGGTTGTACGCGCGCTGCACGGGCATCGCCCACAGCGTGATGTCGAAACCGTTCGGGAAGCCAGCCTTGGCGAGCAGTGCCTTGGCCTTTTCCGTATCGTATGCCGGCATCTTCAGGTTCTTGTCGTACGACCATTGCGTAGGCGGCATCGGGTTCGTCGCGGCCTGGCCTGCGCCTTGATACACGGAATCGATGATCGCTTTCTTGTTGATCGCCATGTCGAGCGCCTGACGCACTTCGAGCTTGTCGACGGGCTTGTGCGTCACGTTGTACGCCAGGTAGCCCAGGTTGAAGCCCGGCTGCGACGGCATGTCGACGTTCGAATCGGCCTTCAGCGGTGCGATATCGGCGGGACGCGGATAGCTCATCACCTGGCATTCGTCACGCTTCAACTTCTGCACGCGCACGCCCGCATCAGGCGTGATCGAGAAGATCAGCTTCGAGATCTTGACCGTGTTCGGCTTCCAGTAGTCCGGATTGCCGTCGAAACGGATCGTCGCGTCCTTCGTGTAGCTGCGGAAGATGAACGGGCCCGTGCCGACCGGCTTCTGGTTGATATCGGCCGCGTTGCCGGACTTCAGCAGCGAATCCGCATATTCAGCCGAGAGGACCGACGCGTATTCCATTGCCAGATTCTGGATGAACGGCGCGTTGACTTCCTTCAGCGTGAACTTGACCGTGTACGGATCGACCTTTTCGACGCTGGTAATCAGCTTGTCGAGGCCCATGTCGGTGAAGTACGGGAACTGCACCGGGTAAGCCTTACGGAACGGCTGGTTCGTGTCCAGCATGCGCTGGAACGTGAACACGACGTCGTCCGCGTTGAATTCGCGGGTCGGCTTGAACCAGGAAGTGGTGTGGAACTTGACGCCGTGGCGCAGATGGAATGTGTACGTCTTGCCGTCCGGCGAGACATCCCACTTTTCTGCGAGGCCCGGCTCGACCTTCGTGCCGCCGCGTTCGAATTCGACGAGGCGGTTATAAACCGTGAACGTATTGGCCGTGAAATCCACGCCCGTGGTGTATTGCGCCGGATCAAAACCCGCCGGGCTGCCTTCCGAGCAGTAGACGAGGGTTTTGTTCGGGATATCGGCGGCGTTCGCCAGTTGGGTCCCCGCCATCGATGCCGCTGCCGTCGCGACCAGCATCGTGAGCCGTGCCGCGCGCAACAGTTTGTTTTGCTTCATGTTTCCTCCAGGATCATCGCCGGCTAAAACCAGCGTAGCGCGATATTACTGAGCTTTGCCAGGGGCCGCAATTGGAGGAAATTAACTTTGTTGACGATCGGAAACAGCTTTCATCCGGGTTGCCGCGTCTGGCGCGGCAACCCTCCCGAATTTCAGCGAAATTGGGGATAGAAACGGTAAATTACCTACTTGAGACCGACGTTCCAGAACTGCGTCGGGCCAAACGGGTCGATCTTGAAGCCGGTGACCGCCTTCGACAGCGGCTGGTAAACGGTCGAATGCGCAATCGGCGTGAAAGGCACCTGATCCTTGAAGATCTGTTGGGCCTCGGTGTAGTCCTGTGCGCGTGGCCGTATCGGTGGTGCTGCGGGCCGCCTTGATGAGGTCGTCGAACGGCTTGTAGCACCATTTGGAGAAGTTGCTGCCGTTCACGGCATCGCAGCCGAGCAGCACGCCGAGCCAGTTGTCCGGGTCGCCGTAGTCACCCGTCCAGCCGATCAGCATCGCCTCGTGCTCGCCGCTGTGCCCGCGGCGAATGTACTCACCCCACTCGAAG
>DASPZL010000364.1:0-6767 GCA_035636295.1 Paraburkholderia sp.
TGATGGCTTTGTACATGGTCGATCTTCGTTTCCGGGTGTAAGGGGAAGCGGCTCATGCAGGTGAGAAACGCGCCGGCACGACGGGCTCATCCGGGCACGTCACATCAGTCCGGGAATGGGAGCCGCTTTGCACCGGCCGAGAGGCGGATGCCCGAGTGGCCGCCCTGCCTGCCGTCTGACAGTGATAGCCAGGGGCGCTCCAATGCCTTCCTTGCAGCCGCTGTAACACGGGTATAACGGTATATCGCCACTGCGAATCACGCCAAGACGGGTTCGTTCTTGCACGATAGGAAACGCTTATGAAACGCAATTGTCGGAGCAGGCGGCGCTGAGATACGTCTCTGCCGAAGGAAGAGCCGTGCGGCATCCATGCGAAAGCGCTTGAAAAAGGACCCAAGTCTGCTCTCTTCGCCGTGGTTCACCGTCACCGGCAGGCGGCAGCGGAGCCGCCGGCGAGCGTCGTCACGCCGATGATCAAGGCCCCGTAGATAATCGCGCGCACGCCTGCGCCGGCACCGCTCGCATTGAGCAGTGCGTTGATGAGAAACAGGAAACAGGCTGCGCCCCACACGCCGATCGGACTCGCGCGGCCACCCGACACCTGGGTGCCGCCTATCACCACCACGGCCACCGACAGCAGCATGTAATCCGCCCGCATATCGAGCGTTGCACCGCCCGAAAATGCCGCGAGCAACAAAGCACACAACGCCACGAGCACGAAGCAGGCCACATACGTCGCACAATGGACTCACTCCACCCGCACGCCCGCGAGATTCGCCGCGCGCGCGTTCTGGCCGACTGCTGACAGGCTGCGCCCCTGCACCAGCCTGAACAACACGATCCCAGTCAGTACCGTGACCACCAACGCCACAAACGCGAGACTCGACACCCCGGCAACACGGCTCAACGCAAAATTTTCAAGAGCGGCCGGCGGCGCCGCGCCACCCCTGCCGAGGCTAATGGCGATCGACTGCAAGACGAAACTGGACGACAGCGTGGCGATGATCGGAGGAATCCGCAGCAGCCGGATCAGCAGGTAATTGAACAGGCCGATGGCCACGCCCATCGCCACGACCGTCACGATGCCGAAAACGATTGCGTTGTCATTGGCGGCCATCACGCGCATCGCGACACTGCCGGATAGTGCGATGGTCGCGGGAATCGAAAGGTCGATGTTGCCGGGGCCGCTCGTGACCACCAGCATCTGCCCTAAACCGACCAGCACGGTGAACACCACAAACGCGGACGCAGCGGAAAGCATGCTGGCCGCGTGCCTGCGCCCAGCGCGAGACCGGTGGCCACGCCCACCAGCACCGCACCGACGACCGACCAGAGCCACGGCGTGTCGCGAATCGCAAGGGTTGCTCTCATCGCCGTGCTCCCCTGCCCCGAAATACCAGACGCAGCGACAACACGGCGATCAGAATCATGCCCTGAAGACCAATTTGCCATTCCGGTGCGATCTGCAGAAAGGAAAGAAAGGACGATGCCAGCGTCAGCGTGATCGCGCCGAGAACGGCGCCAATCGCAGAGACGCGGCCACCGACAAACTCGCCTCCGCCCAGAATCACGCCGGCCACCGACAGCAGCGTGTAGCGCAATGCGATATTGGCATCGGCTGAAGTCGCGAGGCCCAGCAGGGTCGGCCCGGAACACACGCCGAAGACGCCTGCGCATCCGAACAGAATGGCCTTCGAGCGGATCACCGACCAGCCGAACCGGCGCATCGCGCCCGGGTTGCCACCCACTCCGCGCAGCCCGACTCCGATCGGCGAGCGCATCAGCAGGACGTGGCCGCCAATACCGATTGCGGCGGTCCACAGCAATGGTGCGGGAATCACCGGCGACTGGAACCCCATCAGCGTCGAGAGCCAGCCCGGGCTCGTGCCGCCAGGCGAGGGCAACAGCAACACCGCGAACCCATTCCAGACAAACGAAAGACCGAGCGTCACCACGACCGACGAAATGCGCCGGTATTCGATCAGCGCACCCACCAGCGCATAGAGCGCGACGCAACCCGCGAGCGCGGCCCAGCCAAGCCAGGGCGAACGCACCAGCAGGGTCGCTCCGATGCATGCGACGAGACTGACGAATGAGCCGATCGAGAGATCAAACTCGTTGGAGGTAGTCACCGCGAGTTGCGCCAGCGTCGCGAACACGATTGGCACACCCAGGTTCAGCAACATCACCGCACCGAAGTAGCTGAACGTATTCGGTTGCACGGCGATCATCGGGATCAGCACCGCAAATAGCGACGCTACCGGCAACACCGAACGCAGATCGAGACGGCGCGCACGTAGCCTGACTGCCTGAATCATGATGCAACCTCCTCGAAACTCGCGGCCAGCAACGCTTCTTCCGTGCATTCGCTGCGATTCAGGACCCGCGTGACCAGGTCCGCGCGAAACACGTAGGTTCGATCGCAGTAAGCAAACTCGTCGTTTTCAGTCGTGTACCAGACGAATGTACGGCCCTTAGCCGCTTCGGCCTGCAACAGCGCATAGATTTCGAGCTTGGTGCCGATATCCACGCCGCGCATGGGATCGTCCATCAACATGAGATCCGCATCGGACGCGAGTGCTCGAGCGAACAGCACCTTCTGCTGGTTTCCGCCGCTCAGGAACTGAATATTGAACGGACGCATTGTCCTCCAGGGGAACCGGAATTTCGATGCGGTCGATTGCGTCGTTGATGTCCTCGGCGACGGCCTTTTGCTGGAGTAGCGCCCGATGGAGCGCGATGAAGCGATGACGGTCGGCGTTCGCGGAGCGGAACAGACCCGCCGCTCACGCCGTCACACCGCAGCCCTCACATTTCAAAATCGATGCCGGATTCCAGCCTGAACGAGAGTCTGGCTCTTGCCGCTCGAAGCGGCCGTCGTATAGATCTGCGCAAAGGCGCCGGGCCCGCTCGCACGCTGATAGATGCCGGTCAGGAACAGATCGGTGCGCTTGGAAAGCAGATAGTCGGTGGCGAGCGTGACCTGGTTGTAATGCGGCGAGCGCCCGCCCGAATAGTCGCCCGCCGTGTAGACGTACGACACGCCCACCTGGAAGGCCGGCGTAAAGCGCGTATACACGCCGATTTCGTCGTTCTGCAGACGCAGCCCCGACGAGTCCGAATAGTTGAACAGCACGTTCGTATAGCTTGCGAGCACGTTGACGAAACCGAAGTCGTAGCTCGCGCCGACGCCGAAAATGCGCTGTTGATCCGTGCCTGCCCCCGTCGGGCTCGTGACGAACGGCGAGCTGAAACCCCAGCCGGTGCTGTCGACGGCACCGCTCGTCAGATTCGCTGGCGTCTCGTTGCTGCGCCGGTTGAACTGCGTGAAGGCCGCGCCGAGCTTCAGCGCACCGCGCGCATACGTGACGCTGCCGCTAAAGCCGTTGTTGTTCGAGAACCCCGTTGTATTGGAGAACGCATAGCTGCCGGCGAACGAGAGCCCCGCAAAAGCCGGCGAGGCATAACGCACTGAGTTGTTGAAGCGGTTCGTGAAGAACATGTTGTCGTTATCGCCGATGTGCGCACCGAATCCCGCGAAAATATTGGCCGCCTCCGCCCACCAGAGGCTGCCCGTCATTTCCTCGTACTGACGCCCCGCCGTCAGCGTGCCGTAGCGCGAATTCGTGAGCCCGACGAACGCCTGCCGACCGAACATGCCGCCCAATTGCGCTCCGTTCGTGATCGAGAAGCCATTTTCCAGCGTGAAGATCGCATGCGTGCCGCCGCCGAGGTCCTCGTCGCCGCGCAGCCCGAAACGCGGCGGCATCATGCCGCCGTTGGCGAGCGCAAAGAGATGCGAGCCGCGCACATTGCTCACGTATTCCACGCCGGTCGATATGATGCCGTACAGCGTCACGCTGCTCTGAGCGTGCGCGCAGCCGATGCCCGCGGCGCTCAATGCCGCGCACAGCGCTGCGCGCCCCGCCCCTTTGCGATTTAATCTCCAGACCTTCATGATGTCTCCTTCATTAGTATGGCTAATTTTTATTGGTTGCCGCAGGCACGCATGCCGGGCGATACGAGCCGCATTCAGTTCCGACCAAGCGCCTGAGTCGAACCGTGACGGCGGTCTTCGTAATCTTCGCTACGGCCCCAACCGAGAATCGGCGCGAGCTGTAGTACGACCGCTATCGCAACGAGCCCGACCCGCACGACCCAGCCGCCCTCGTAGAAGCTCGCGAAGATGGCCGGCGGTCCGAGCAGCACGCCGAGGTAAGTGGCCTGCGCGACCAGACCGCTCGTCGCACCGAGGCTCGCGGTGCTCGGCGCGGCGGACGGCACGAGCGTCCAGATATAGCCGTTGACGAGGCCGATTCCCGTCGAAAACACACACACGGCGACGATCGCCGCGACAAGACTCACGGTCGGAAGATAAAGTGCGACGCCGCCGCACAGCATGACGATGCCGCCTGCGAGCGCCAGCCGTCCGCCTCGCACGCCGGCTTTCAACAGATACCCGACGCTCAGGCAAGCCAATGCGACGAACACCTCGGCAAGCGTGCCGATGCCTGCCGCTGCCGGAATCGCAATCGAATAGCGGCGCGACATGTACACCGTCAACGCGGCCATGATGCCGGTCTGGATGAACGCCGACGCGCCGGACGCAAGCGCCACGCGGTATGGCCGCACGCTGCGCAGCACGAGCCAGATATCAGCGAGGCGGCGGCTTTGCAGATTCGCCTGCCTGGCCGGCAACAACACCACCGCGCATGCGAGCGCCGCCATGAGGATCGCGTGTCCGCCGAACGCCCAGCGCCAGCGTTCGCCATGCTGCGCGAGCGGCGCGACGAGGGAGAGGGTCAAGCCGATGCCTACCGCCGTGTGCGAAGTCCAGAGGCCAAGCGCGATGCTGCGGCGC
Organism: Paraburkholderia sp.; assembly: GCA_035636295.1. Lineage (GTDB taxonomy): Bacteria > Pseudomonadota > Gammaproteobacteria > Burkholderiales > Burkholderiaceae > Paraburkholderia. Next base: position 4,862 of record DASPZL010000364.1, read on the forward strand.
GCGCCCGTCGTGGTGCGCATGATGAGCGTCACTGCGCCGACCGTCAGCGACAGATAGCCGACGCCTTCTAGCAGGCGCCCGCCCAACAGCGTCGACACATCATGCGCCGACACGACGACGACGTTGCCGGCGAAGGCGAACAGCGATCCGCCGAAAATCACGCGCTTGTCGCCAATGCGATCGACCAGCCACCCGCCGAACAGCGCCGCGAGCGCGGTAATCAGCGATGGAATGGAAATGACCCAGCCCGCGCTCGCATGTGACAGATGGAAGTAGTTCGCGATGTCGCCGATCACCGGCACGGACTGCGTGACGAGCGACGTCGCCACCGTTCCGTAGATGTACAGCAGGATGATGCAGGGCCAGCTGCCTGGTGAAAGCATGGTTGTCTCCTGAGAGTAAGCCTGTTTTTTGTGGCTTTCTTGTTCTTTTATCAAAAGCGTGCGGCGCCTGCCAGCGTTATCCCCACTCGAGCAGCTCACACAGATTCGCGCCCATGACCCGTTCGCGATCGGCGGATGAAAGCCACGGTACCGCTTCGTTCAGGTGCGTTACGCATTGACGGTACGGATGGTGCAACCGCGACAGATCGCTCGCCCAGATAATCCGGTTCGCGCTGAACGCATCGACTATGCGGCGCAGCGTGTCGTCGAGCGAACGGAAGGGGTACGGGTCGAGCGCGTAGTCGCCCACGCCCGCTGCCTTCACATACACGTTCGGATAGTCCGCGAGCGCGAGGAGCGCCGGCAGATGATCGAATGCGCCCGGCCCGGTCGCGCCGCGCGGCACGCCGAGATGATCAACGATGATACGCAGGCGCGAATGACGCTTCGCGATTTCGGCGACCTTATGCAACGCGCCGGGAATCAGCAGCGCGACGACGAGCCCGGAATCTTCGGCGATCTGCCACAGCGGATCCAGTCGACGATCCAGCAAAGGCGCAAGCCGCTCCTTCGTGTTCAGCAGAAAGCGCACGCCCCGCATGCCGGGCTGCTCGCGCCACGCGCGCAGGCGGCGCTCCGCATGGTCGGCGTGGAGATCGAAGAGACCCATGACGGCAAAGCGCTCCGGCTCCGCCGCCGCGAGCGACAGCGAGTACGCGTTGCCGTCGGGATCCCACAGCGGCGGCACGAGCACTACACGGTCGACGCCCGCTTGCGTCATTTCGGACTTCAGAACGTCGGCAGTGATCGGCGTGCGTCGGTGATGCCCCGTCGATTCCCCGTTGCCCCACGCATGTACCTGTGCGTCTACGATCGGCATGGGTGATTGTCTTTGAGTGTTGTCGTCAGCGACGAAGTGAAGCGGGTTCGATCGGGATGCGGTTGCAGTCGCCCGGTCTCACGCCGCGTGAAATAGCCGGCCCGCACGCGCAATCTCGCCGCGCCAGCCGGCCGCGGCGAGCGCGGACCACAGCATCGCCTGATTGCTCGTGACGACCGGCACGTCGAGCTGGTGCTCGAGTTCGTCGGCAGCTTCGAAGGCGCGCACGTTCGCGCACGACAGCAGCACGGCACGCGTGTCGCCGTCGACATGCTGGCGCACGACCTCCGCGATTTCAGCGGGCTCCATCAACGCGGCGGCTTTGGCATCGGTGAAGCCGAGCGACACCGTGCGCAATATGTCGAAGCCGCTGTCGGCCAGCGATTCGCGTTCGACGCGCGAGAACTCGTCGCCGAACGGGCATACGTGCAGAATGCGCTGCGCCTTCAGAACGCGTAGTGCGTCCTTGATCGCGGCCATCGTATTGGTCGAAGCAATTCCGAGCGCGACCGTCATGCGCTGCGCCAATACCGCGTCGCAGTCCTTGCCATGCGCAACGCTCGCACCGGTGCAGTTAAAAGCGATCGCATCGGGCGACAGGTCTTTCAGAAAGCTGGCCTCGTCGATCGCTTCGAGGTAGGCG
>DASPZL010000365.1:0-3253 GCA_035636295.1 Paraburkholderia sp.
CGCTTCTTCGCGTGCCGGATCGAGCGATTCGCGCGGCAACGCATCGGCGCCGAGCGTTGCGGCGGCGTCGAGCGCGGCGTCCGCGGATGCGCTGTCGAACGTTTCGGGCTCGGGCTTCGGTGCTGCGCCGTGATCGAATGCGGGCGAAATCGCAGCAGCCGCAACAACCGCAGCCGGACCGGCCTCGCGCGACCCGGTTTCAGACGGCTCTTGCAGCGACGAAGGCGGTTCATCGCTACGCGCGACTGCAACCGGCTCGACAGCAGCGGGCGCAACTGGCGTTTCATCTTCGCGTGCAACGTCGTCGTTCGCCACTTCCCGCGCGCGCGCGGCTTTGCGACGCCGGCGCATCGTCAAACCGGCCAGCAGCGCCACAAGCGCCGCGCCGACGATAGCCGCCACGCCCAGATATTCCTGCGAAATACCCATCGGCTGGTTCGCGGGCTGCGTTGCCGCCGGCGCAGCAAGAGCGGGTGCGCCAGCGCCGGGCGTCGCGCTCGACGACTGCGTCGCGCCCGGTGCCGTCGACGCGTTTTCGTTTGCGCCCGGCTGCTTGCCGATACCGTGCTTCTGCAATTCCATCAGCACGCGGTTCTTCAGCGCGAGGAGTTGCTGCAAGCTCGACGGACGCGGCTGCGACGCGGGCTGCGCGTTGCTGGTTGCGGGCGTACTGGGCGACGTAGCAGCGGACTCGCTGCCCTGGATGGAACCCGTGTATGAACGCGTGCCGCTCGCACCCGATGCCGAGGATGCAGCCGCGCCGCTCGTGGGCAGCGCGCCAGCTGCAGGCGCAGAGGTCGCCTCGGCCGTGGCCGGCGCGCTAGCGCTCTGCGTTGGAATCGTGGCGGCCGCTTCGGCCGGCGACGACGCGCCGGTTGCCGCAGCACTCGCGCCAGCAGCCGTTGCAGCGGGCGCGGATGCCGAAGTCGTCACGGCAGCGTTGTTGGTAGTCGCAGCCTGCGCCGCCGCGCCGGACGCAGCAGAGGCGGCCGTCGCAGCCGACGCCGTGCCGATGGCCACCCCCGTCGCATCGACGGCAGGCAGATTCAGGACAGCGCCCAGCCGCAACCGGCTTGGATCGTGCCCCATGAACGCGTTCGGATTCGCGTCGAAGATCGCTTTCCCCGCGCGCGCCAGCACGGCGCGATCGTGCGACTGCGTCATCGCGACCGCAGCGTCATTTAGAGATTGCCCCGGCTGAACGGTGAACTGCGTGACGCCGGAAGCAGCACCAACCGGTGCGCTCGCCGCCGCAGTGGCCGTGGTCTGCGCGTATGCCGCGCCCGGTATCGAAAGTGCACCGGCAAAAACGATCGCGACCGCTGCCGCAATCCGATGCGAGCCGCTGCGTGTGGCGGCGGGAATAAGAGGGAATCGGGCCGTCATCGGGACCTTTCGTGCGCGGTCGTGCGGCGCATGCTTAGAAGTGTTGGCGACAAGATTCGGAAATACACAATAAAAAAGCGCCGCGAAAATCGCGACGCTTTTTGGGAGTTTTCTACGCGTCGATCAGTTAACGCGCGTAGTTTACTTTACTTGTCGAGCAGAATGCGAAGCATCCGACGCAGCGGCTCAGCAGCGCCCCACAGCAACTGGTCGCCGACCGTGAATGCCGACAGATATTCGCCACCCATCGCGAGCTTGCGCAGGCGGCCGACCGGCACCGTCAGCGTGCCCGTCACCACGGCGGGCGACAGATCGCGCATCGACGCTTCGCGCTCGTTCGGCACGACCTTCACCCAGTCGTTCGCCGAAGCGAGAATGCCGTTCACTTCGTCAAGCGGCACGTCCTTGTTCAACTTGATGGTCAGCGCCTGCGAGTGGCAGCGCATCGCGCCGATACGCACGCACAGACCGTCGACCGGAATCGAGCCCGGCTCGCCCATCGCCGGCTTGCCCAGAATCTTGTTGGTTTCCGCGCCGCCCTTCCACTCTTCCTTCGACATGCCGTTGCCGAGATCCTTGTCGATCCACGGAATCAGCGAGCCCGCGAGCGGCACGCCGAAGTGATCGGTCGGCATGCTGTCGCTGTTCATGGCGGCCAGTACGCGGCGGTCGATATCGAGAATGGCCGACGACGGATTGGCCAGCTCATCCTTCACTGCGCCGTGCAGCGTGCCCATCTGGCTCAGCAGTTCACGCATGTTTTGCGCGCCCGCGCCGGAAGCAGCCTGATACGTCATGGCCGTCATCCAGTCGACGAGGTTTTCGCGGAACAGGCCACCCAGCGCCATCAGCATCAGGCTGACCGTGCAGTTGCCGCCGATGAAATTCTTCTGGCCCTTGACCAGCGCGTTCTTGATCACGTCGAGGTTGACGGGATCGAGAATGATGACGGCGTCATCCTTCATGCGCAGCGACGAAGCCGCGTCGATCCAGTAACCGTTCCAGCCCGCTGCGCGCAGCTTCGGGAACACTTCGTTCGTGTAGTCGCCGCCCTGGCAGGAGATGATGGCGTCGCACTTCTTCAGGTCGTCGATGCTTGTCGCATCTTTGAGCTTGGTCTCGTTTTTGGCAAACGACGGCGCATTGCCGCCCGCATTGCTGGTGCTGAAAAACACCGGTTCGATCAGATCGAAATCGCCTTCCTGTTGCATACGTTGCATCAGGACGCTGCCGACCATGCCGCGCCAACCTACGAGACCTACGTTCATGACTTCATACCCTTCGAGTGGACACTTCCCCGCATCTTTGCCCGCAGTGACCGCGCGGGGAAGATGGGCGGGCACGACGGACGATCAGCGCTTCGTGATCGTTTTCGGGGTAATCGTTTTGATGGTAATGGCGAGCGCAACCACGCGGGCCGTTTTGCCGCGCAGTGTCGAAATCGAGGAGATTTGAGGAATCGTCGCCATCACATGAGTCTACACGAAAACCCGTTTTTTCGGCGCTGGCGCCGCGATTTGCGTGAATCCGCGCAAAATTGGCAGATTCACGCGTGTTTGCTGAAGAATTACAGCGCCGCCACCACAGCGTCGCCCATCGCTTCCGTGCCAACCTGCTTGCAGCCCGGCGTGAGAATATCGCCCGTGCGATAGCCTTGCTCCAGCACCTTTTTCACGGCGCTTTCGATGCGGTCGGCCTGCTCGGTCCGGTTCAGCGAATAACGCAGCATCATCGCCGCCGACAGAATCGTGGCGAGCGGATTCGCAATGCCCTTGCCCGCGATATCCGGCGCCGAACCGTGCGAGGGTTCGTACAGACCCTTGTTGTTCTTGTCGAGCGAAGCCGACGGCAGCATGCCGATCGAACC
>DASPZL010000366.1:0-4278 GCA_035636295.1 Paraburkholderia sp.
CTCCGGATTGTCCGGGTCCGGCGATGCTGCGGCTTGCACGCCCGTCCCGTTTTGGGCAACTGACGCTGAGACTCGCGCGCCATCCCCTTTGGAGCCACTAACGCTGAGACTCGCGCGCCATCCCGTTTAAGTCCGGAACGCTGATCGACGACGCTCGTGCCCGCCCTTGTTTGTGTCCGCTAATGCTGGGGTTCGCGCGCACTTTGGTCGCGTCCGCCGCTGCAGTTGCCGCAGCCGCTCTCGCGCGATCTTACTGCCTGAAAAAAAGGCGGGCCCGTAGGCTCGCCCTTCTTTGCACCACGTTGGCGCCGCGCGGCGTTCGTTATTCGAAGCGCCCCGTGCGCGCCATTTCCATCAAGCGCGCGATGCGTTCCTCGGTGGCCGGGTGCGTCGAGAACAGATTCGCGATGCTGCCGCCTGCCAGCGGATTCATGATCATCATTTGCGCGGTGGCCGGATGCTGTTCGGCCGTGGGGAAAGGAATCCCGCTCGCGTAGCGATGAATCTTGTCGAGCGCCGAGGCAAGCGCCTGCGGGTCGCCGGAAATCTGCGCGCCGCCACGGTCCGCTTCGAATTCACGCGCGCGCGAAATCGCCATCTGGATCAGCGCACCGGCGATCGGCGCCAGCAGCGCGACGGCGATGCCCGCGATCGGGTTCGTGGGACGGCCGTTTTCGTCGCGGCTGCCGAAGAACATCGCGAAGTTCGCCAAAGCGGAAATGGCGCCGGCCATGGTCGCCGAAATGGTCGAGATCAAAATGTCGCGATGCTTCACGTGCGCCAGTTCGTGCGCCATCACGCCGCGCATTTCGCCCTCGGACAGCACGCGCAGAATGCCGGTGGTCGCGGCAACCGCCGCGTGCTCCGGATTGCGGCCCGTGGCGAACGCGTTCGGCGCGTCTTCGTTGATCAGATAGACGCGCGGCATCGGCAGATTCGCGCGCGTGGCGAGCTCGCGCACCATGCGATAGAACTGCGGCGCGCTGGTTTCGTCGACTTCCTGCGCGTTGTACATGCGCAGGACCATCTTGTCCGAGAACCAGTACGAAAAGAAATTCATGCCGAGGGCGATCACGAGCGCGATCATCATGCCGCGCGACCCGCCGATCATCCCGCCGATCACGATGAAAAGGGCCGTGATCGCGGCCATCAACATCGCGGTTTTGACCCAATTGAACATGTCTGCAACTCCTTGCCCTAACGCGGTTCATATCTGCGCCGCGCGATCGCGGCGTCCGATTGTAAGCGAAATGTTAGATATGGGCGCGTGAGGAAAATTCAATCATCTTGATGCGGTGGCGAGTTTGATGCCCAAGCCGACGAATGCGCTGCCGACGCCGCGATCCAGCCACTTCTTCACCGACGGCTTGCCGGAGAAACGTCGCGTCACACTACCCGCGATCCATGCGACGAAACTGTTCCACATCATGCTCATCACGACGAACACGCCGCCGAGCGTGAGAAACGCCAGCGCTTTGTGGTCGCTGCCGGTGGTCACGAATTGTGGAAAGAACGACACGAAAAACAGCACGACCTTGGGATTCAGCACGTTGGTCCAGAAGCCTTGCAGGAAAAGCTGCCGCAGCGACTTGGGCGCGCCGGCCCCGCGCGCTTCGCCGGCCGCCTGATCCGCCGCCGGTTTGGCGAAAATCAGGCGCACGCCGAGATAGATCAGATAAATAGCGCCGACGAACTTGATGACCGTAAACGCGGTGGCGGACGCGGCCAGCAGCGCGGTCAAACCGAACGCGCAGGCAAGCGAATGAACGCAGCAACCGGCCGAGATGCCGAGCGCAGACATCAAACCCGCGCCACGGCCCTGAGCGACGCTGCGCCCAACGATGTAAGCCGTATCGGGACCGGGCGTCACGTTCAACAGAAAGACCGCGACGACGAAAAACTCGAAATGGGTGATGCCGAACATGGAAATCCTCGAAACCTGGACCGTTGCATAGGCGATTCTAACGCGCCGCCGGCTCGCGGCGGCGGCCTCGAGCATCGACCGAACGGACGATGTTCAAGACGGGCGCGAGTCTGTTATTTTGCTTTGGGAAGCTGGAAACGCTGCCCGGGGGCCAGGGTCGCGCCAGCCAGGAATTCGCGCACCGGCAGGCGCTTGCCGCCGGGTTTCTGAAGTTGCGTGAGACGCAGCGCGCCTTCGCCACAGGCCACGATCACGCCTTCGGGAGAGACCTCGGTGATCGTGCCGGGTGCGGCGCCGTTGCTTGGCGCATCCAACGGGACGGCCGACCAGATCTTGATCGACGTGCCGTCTTCCAACGTGCCCACGCCGCCGGGGAACGGGTCGAACGCACGCACCTGGCGCCCGAGCACTGCGGCCGGGTGGCGCCAGTCGAGCGCGGCTTCGTGCTTGCCGATCTTTTCCGCGTACGTCACGCCGCCCACCGGTTGCGGTGTCGCCGCCAGTTTGCCGTTGCGCTCGAGCTCGATCAACGCGTCGACAATCAGCTTCGCGCCATCTTGCGCGAGCCGGTCATGCAGCGTGGCCGTGCTGTCGTCGTTGGAAATCGGCGTGCGCGCTTCCGAGATCATTGCGCCGGTGTCGAGGCCGACGTCCATCTGCATCAGCGTGATGCCGGTTTCGGCGTCGCCCGCTTCGATCGCGCGATGGATCGGCGCCGCGCCGCGCCAGCGCGGCAACAACGACGCGTGAATGTTGATGCAGCCAAGCGGCGGAATATCGAGCACTTCCTGCGGCAGGATCAGCCCATAGGCGGCCACCACCATCACGTCGTGCGGCGTGGCGCGTAGCTGATCGATAGCGGCGGCCGCTTCCGCCGGATACTTGCCGGCGCGGCGCAACGAAGGCGGCTGAGCGACGGCGAGCCCTTGCTCCTCGGCGTACCGCTTGACCGGGCTCGCCTGCAATTTCATGCCGCGTCCGGCGGGCCGGTCGGGCTGAGTCAGCACGAGGGGCACCGGAAAACCGGCGCTGTGAATCGCGGCTAGCGCAGCCGCAGCGAACTCCGGCGTACCGGCGAAGATGACACGCAACGAATGACTCATGAGCGAGGGCAGTGGGCGAGGTAACCGCGCATTACATAGCGTGGGCGAGCTTCTTCATCTTGCTCTTGATGCGCGTTTGTTTCAGCGACGACAGGTACTCGACGAACACGCGGCCCATCAGGTGATCCATTTCGTGCTGAATGCACACCGCGAGCAGACCTTCGCAATCCATCTCGAAGGTCTCGCCCTTCCCGTTCAACGCGCGCACGCGCACTTTTTCGGCGCGCTCGACATTGTCGTAGATGCCAGGCACCGAGAGGCAGCCTTCTTCGGACAGCTTCTTCTCGTCGCTCGACCAGATGATTTCCGGGTTGATGAAAGCGAGGAGTTGGTCGTGCGTGTCCGACACGTCGATCACGATCACGCGCTCATGCACGTCCACCTGGGTCGCAGCGAGGCCGACGCCGGGTGCGGCGTACATCGTTTCGGCCATGTCCGCAACGAGGCGGCGGATGCGGTCGTTGACCACTTCGACCGGTTTCGCGATCTTGTGCAGCCGTTTGTCCGGGTAATTGATGATGTTCAGTAAAGCCATGATCTTGAATGTGATTTTTGGGCGCCGCTGACCGGTGGAAGGCCTACGTTAGCCGTTCGGCCAGGTTGTGGGCGCATCGCATTACGCACAGGATAGATGGTGTCGAACCGGTTCGATTCAACGCGCCTCCTGCGCCAACGACGAGCCCGCGCGGGTGGGCGCGGCGCTGCAGTTATTTCGGATGATGAAAATTTTAGCATGGCGCCCGTCTGCCCGCTGGCCCTGCAAGAGGATCGACTCCCAATGCACACCTTGCCTGCAACCGATATAGAACTCGCCGCGTGGCTGCGGCTCTCGCTCGCGCCGGGGCTCAAACCCGCGGCGCTGCGCTTACTGTTGAGCGCTTTTGGACTGCCGGAAGCGATCTTCCATCAATCGCATGAGACGCTTGCCGGGATCGCCGGTGAAGCCGCGGCGCGCGCCGCGCTGGCTCCCGCGGGCCTCGATTTCGACGCCCAACTCGACGCGGTACTCGCCTGGCGCGCGCTGCCCGGCAACCAGGTGGTGACGCTCGACGACCCTGCCTACCCTCCCGCGCTGCTAACCATGCCCGATCCGCCTCCGCTGCTATATATAAAAGGCCGGCTGGATCTGCTGCATACGCGGGCGGTCGCCCTGGTGGGCAGCCGTAGCGCGACACCGCAAGGCGTTGAGGACGCGGAGCGCTTCGCGCGGGAGCTGTCGGCGGCCGGTGTGGCGATCGTGTCGGGGCTGGC
>DASPZL010000367.1:0-21379 GCA_035636295.1 Paraburkholderia sp.
AATGAGCCGATGCGTTTCAGATTGCTGAAGTTCATCCAGATGAAAAACGCGCGGCCGACGATATTCTTATCCGGCGCGAAACCCCAGTAACGACTATCCGCGCTGTTGTCGCGGTTGTCGCCCATCATGAAGTAATTGCCCGGCGGCACTTTGCAAATCACGCCGCGTGCGTTGTACGTGCAGTTGTCGCGATACGGATAATCCTCGGCGCCGATGATGAACGGCGGCACTGCGGGATTGTTCAGAATCGCGTTCTTGCGGCCGTTGATATTTTCTTCGAACTGCTTCGCGTAGCCGAGGCGCTCTTCGTCGAGATAGTCCGGCAGCGGCGTTTCAGGAACCGGCTTGCCGTTGATCGTCAGTTGCTTGTCCTGATACGCGACGGTGTCGCCCGGCACGCCGATCACGCGCTTGATGTAGTCGACGGATTCGTCTTTCGGGTAGCGGAACACGACCACGTCGCCGCGTTGCAGCGGACGGCCTTCGGTGATCTTCGTATTGACGATCGGCAGGCGCAGGCCGTAGTCGAATTTATTGACGAGGATGAAGTCGCCCACCAGCAGCGTCGGCACCATCGAACCCGACGGAATCTTGAACGGCTCGACCACGAACGAGCGCACCACGAACACCACGAGAATCACCGGGAAGAAGCTCGCTGAATACTCGAGCCACCACGGTTGACGCAGCTTGTCGTCACGCAGACGGGCGCGCGTTTGCGGCGCGTTTTCGTCGGCGAAACGCTCGCCGACGCGTGCCTGCTGGCGGTCGAACTCAGCGACCGCGGCTTCCGCCGCGCGGCGCCGTTGCGGCATGAAAACCAGTTTGTCTGCGACCCATGCGACGCCCGTCAAAACGACGAGCACAAAAAGAATCAGCGCAAAATTCATAGGGTTCCGTTGTTCGTCTTATTTGTCTTCGACACGCAGAATCGCGAGGAAAGCCTCTTGCGGAATCTCGACGGACCCGACCTGCTTCATTCGCTTCTTGCCTGCCTTTTGCTTTTCCAGCAGTTTCTTCTTGCGGCTAATATCGCCGCCGTAGCATTTTGCCAGCACGTTCTTACGCAATGCTTTAATGTTTTCGCGCGCGATAATGCTCGAACCGATGGTGGCCTGAATTGCTACGTCGTACATCTGGCGCGGAATCAGTTCGCGCATTTTCGCCGCCACTTCGCGGCCGCGATACTGGCTTTGCGAACGGTGCACGATCACCGACAACGCATCGACTTTGTCGCCGTTGATCAGCATGTCGACCTTCACGACATCAGCCGCACGATATTCCTTGAACTCGTAATCCATCGACGCGTAGCCACGCGAAATCGACTTCAGACGATCGAAGAAATCGAGCACGACTTCGCCCATCGGGATTTCGTAGGTCAACTGCACCTGACGACCGTGGTACTGCATGTTGATCTGCGTGCCGCGCTTTTGCGTGCATAGCGTGATCACCGAGCCGACGTAGTCTTGCGGCATGTACAGATTCACGGTGACGACCGGCTCGCGCACTTCCTCGATCTTCGACGGCTCCGGCATCTTGGCCGGATTCTCGACCATGATGGTCGTGCCGTCGCGCTGCAGGACCTCGTACACCACGGTCGGCGCCGTGGTGATCAGATCCATGTCGAACTCACGCTCGAGACGTTCCTGCACGATTTCCATGTGAAGCAGCCCGAGGAAACCGCAACGGAAACCGAAGCCCAGCGCCTGTGAGACTTCAGGCTCGTACTGCAGCGAGGCGTCGTTCAGCTTCAACTTTTCCAGCGAGTCACGCAGCGCGTCGTACTGGTTCGCTTCGACCGGATAGAGGCCGGCGAACACCTGCGGCTTCACTTCCTTGAAGCCCGGCAACGGCTCGGAGGCAGGACGATTCACCTGCGTGACGGTATCGCCGACCTTCGCGGCAGCCAGCTCCTTGATGCCGGCGATGATGAAGCCCACCTGCCCCGCCGACAACGACTCGAGATTTTTCGACTTCGGCGTGAACACGCCGATATGCTCGACCGGATACTGCGCGCCGGTCGCCATCATGCGGATCCTGTCTTTCGGACGCAGCGTGCCGTTGACGATACGCACCAGCATCACCACGCCGACGTAGTTGTCGAACCACGAGTCGATGATCAGCGCTTGCAGCGGCGCTTCAGGATCGCCCTTCGGCGGCGGCACTTTCGCGATCAGCGCTTCCAGCACGTCTTCGACGCCCTGGCCGGTTTTCGCGCTGCAATGCGTGGCATCCGTTGCGTCGATGCCGATCACGTCTTCGATTTCGGAGATCGCGTTTTCGGGGTTCGCCGCCGGCAGATCGATCTTGTTGAGCACCGGAATCACGTCGACGCCGAGTTCGATCGCCGTGTAGCAGTTGGCGACGGTTTGCGCTTCCACGCCCTGACTCGCGTCGACGACCAGCAGCGCGCCTTCGCATGCGGACAGCGAGCGGCTGACTTCATACGAGAAGTCGACGTGGCCCGGCGTGTCGATCATGTTCAGGTTGTAAATCTGCCCGTCACGGGCGCGATACGTCAGTGCGGCGGTTTGTGCCTTGATGGTGATGCCGCGCTCGCGCTCGAGATCCATCGAGTCGAGCACCTGGGCCTCCATCTCGCGGTCGGACAAGCCGCCGCAGATCTGGATGATGCGATCCGCGAGCGTCGACTTGCCATGGTCGATGTGCGCAATGATCGAGAAGTTACGAATATGATCCATTCAGTACCGATCAAGCGAAAAAGGCGCGCTCGGACAATAGCGGAGCACGCCTTGTAAGTAGGTGAAAAACCTATCTATTTTAGCCGAAAAGGCCATCGCCCGGCGCATCTTGCGAGGCTCGGGCGGAAAGACGGCTCAGGAGAGACGTGGAACCTGGCGCGAAGATTTCGTAAAGCGCGCGTTTGATCCTGTTGCGCGTTGCTGAAACCTTGTTTGAACTCCGCGCACCTCAACGCGCTGCAGCGACGCGTGCGGCAAGCGCGGCGCGAACCCGCGCGACGTCGAGATGATAGTGGCACAACTCGATGCCGTCGCAGACCAGAACCGGCACCAGCTCGTTGTAACGCGCTTCCAGCATGGGATCGGCGTCGACGTCGATGACTTCCACCCGCGCGCCGAACTCGGCCAGCAACGGCTCGAGCGCGGCGCGCATGTCTTCGCACAGGTGGCACCACGCGCGCCCGTAGAGCGTGAGCGGTGCCGCCATGCTTACTTCGCGCCGCTGCGCGGGCGAATCGGCACGAACTGCGTGTTCTCGCCGCGGCGAACCAGCAGCGCAATCATCTTCTGCGAATCGAGATGCGAACTGACTTCGTCGAATTGCTTCGCGCTCGTGATGTCGGTATCGCCCACACGCAGGATGATGTCGCCCTTTTGCAGCCCGACGCGTGCGGCCGGTCCGTCCACCGCGTCGATCTGCACGCCGTTGCGCAGCTTCAGCGCCTTCAACTGGTCCGCGGGAATATCGCTGACGGCGACGCCCAGCACGTTCGTGGCGCGCTGTTTCGGCGGCTGCGGCTTCTTCTGATCCGCCTTGGCGGTCTTGTCCGGCTGCATCTCGGCAATCGTGACCGGCAGATCGCGCGTCTGGCCCTTGCGCCAGATCGTGATCGTCGACCTGGTGCCCGGCTTGGTATCGCCGACCATGCGCGGCAGATCCGTTGCGGTGTCGACCGAATGACCGTTGAACTTCAGGATGATGTCGCCCGGCTGCACGCCCGCCTTGTCCGCCGGACCGCCCGGTTCGACGCTGCTGACCAGCGCGCCCTGCGCCTTCGGCAGGCCGAGCGAATCGGCCACGTCCTTGGTGACTTCGCCGATCGCCACCGCGATCCGGCCGCGTACGACCTTGCCCGACGCCTTCAACTGATCGGCCACGCGCATCGCCTCGTCGATCGGAATCGCGAACGAGATGCCCATGAAACCGCCGGTGCGGCTGTAGATCTGCGAGTTGATGCCGATCACTTCGCCCTGCATGTTGATCAGCGGGCCGCCCGAATTGCCCGGATTGACAGCCACGTCCGTCTGGATGAACGGCAGGTAATCGCCCGTGTCGCGCCCCTTGGCGCTGACGATGCCGGCCGTCACCGTGTTCTCGAGACCGAACGGCGAGCCAATCGCCACCACCCACTCGCCCACGCGAACTTTGTTCGAGTCGCCGATCGTAATCGTCGGCAAATTGGCAGCGCTGATCTTCACGACGGCAACGTCGGTTCGATCGTCCACGCCGACCAGCTTCGCCTTGAATTCGCGTTTGTCGGTGAGTGTGACGTAAATGGTGTCCGCGTCGTCGACGACGTGCGCGTTCGTCATCACATAGCCGTCCGCGGACAGGATGAAGCCCGAGCCGACGCCGCTGTTCTGTTCCGGATCGCTGCTGTCCGGTGAATCCGGCGTGCCGCCGCTGCCGCCGTTGTCACCGCCGCGCGGCGAGCCGGGCGTTTGAGGTGAACCGGGAGACTGCGGCGATTGCGGCATCGGAATGCCGAAGAAGCGACGGAAAAACTCCGACATGTCGCCGTCGTCCATGCCGGGCGGCAAGCCGCCGCGCGCACCGCTGCTCGACACGCGTGTAGTCGTGCGAATGTTGACGACCGCTGGGCCGACCTTGTCGACGAGGTCGGTGAAGTCGGGCAGATTGGCTGCGGGAGCCGCAGACGCCGTATGCGGTACGAGCGGCAAACACGCCGCCACCACCGCGGCCGCGAGGAATTTGCGCACCGAGAAAGTCGTCATATCGTAGAAAGCCGAGGGATTCAGGATTCGGAGGATTACTTCGGAGCCTTGTATTCTATGGCAGACGCAAATTGCTGCAATGTGCTCTGGGGCACTTCACCCAGCAGAGTAATCCAGAAGTCGCCACGCCGCTTGACGAGAACGTGCGTCGCACCGCTGCTGCCCGCGCCTTCCTTGCGCGTGTTGTTCTCGACCGGCTCGACGAACACCGAAATGGCCGCGAGGCCGTCGGAGAACACGGCCTGATCCACCGGAATGGTCGGCTGCCCCGCTTCCCGCGCGGCCATGGGACGGCGCAACTCACGAATTTTGCGGAAGCCCGGCACCGTTGGCGAGATCTGCCAGCCTTGCGCGGCCATATCGACCGGCTCGACCGGCGGACGCACCACCGTCCATCCCGCCGTATTACGAATACCGCTGGCGATTGCGGCCTTGTCGACGGGCACGCCGATGCGAATCTGCGAAAACGACAACTGCTCGAGCACCTGGCCGTTCGGGTCGAGTGTCTGCGCGCGCAGCAGCAGGCCGGTCTTCTTGTCGGCCCACAGTTTGTAAGCAAAGCGATAGGCGTCTTTCGGATCGAGTTCGATCACCAGGCTGTCGACGCCCGCGACGCGGTCGTCGCCGAGCAGTTTCGGCTCATAAACCGACAGCACCTGCTCGCCGTTCACTGCGAGCAGCGCGGGGAACGAGTCTTTGTTCTGGCGCTTTTCGACGACGCACAGATGCCGTTCCGGCACGAACGTGTAAAGCTCCTCGTTATGGCGAAGCATCTTGCGCGGCTTGCCGTCGAGGCTTTCGAGTTGTTCGTATTCGCCGTCGGTGCGGGTCGCATAGTGCGAGATCCGCGACGTTTGCACGAAATTACCGCGCTGGTAGACGAACGCGCCCTCGTAGTTCTGCTGTTGCGCGGCCTGATGGATGCGGTCGAGCATATCCGCGGCCGTGCGACGGGCGACGAGCGGATCGTCGGTTTGTGCAAAGACCCGCGGTGTGGCGGACAACAATACGGCTGCGCAGAATAAAAATGCCGGCAGCCGCCCCCAGATAGTCGTTTTATTCAACCGCGGAATCTGCATCAAACTATTGGCCTTGCGTAGTAACCGCCGCAGCGCGAATCAGCGGCATCGAGCCCGGCATGACCGGTTGTTGCGCGAATTGCTGGTGAGCTTCCAGATACTGATCGAGACTTGCGTCACGAATGATGTTGGCGTCTTGTACGACCGGCTGCACGGTAGCCGCCGGCACCGACGCCATGGCCACGCGTTGCAGCGCATTGCCTTGCGACTGGACCGAAGCGACTTGCGCCGCCCCCTGGCCGCCCGGCACGCCTTGCAGTTGCGGCACGACGATCCACGTGAGCGTAGCAGCAGCGGCAGCCACCGCAAAGGCCGGCACCACGCGGCGACGCAGCGCGAGCAAACGGCGCGCGACCGGCATCGCGGCCGGCGCGAGCACATGCGGCTCGTTTTCGAAGCGCGCGGCGAAACCGCTCAGGAACGCGCTGCTCGCCGCCGGGCTGACCGCCAGATCGTCGGAACGCAGCGCGTCGCCGATCAGGTGATAGCTCGACCAGGCGGCACGATCCTCGCCGTCCAGTTCGGAAAGAAACTTGTTCAGATTCTGATGCGCTTCGCCGAACAGCTCACCGTCGACAAAAGCGGACAGACGCTCGCCGCGCGAGCTGGCTTGCGATTGCATCGAGACCGACCCCATGATGCTCCCCATCTTACAAATACCCCGTAGTGACACCACTAATCCAGATATTGCACCCGCGCCCCGTTCGGCCGGCTGGCGGTTTACCAGCGCTTGCCTTCAGGTGTGTCAAGCAACGGACGCAATTTTGCCGCAATGGCTTCGCGAGCGCGGAAAATTCGTGATCTGACTGTGCCAATTGGGCAACCCATCATTTCAGCGATTTCCTCGTAGCTCAAACCTTCAATTTCACGAAGAGTAATGGCGGTGCGCAGCTCTTCCGGTAAAACCGCCATCGCAGCATTGACCGTCTCAGCGATCTGCTTGCTCATCAACATCGACTCAGGCGTGTTGATATCCCTTAGTTGGTCGGCGTCCGAGAAAGTTTCAGCTTCTTCAGCATCTGCTTCGGTCGAGGTCGGTGCGCGCCGGCCCTGGGTCGCAAGGTAATTCTTTGCCGTGTTGACCGCAATCCGGTACAACCACGTGTAAAAAGCCGATTCTCCGCGAAACTGCGGCAAGGCCCGGTATGCCTTGATGAAGGCGTCCTGGGCGACGTCTTCCACTTCGGCGGGGTCGCGCACGAGGCGCGAGATGAGCCGGAGAATCTTGCGGTGGTATTTGGAGACCAGAAGCTCGAACGCGGCCTTGTCGCCCTTCTGGACGCGCTCGACCAGCACCTGATCAATTTCTTTTTCGCTCACCTGATAAATCCATTAACTATAGGTCGCATGGCGGGGGACCATTGTAGCGTCCCCAACATTGCGGCACGTTACTCCGGTAACAGCGGTTACAGTCGTTACAGTCAGGCGCCGGCGCCACGCCGGCCCAACACCGCCAGCGCCCGGAAGACGGGCGCCGGGAGCGCGTCGGCGGCGACCAGCAGCGTGTGGGCGCGCCCATGAGCCGGCGCGAGGGCCAGAACCAGCAAACGGCCGGTCCACTGCGAGGAACCGGCAATGCGCCCCTGCGCGAGCAGATTCCCAGCACGATCCCATGCGGACAAGCCGTCCGGCCCGAGTTTGAGCGCGACCGCCCGCGCACGCTCATGTTTCGCCGCGCACAGCGCGAGCAACGCCCACGCGGCGAGCGTCAACGGAACCGCCCGCCATGCGCCCAGGTGCGCCGCGAGACACGTGTAGACGGCCAGTGTCGCGATCAGCACGAAAACCCCCAGCGCAGCGCGCAGGGTAACGGAGCGCTGCAACGTAATCCGTTGCTGCGCTCCGTCGGGCGTTGCCGATTCAAGGGGAACCGCCGGCAGGGCCGGCAGCGTCGACTGGCGCGTCACCAAACGATCAGGCGATCAGGCGATCAGGCGCGCTTGAAGACCAGCGTGCCGTTCGTGCCGCCGAACCCGAACGAGTTCTTCAGCGCGACGTCGATCTTCATCTCTCGCGCGGTGTTGGCGCAATAGTCGAGATCGCAGGCGGGGTCCTGATTGAAGATGTTGATCGTGGGCGGCGACACCTGGTGATGCACGGCCAGCACGGTGAACACGGACTCAAGACCGCCGGCGCCGCCCAACAGGTGACCCGTCATCGACTTGGTCGAGTTCACGACCATGTCTTTGGCGTGATCGCCGAACGCGCGCTTGATGCCGGTGGTTTCGGCCAGGTCGCCGAGCGGCGTGGACGTGCCGTGCGCGTTCAGGTAATTCACCTGATCCGAGTTGATGCCCGCGTTCTTCAGCGCGGCCAGCATGCAGCGGCGCGCGCCGTCGCCATCTTCGAGCGGCGCGGTCATGTGATAGGCATCGCCGCTCATCCCATAGCCGCTGATTTCGGCGTAGATCTTCGCGCCGCGTGCCTTGGCGTGCTCGTACTCTTCGAGCACCATCACGCCCGCGCCCTCGCCCAGCACGAAGCCGTCGCGGTCCTGGTCCCACGGACGGCTCGCCGTGGCCGGATCGTCATTGCGTTGCGACAGCGCGCGCGCCGCCGCAAAGCCGCCGATACCGAGCGGCGACACAGTGGATTCCGCACCGCCGGCGATCATCACATCGGCGTCGCCGTATTCGATCAGGCGCGAAGCCTCGCCGATACAGTGCAGACCCGTGGTACAGGCGGTCACGATCGCGAGATTCGGACCCTTGATGCCGAACTTGATCGACAGATGGCCCGAAATCATGTTGATGATCGACGCCGGCACGAAGAACGGCGAAATGCGGCGCGGACCGCGATTGAGCAGTTCGGTTTGCGTCACTTCGATCATCGGCAGGCCGCCAATGCCCGAACCCACCACCACGCCGATGCGCTCCGAGTTCTCGTCGGTGACTTCAAGGCCGCTGTCCTGCATCGCCTGGATGCCTGCAGCCACGCCGTAATGGATGAACGTATCCATGTGGCGCGCTTCTTTACCGGGGATGTAGTCCTCGATATTGAAGCCCTTCACCTCGCCGGCGAAACGAGTCGAAAAGTTCGACGCGTCGAACTTCGTGATATTGGCAATACCCGACTTGCCAGCGACCAGATTGGCCCAGCCGTCGGCAACATTATTGCCAACAGGCGAAATCAGCCCCAGGCCTGTAACAACAACACGACGGCGGCTCACGGTAACCCCTTTTTCATAGATGACAAAAGCAAAAGCCACAGCGGCCACAGGAACTTGCCCTGTGTGCCCTGTGGCTGTTAAGTCGGCAATCGCGCGAAAAGTTGCGCAGTCAACATCGCTGGCTCCTGCACGGCAAAAAGCGCCAACCCCGCAGGCGTCGGCAACCGACACGGCAGGGCGTCATACGCCGCCAACGCAGAAACGCAGGCGCGAATGACTTTAGGCCTTGACGTTCGCGCGAGCGTAGTCGATCGCTTGCTGAACGGTGGTGATCTTCTCGGCTTCTTCATCCGGAATTTCCATGCCGAATTCGTCTTCGAGGGCCATCACGAGTTCAACGGTGTCGAGCGAGTCGGCGCCGAGGTCGTTCACGAACGAAGCTTCGTTCTTGATTTCAGCTTCTGCAACGCCCAGTTGTTCTGCGACGATCTTCTTGACGCGCTGTTCGATATTGTCCATTACCCCTCCAAGGGAAAAGAAGTTCAAAAATACAGGTGCGCGCATTTTATCAGGTTTGACCCGGCAAAAAAGCGGCGCATCGGGTTCCTGTCAAGGCATGCGCCTTACGCTTTTGCAAACGCATCAAGGCGCGGATAGTAACCGAATTTGGTTACGACATGTACATTCCGCCGTTCACATGCAATGTCGTGCCGGTGATGTAGCCCGCTTGCGGCGACGCGAGGAACGCGACCGCGTGCGCGATATCTTCAGGACTGCCGAGGCGGCCGAGCGGAATCTGCGTCTTCAGCACGGTTTGCTGCTCTTCCGGCAGGCTCCTGGTCATGTCGGTGTCGATGAAGCCCGGCGCCACGCAATTCACGGTGATGCCGCGGCTGCCGATCTCGCGCGCGAGCGCGCGCGTCATGCCCGCCACACCCGCTTTCGCGGCGGCGTAGTTGATCTGCCCCGGGTTGCCGGCCGAGCCGACCACCGACGTGATGTTGATGATGCGGCCGCCCTTGGCCTTCATCATCGGACGCAGCACCGCGCGCGACAGGCGGAATACCGACTTGAGATTGGTGTCGACCACCGCGTCCCAGTCGTCGTCCTTCATGCGCATCGCGAGTTGGTCCTGCGTGATGCCGGCGTTGTTCACCAGCACGTGCAGCGCGCCGAATTCCTTCACCGTGCCGTCGATCAACGCCTCGGCTGCGGCCGCGTCGTTCACGTTGAGCACCGCGCCGCGGCCGTTCACGCCGGCTGCGTTAAACGCTTCGGTGATGGCGGTCGCGCCGCTTTCGCTGGTCGCCGTGCCGATCACGGTCGCGCCCTGGCGCGCCAGTTCCAGCGCGATTGCACGGCCGATGCCGCGCGAGGCGCCGGTCACGATTGCGATCTGCTTGTCGAGAGTCTTTTCCATCTGTCAGTCCGGATGCCCTTTCGGAGGGCCGATTGATTCTTGATGTGAAGTTCTGGCACTGGTGACGCGGCGCTCAGCCCGCCGTCACCAGCTTGAGCGTCTCGTCGAGCGAGGCCGGATCGAACACCGACGCGCCGACCAGATTGCCGTCGATACGCCTGGTCAAACCCGCAAGGACCTTGCCCGGCCCGCATTCGACCACCTGCGTGACGCCTTGCGCCGCCATCGCCTGAACGGTTTCGACCCAACGCACTGGGCCGGCCGCCTGACGCACCAGCGCATTCTTGATTTTGGCCGGCTCGTTGACCACCGCGACGTCGACGTTGTTGATCACCGCAATCGACGGCACTTGCACGTTGACGCTTGCCAGATACTCGCGCAATTGATCCGAAGCCGGCTTGAGCAGCGACGAGTGGAACGGCGCCGACACCGGCAGCGGCAACGCGCGCTTTGCGCCCTTCGCCTTCGCGACTTCACAAGCCTTTTCGACCGCGGCCTTATGACCGGCGATCACGACTTGCGCGGGCGCATTGAAATTGACCGCTTCGACGATACCCGCCACCGACGCTTCGGCGCACACCGCGCGCACCGTGTCGTCGTCGAGGCCGAGAATCGCGGCCATGCCGCCTTCCCCGACGGGCACGGCCGTTTGCATGGCTTGCGCGCGAAAGCGCACGAGCGGCACGGCATCGCGAAACGCGAGCGCGCCGGCCGCGACCAGCGCGGTGTATTCGCCGAGGCTGTGACCCGCGACGAGGGCGGGTTTCGGACCGCCCGCCGCCAGCCACGCGCGATAGATCGCGTACGCGGCGGTAAGCATGACGGGTTGCGTGTTGGCGGTGAGATTCAGATCTTCGGCGGGACCTTCGGCGATCAGCTTGCCGAGGTCCTGATCGAGCGCGTCGGATGCTTCCTGAACCGTTTCACGCACGACCGCGTGATCGGCGAACGCATTGAGCATGCCGACCGACTGCGAACCTTGCCCAGGAAAAACGAACGCAAATTTCATATCGTCCCCAAAATCGGTTTGATCAGATGTGGGTGGCGCGTGCGGGCGCCGCAAGCAGCGCCAGTTGTTCGTCGCCGCTATCAGTAGCGGATAACCGACGCGGCCCAGGTGAAGCCGCCGCCGACGCCTTCGATCAGCACGTTCTGGCCGCGCTTGATGCGGCCGTCGCGCACTGCGACGTCGAATGCGAGCGGAATGGACGCAGCCGACGTATTGCCGTGCTCGCCCACCGTGACGACCATGCGTTCCTGCGGCAAGTGGAGCTTGCGGCAAGTGCTTTGCATGATGCGGATATTCGCCTGATGCGGAATCAGCCAGTCGATCTGCTCGGCCGACAGATTGGCCTTTTCGAGCGCCTCGATCGCGACCTTTTCCAGCACGTTGACGGCGAGCTTGAACACAGCCTGCCCGTCCATATACAGGAACGCGCTGCCGGCGACCACGCCGCCGTTCACGTTGCCCGGCGTGCAAAGAATGTTCGAATAGCTGCCGTCCGCATGCAATGCGCTGGCGAGTACGCCCGGTTCTTCGGACGCTTGCAGGATTACCGCGCCCGCGCCGTCGCCGAACAGCACGCAGGTGGTGCGGTCGTTGAAATCGAGAATGCGCGAGAAGGTTTCCGCGCCAACCACGAGTGCCGTGCGATGCTGGCCGCCGCGAATCAGGCTGTCCGCCATCGCGACCGCATAGGCAAAGCCGGAACAGACGGCCTGCACGTCGAACGCCGCGCCGTTGTTCTTGATGCCGAGCTTGTTTTGCAACAGACACGCGGTACTCGGAAACACGAAGTCCGGCGTGGAGGTTGCAACAATGATCAGATCGATGGCCTGCGGATCGATGTCGGCCGCTTCGATCGCGCGCTGCGAGGCGAACAACGCCAGATCGCTGGTGGCGACGTCAGGCTCGGCGAAGTGGCGCGCATGAATGCCCGTGCGGGCAACAATCCATTCGTCGCTCGTCTCGACGCCCTGCCTGGCGAGACGGTCCGCCAGATCCTGATTGGTGACGCGCGCGGGCGGCAGGTAACTGCCGGTGCCCAGCACGCGGGAATAAATTGTCGATTGAGCCATTATGCCTTCGAGGATTGCGCAGCGTAGGGCTCGGCCGGCTGGCCTGCGATCGGGCTTGCGTGACCCGCACCGCTTGCTTCGCGCGCAGCCTGTTCCAGAGAACCCGCGTTCTCCTCCATTGCTCGCGCAAGGCGTTCCAGCACGCCGTTTTTGACGGCATCATACCCGCGTTTGATAGCCCACTCAAACCCGTAGGCGTCCGCCGAACCGTGGCTTTTGATGACCAGCCCGCGCAAGCCGAGCAGCGCGGCGCCATTGTATTGCCGATGATCGACGCGTTTCTTGAAGCGCATCAATACCGGCAATGCGAGTACCGCCATCACCTTGGTGAGCCACGAACGGCCGAACTCTTCCTTGATGATGTTGGAGAGCATCTGCGCGAGGCCTTCCGACGTCTTGAGCGCGACATTGCCGACAAAACCGTCGCAAACGATCACGTCGACCGTGCCCTTGAAGATGTCGTTGCCCTCAACGTTGCCGTGAAAGTTAAGTGTACTCGCGCGCAGCAATTCACCGGCACGTTTGATGGTGTCGTTGCCCTTGATGACTTCTTCGCCGATATTGAGCAGGCCGATGGTAGGCCGGTCCTTCCCCTCGAGCGCCGACACGAGCGCGTGCCCCATCTCCGCGAACTGCAGCAGATGCTGCGGCTCGCAGTCGACGTTGGCGCCCAGGTCGAGCATCATCGTGTAGCCGTTGGGATTGGGCAGTGCCGATGCGATCGCCGGGCGTTCAATGCCCGACAGCGTTTTCAGCACATAACGCGAGACCGCCATCAGCGCGCCGGTGTTGCCGGCGGAAATACAGGCTTGCGCCTCGCCTTCCTTGACGCGGTTGAGCGCCACGCGCATGGACGAGTCTTTTTTCTTGCGCAGCGCGACTTCGACCGGATCGTCCATGGCGACGATCTCGGAAGCGGGCACGACGGTCAGCGCCGGCAGGTCCTGCGCCTTCAACTTCTTGAGCTGCGCGCGGATCGCACTTTCAATGCCGACGAGCAGCAGTTGCGCGTCGGGATGCGAACGAACGAAGCTGACGGCAGCGGGAACGGTCACGGACGGGCCGTGGTCGCCTCCCATGCAATCTATCGTGAGCTTTACTGTCATGGAGTGCGACGAATTTCAGGCACCCTGCATGGGACCGCAGTAAGCGCTAAAGCGCCAACTGCGATCGACACAAAAAAGCGGCAGTTGAATGCCGCCTTTTTGCCGAGCCGGGAAAATGTCAAGCGAGCCGATCGCCACGCGAAACGCCAAGGGGCGCAACGCAGTGAACGATTAGTCGTTCTTCGTCTTGACGACTTTCTTGCCGCGATAGTAGCCGTTCGGGCTAACGTGGTGACGCAGATGCACTTCGCCCGTGCTCGGCTCCACTGCCAGCGGCGCCGCCGTCAGGAAATCGTGCGAACGGTGCATGCCGCGCTTCGACGGCGACTTCTTATTTTGTTGAACTGCCATGACTAACTCCTAAAAATTTTCCGAATTCTAACACAGCCCGATCCGGTCTCCGCCACTGGCCGAATGGCCAATGCGCCCGCATCGCGCTCCCATGCAACTGTTCAGTGCTTCTCGTCGTCCGGCTCACCGCGCTTGAGACCCTGGAGCGCCGCAAACGGATTGGGCCGTTCGGGCTCACCGCCCTCATCAGCTTCGCCCGGCGCGCCCTCGTCGCCCTCGCCTTCCGCACCGGCCACACCAGAGACGAGGCTCTCGTGCACTTCGGGACAGACCTCGTGCTTGGGCACGAGCGGCAAGGAAAGCAGCAACTCTTCTTCGATCAAGTCGATGAGATCGAACTGGCGCGAGCCCACGATCACCTCGACTTCATCCTCGTCGAGCGGAAACTCTTCGGCTTCCGCCTCAGTGCTGACGATCCGGTAAGTTGCATCGACGTTGAACGCCTGCGAATACGGTGTCATGCACCGCTGGCATTCGAGCCATGCCGCGCCGTGAACCGCCAACCTCAAATAAGGCTGGGGACCCTCGGTGCCGTCATCCTGCAATTCCGGCTGCGCCGCCCCTTCGGCTTGCCAGGTAAACGCGGTATCGCGGTCTGGCGCTTCTGCCGGGACTTCGTTTAACATGCGCGGCAGTTGCGAGACGCGCACGACACCCGCCGCCTGACGCCCACTCCGCGCAAATTCGAACAGATCGAGCTCATGCGGGTCGGACAGACCAGCAGGGTTGCCAGGATGTTGAGTCATGTGCGCTCCTGCGTTCGGCAAGGATTTCGCCGGGATAACCGGGTTGCACTGCACCTGCGAACCCTGTAAAGAAGCCCGCCAGCGCAATAGCATAACGATGAAAAGCCCAAAATCATATCCGTTTTGTCTTTTCGAGTCAAACACTTAAGCCCGTACACGCGCGAGTTCCGCGCAAGCCCGTACGTCCCGCCTCTCTAGCCGTTGGTTGATCATGCCAGATTCCCCCAATCGCCCGCCACGCCTGATTCTGGCGTCGAGCTCGCCTTATCGCCGCGAGCTGCTCGAACGCCTGCGCGTGCCGTTCGACGTCGCCGTGCCCGCCGCCGACGAAACGCCGCTCGCCGGCGAAACACCCGACATCACCGCGCTGCGGCTCGCCGAAGCAAAGGCTCGCGCGGTGGCCGCCACACTCGTCACCGACGAAGCCGCGCTCGTAATCGGCTCGGACCAGGTCGCCACCTACGACGGTCTGCAGATCGGCAAACCCGGCACGCACGAAAAGGCGCTCGCGCAGTTGCAGGCGATGCGTGGCCGCGAAGTGCTGTTTCATAGTGCGCTGTGCCTGTTCGATAGCCGCTCGGCAGCAGCGCAGACGATCGACGTGATTACCCGCGTGCGCTTCCGCGATCTGCCGGACGCCGCGCTGGACGCCTATCTGCGAGCCGAAACGCCTTACGACGTCGCGGGCAGCGCCAAATCCGAAGGGCTCGGCATCGCGTTGCTCGAGGCCATCCATTCCGACGATCCAACCGCGCTTGTCGGCCTGCCGTTGATCGCCCTGTCGCGCATGCTGCTCGCGGTAGGCTATCCACTTTTGGGGGCGCAATGAGCGGCACGCTCTATCTGATTCCGAACACGCTCGGCGAAGGCGATGCCGATGCGCTCGACGTCGTTCTGCCCGCGCCGGTGCGCGCCCGCGCGGCGTCGCTGCACTATTACATTGGCGAAAACGCGAAAACCACCCGCGCATTCCTGAAGAAAGTCGGCACCGAACGGCCGATCCAGGAAATCGAAATTCGCGAACTGAATGTCAACACGCCGGCCGGTGAGATCGACAAGCTGCTCGCGCCGCTGCTGGCCGGCACCGACGCGGGCCTCGTCTCCGAAGCCGGCTGCCCGGCGGTCGCTGACCCCGGCGCGCTGCTGGTGCGCCGCGCGCATGAACGCGGCGTGAAGGTCGTGCCGTTTGTCGGACCGAGTTCGATTCTGCTGGCTTTGATGGCTTCCGGTCTGAACGGCCAGAGCTTTGCGTTTCACGGCTATTTGCCGGTTGACGCCACCGAACGGGCCAAGCGTCTGCGGGAGCTCGAACAGCAGTCGCGCAAGGGCAAGCAAACGCAGATATTCATTGAGACGCCTTACCGGAATCGCGCGCTGCTCGATACGTTGCTGGCGACATGCGCGCCGTCGACGCTGGTTTGCGTGGCGGTCGATCTGACGTTGGAGACGGAGACCATCGCAAGCCGCACGGTTGCGGACTGGAAAAAGAAACCGGCGATCGATCTGCACAAGCGGCCGGCGATTTTCCTGATCCTGGGCGTTTAAAGTCCCGACGCGAAAAAGCCCCGTGCAATTGGATTGCGCGGGGCTTTTATCTACGGCGGATCACCGCAGGTTGAACTTCCCGCCCAGCGCCATCGCATGCACGGCGCCGCTGCCGACCGCCGCGCCGAACTTGCGCGCCACGCGGTCCGTGATGCTTTCCTTCACCGTGTAGTCGACGATGTCCGGCGCCTTGATGATGTCTCGCGCGACGTAATCCGCGTCGCCAAGACCGTCGGCAAGACCCAGTTCGACGCTCTTCTGGCCCGTCCAGAAGAGGCCCGAGAACATGTCCGGCGTTTCATGCAGGCGCTTGCCGCGACCCTCGCGCACCGCGTCGATGAACTGCGCGTGGATCTGGTCGAGCATCTCCTGCGCATGTTGGTCCATCTTCGGCGTTTCCGGCGAGAACGGATCGAAAAAGCCCTTGTTCTCACCCGACGTGCGCAGCCGCCGCTGGACCCCCAGCTTGTCCATCAGGCCGGTAAAGCCGAAGCTGTCCATCAGCACGCCGATCGAACCGACAATGCTCGCCTTGTCGACATAGATCTTGTCGGCCGCCGCGGCAGCGTAATAACCGCCGGACGCGCACATATCGCCCACCACGACATACAGCGGAGTCGACGGATGTTTGGCGCGCAAACGGCGAATCTCGTTATAGATGATGCCTGCCTGCACCGGGCTGCCACCCGGGCTGTTGCAGCGCAGGATCACGCCCGCCGTGCCTGAGTCGTCGAACGCGCTTTGCAGGGCAGTTGCAACATCTTCGGCGTTCGCGTTCGTATCCGCGGAGATCTCGCCGTCAAGCGCCACCATCGCCGTGTGGCGCCCGGCGACGGCAACCTTGTCGCCGGAAAAATCGAGCAGCCCCCAGACGGCCAGCAGCACGACGGCCAGAAAGACGAAACGGAAGAAGATCTTCCAGCGCCGCGCCGCGCGCTGCTCGTTGATCGCCGCAAGCGCGATGCGTTCGAGCGCGGCGCGCTCCCACCCCGGCTCATCGGCGGACGTACGGGGGCGGCCAGTCAGGGACGGTTCCTTCGGCTCGGGAGTCAAATTGTCGGACATGCGGTGCAATGGAAAAAGAGGAAATCAGGGCGTGAAGGGGCGAAGTTCGCCGTCCGGCAGCCAGAATACGGCGCGGCCTTCGGGCGTATCGCGTTCTTCCACCTGGACCGAACGTAACCTGCCGCCGCGGCACGGACCACCGACGCATTTGCCCGTATCGGGCACGTAAATCGCACCATGTGTAGCGCACATCAAGTATAAACCGGACGATTCGAAGAACTGCCCTTCGGCCCAGTCGAGTTCCATCGGCACGTGGGCGCAGCGGTTCAGATAACCGTATGCGCGGCCGTCGTAGCGGACAAAAAACACCACGACGTCGTCGTTCCCGAACCTCGCGGCGCGCCGCACGCCCGCACCGCCGTCGACCAGTTCCCCAGCCGCGCAAATGCGAACCGCTTGCGCCGCGTCAGCCACGCCCGTGCTCATGCATTCTCTCGCAGCCAGCCGGACAGCACGCTCACGCTCGACGCGACGAATTTCGGTGACAAAGCGCTCAAGGAGCCCGCCGGATGCGCGCCGTACGTCACGCCAATGCCCGCGACGCCCGCGTTGATCGCCATTTGCAGATCGTGCGTGGTATCGCCGACCATCACGGTGCGCACCGGATCCTGCCCCAGTTCGCGCGTGAGTTCATGCAGCATGGCCGGATGCGGCTTCGAAAAGGTTTCGTCTGCGCAGCGGGTGCCGTCGAACAGGCTCGTCAAACGCGACTGATCGAGCGCGCGGTTCAGCCCGACGCGGCTCTTGCCCGTCGCCACGGCCAGCAGATAGCCTTGATCGCGCAATTCCTGCAGCATCTCGCGCACGCCGGCGAACAGCTCGGTGGTCTGATCCTTGACCAGATAATGGAAGCGGTAGCGCTCGGCCAGGCGCGGATAGTCGACCGGATCGAGCGTGGGCGCGGCGATTTGCAACGCGTCGCGCAGACCGAGGCCGATCACGTAGCTCGCGGCCTCATCGGCGGGGACCGGCAAGCCAAGATCGCGGCACGCCGCCTGGATGCTGCGCGTGATGTGCGCGGTCGAATCCATCAGCGTCCCGTCCCAGTCGAAGACGATCAGGTCAAATTGCTCTCTAGCCATGCGTGGACGTCTCCGGGTGTGACCCATTTCGTAATTCGTTGAGCTGCGCGACGAAGCTGCGGCATTCGGCCGGCAACGGCGCCTCCAGCTGCAGCGGCGCGCCCGTTGCCGGGTGCGTGAGCTTGAGCCGGTAGGCATGCAGGAACATGCGCTTCAAGCCAGGCTTGGCGTTGGCGCGCGCCAGCGCCTTATTCAGCGCGAAGTCGCCGTATTTGGCGTCACCGACGATCGGCAGTTCCAGATGCTGCAAATGGACGCGAATCTGATGCGTGCGGCCAGTCTTCAGTTCGGCCTCGAGCAGCGCGTATTCCGGCCAGCGGTCGATCAGATTGAAGACCGTGTGCGACGCGAGGCCATCCACCTGCACGCGCACGCGCCGTTCGCCGTCCGCCGTCAGATACTTGTGCAGCGGCTCCTTGACCGCGCGGCGGCGGCCCCAATCGCTCGCCCAATCGCCGTGAACGCACGCATAGTAGCGCTTATCCATCTTGTTCTCGCGAATCTGCTCGTGCAGATTGACGAGCGCGGCGCGCTTCTTGGCGAGCATCAGGATGCCGGACGTCTCGCGATCCAGCCGGTGCACCAGCTCGAGAAATTTCGCCTGCGGCCGCGCCTCGCGCATCTGCTCGATCACGCCGAAGGCGACGCCGCTGCCGCCATGCACCGCCACGCCGGCCGGTTTGTCGATGACAAGCAGATGCTCGTCCTCGAAAATGATCCTGAATTGCGCTGACGGCACCGCCGCCTGCGTGATCTGCTCATTGTGCTGAGCGACGCGAATGGGCGGCACGCGCACCAGATCGCCAAGCTCAAGCCGGTACTGCGCATCTATCCGGCCCTTATTAACCCGCACTTCCCCGCTGCGCAGGATGCGGTAAATATGGCTTTTCGGCACGCCTTTACAGACGCGCAGAAGGAAATTGTCGATGCGCTGTCCGGCCGCACTGTCGTCGATCTCGATCATTGAGACCTGGTCGCTTGCGACCGATTTCTGGGATATTTTGCCTAACTCTTTCATTCTGAATATAATTTGCCCAGCAGTCTGCGGCGGCCGGCGCAGTGTCCGGAATTCGGGCGGATTGCGCGGGTGCAAGCGATAAACCGTTATTTTACTTGCGCCGGGGTCTGGTTGCTCACCCTGAAAATGAGATGCAACAAGTTGCACGCACGAAGTCAGTGCCCGGCAGGGACGGCGCCCACAGGCGCGTTCGGTCAAGGTCAGCTTCGACGGTAACGGAATTTTGGTAAAAAAGAATTTAACTTTCAGCTTCGGTATCGGGCGGTCTGACGCCCTGTTGTACGAAGCTGCCGGTTGCGAAAATACGGCGTGCGCCCGAGGCGTCTTGTAGAAAGTACAAGACATGGCGACGTCAAAATGAGGCGAGACACCCCCGGCAGGAAAAGACGCGCCGCTTGCGCGAACTTCCTGCCGCGGCATGACCGCAGCCTTCGACCCTCCGGTCACGCGCCCAGTCGGCGCACCGGCGCGAGTGGACGAATGGCTTATGAAGGTCTGCTGGCAGAACCCGCGGCGTGTCGGGTCGTTATTTGAAGCCGTGTTCGCATGTGCCCTGCGGCACCGCGCCCATTTTTTAATGGGGCCGGGCCCTCTCAGGCAATTCTCCCGCCAATTTTCCCGCTCCAGCGTGCTTGTGAAAACACAATAAGGCGCGGCATGCCGCTGCCCCCGTGCTCTCGCGACTGACAACCGCGCAGCCAGGGGTCAGGCTAAGCCGCTCTGGAGCCGTTCAATGAAACGCATGTTGTTCAATGCGACGCAGCAGGAAGAACTGCGCGTCGCCATCGTCGATGGGCAAAAACTCATCGATATCGACATCGAAACCGCCGGGCGCGAACAGCGCAAAGGCAATATTTACAAGGGCATCATTACCCGCATCGAGCCGTCGCTCGAAGCCTGTTTCGTCAATTACGGCGAAGACCGCCACGGTTTTCTGCCGTTCAAGGAAGTCGCCCGCCAGTATTTCCGCGACGGCGTCGACATGCGCTCCGCGCGCATTCAGGACGCCCTGAAGGAAGGCCAGGAACTGATCGTTCAGGTCGAAAAGGAAGAGCGCGGCAACAAGGGCGCGGCCCTCACCACCTTCATCTCGCTCGCCGGCCGGTATCTCGTTTTGATGCCGAACAACCCGCGCGGCGGCGGCGTGTCGCGCCGGATCGAAGGCGACGACCGTCAGGAACTGCGCGAAACCATGGCGCAGCTGCAATTGCCGGAAGGCATGAGCATCATCGCGCGCACGGCCGGCATTGGCCGTTCCGCCGAAGAACTGCAGTGGGACCTGAACTACCTGATGCAACTGTGGCGCGCGATCGAAGCCGCGTCGCAAAGCGGTTCGGCCGGCCAGCCGATGCTGATTTATCTCGAATCGAGCCTCGTGATCCGCGCGATTCGCGACTATTTCCAGCCGGATATCGGCGAAATCCTGATCGACACCACCGAAATCCATGACCAGGCTCGTGCCTTCATGGATATCGTGATGCCGGACAATGTCAGCAAGGTGAAGCGGTATCACGACGACGTGCCGCTCTTCTCACGCTTCCAGATCGAACATCAGATCGAAACGGCGTACTCGCGCACGGTGCCGCTGCCCTCGGGCGGCGCGATCGTGATCGACCACACGGAAGCACTGGTCGCGATCGACGTGAACTCGGCGCGCGCCACCAAGGGCGCGGACATCGAGGAAACCGCCGCGCGCACCAACCTCGAAGCCGCCGACGAAGTGGCCCGCCAGTTGCGCCTGCGCGATCTGGGCGGCCTGATCGTGATCGACTTCATCGACATGGAATCGGCCAAGAGCCAGCGCGAAGTCGAACAGCGCCTGAAAGACGCGCTCAAGCACGATCGCGCGCGCGTCCAGATGGGCAAGATCTCGCGTTTCGGCCTGATGGAACTGTCGCGTCAACGTCTGCGTCCGGCTCTGTCGGAAGGCAGCCACGTGACCTGCCCGCGCTGTAACGGCACGGGCCACATCCGCGATACCGAATCGTCCGCGCTGCAAGTGCTGCGGATCATTCAGGAAGAAGCGATGAAGGAAAACACCGCGGCGATCCACTGCCAGGTGCC
>DASPZL010000368.1:0-32290 GCA_035636295.1 Paraburkholderia sp.
AGCGAATCTCGTGGCGAGATGTTTGCGATAGAGCGAAGCGCGCAGCAGATGCCGCTTGAGCGCGAAGTGCTGCCGGATCGTGCCAAAGCTTGACAGAAAAGCCTGTGTGCGCTTCGGATCGGGGAAACCGCGCATGCGCCGCTCGCGTTCCCGAGTCGGTTGGTGGCTGTTCTCGGCGCGATTGTTCACGCGGGCGGTGGTCTTCACGAACACGTGCTTGACGCCGGCCAGCTCAGGGATGTCGGCCTTTGCTGCCGGGTAGCTGCGCAGCTGGTCGGTGACGATCTTGCGCGGCACGGCGCAAGATCGCAGTACGCGCTGGAAGAAGCGTTTGGCTGCAGCCTTATCGCGCCGCTTCTGCAGCAGGATGTCGAGTTCAGCGCCATGTTCGTCGACCGCCCGCCAGAGCAAGTAGGGCTCGCCGCGCAACGTCACGAACATCTCATCGAGATGCCAAGCCAAGTGCTGCCCGGCTTGCGCCGTGCGGCCTTGACCCGCTGCGCGAGGCCCGCGCCGAATTTGTCGCACCAGCGGCGAATCGTCTCGTAGGTCACGATCACGCCGCGCTCGAACAGCAGTTCTTCGATGTCGCGCAGGCTCAGGTTGAAGCGATGTTACCAACGCACGGCCTGGCTGATGACCGCCGCAGGGGACCGGTAACCGTGATAGAGCGATTTCTTCTTCATCATCGGATCTTACGTCACCGCGCCGCTAACGTGACAGTGCCCTCGGCCGATATAGATGGTCCGTTCATGCGTGCCAAATCTTCGCCGCTGCGAATGTCGGATGATGAGAAATTCGAGTGAGTCTTGTCGACCCACATCTGCCGGTCATGACCACAGGTCGTCAACGGCCGCTTGCGAAGCGCAACGGTCAGAACCGGAATCCGTACTTCCGAGACGCGTTAAGATGATAGGGCAGGCATCGAAAAAGTCCCGCACGACCGTGCGGCTCGTATCGGATCGAAAGGAAAATCGCATGCACAAGATGCTGCGTTATTGCGTCGCCGGCACCTCCGTTGCCCTATGCTGTGTCTCGGCGTTCGCCCAGAGCGCGCCCGGCTCGGCGCGGCAAGCCCTGAATCACGAACTCGCGGCACTCGAACAGGCAGGCTACGATCCGGGCGCGCAGACCGCGCGCTACCCGCTCGACCTCCGCGAAGCGCAGCGCAACCTCGCCGTGCATCATCGATGCGGCGCCGACGCCGCGCCGAAAACGCCCTGCTAGGTGCACCGGCCGCGCCGCTTGCGCACATTCCGCCCGGCTCACGCACCGCCGAGGCGCAGCACGTGCACGACCACTGGCGCCAACGCCGACGTCACGATGCCGCTCAGTCCCAGCGCGAAGCCCGCGAACGCGCCCGCCGTGCCGTCGATCGCGATCATCGTCGCGACTGCGAGCCCGTGACCGGTCGTGCCGGCGGCCAGACCTTGCGTGCGTAGATCGCGAACGCCCGCGAGCTGAGCGGCGCGGCGTGAGCACAGCACCGTCACCATCGCGGTGAGCACCGTGAAGGTCGCCGCGAGCGACGCATCGCCGCCCACCCGCGTCGACACGCCGATCGCGATGGGCGTCGTCACCGAATGCGTGAGCAACGACACCTCTACCAGCGGCGCCGCGCCCAGCCAGTGCGCGATCATCGCCGCCGTCACTGACGAGGTCGCCGCACCCACCGCCACGGCGGGTATCACCGCGCCGAGGCGGCTGCGGATTGCGCTCAGGCTGCGATAGAGCGGCACGGCCAGCGCGACCGTCGCCGGACCGAGCAACACGTTCACGTATTGCGCGCCCTGCATGAAGGTGCCGTACGACGTACCGGTCGCGCTCAGCAGCAGCAAAAGACACACGACCGACACCAGCACCGGATTGAAGAGCGGATGCTGCCTCGTCGCCTGTCCGACCCGCAACGCGAAGCGATACACCAGCAGCGTGACGGCGAGCCAGAAAAGCGGCTCGCGCGCGAGCGCCGCAATGCCATGCGCGAAACCGGCCGCGCTCATGCGTCGCTCCGTCCGTCGCCGAGCCATCGCATCACGAGCGCGGTCGCGACGAGCCCCGCGAACGTCGACACTACGATCGCCAGCGCGATGCGCCACCAGTCGGTGGCGAGTACGCCGAGATGCGTGACGAGCCCCGTCGCGGCGGGCACGTAGAAAAGCGCGAGACAGCCGAGCAGCAGCGCGCTCGCGGCTTCGACGTCGGGCGCGACCTCGCGCTTCCACGCGAAGCGCACGACCAGCAGCACGAGACCGATCAGCGCACCGGGAAACGGTATCGGCACGAGCCATCCGATCAGATCGCCGGCAAGCTGATAGACGACGAGCGTGCAGAAGCCCGCGAGCAGCGTCGCCGACCGGTTGTGCGGCGCGGCTTCACGTACGGTCACGGCGGCGCGGACGGCTTGTTCAGCGCTCATCGCGATACGTCCCGAACGCATGCGCGGACGACGCCGCGAGCCAGCCCGCGCGCGCGCCGCTCGCACCGGCGTTCGCCGCCAGCACCGGCTCGGGCGTGCCGCGCCGCAGATACACGCCGGAACCGGCTTCGACCTTGAGCGTATCGTCCTCGATCACGATGCGCCCTCGACTGACGACGATCTCCGGCCAGCCCTTTACCGTGCGCCCCTCGTAAGGCGTGTAGCCGACGCGGTCGTGCAGCATCGACGCCGACAGCGTCACCTCGCGCTCCGAGTTCCACACCGCGATATCGGCGTCGCTGCCGACCGCGAGTACGCCTTTGCGTGGATAGAGCCCGTACGTGCGCGCATGTTGCGTCGCGCTCACGTCGACGAACTGCTCGATCGTCATACGCCCCGTGGCGACGCCCTCCGAGAACAGCAGCGGCAGGCGCGCCTCGATGCCCGGCACGCCGTTGGCCATCTGCTTGAAGGTGGTGTTCTCGCCGTGCGGCAGCTTGCCGGTTTCGTCGAAGCGATACGGCGCGTGATCCGACGAGTACATGCGCAGCACGCCGCTTTGCAGCGCGTCCCACAGCGCGTCCTGCGCGTCGCTGTCGCGTGACGGCGGGCTGCAGCAGAATTTCGCGCCTTCGACGCCGGGCAGATCGATATCCTCGGCGGTCAGGAAGAGATACTGCGGACAGGTCTCGCCGTAGATCGGCACGCCCAGCGCCTGTGCCGCGGCGATCGTGCGGATCGCCTCGGGCGTCGAGACGTGTACGATCATCAGTGGCGCGCCGGCGAGCCGCGAGAGCGCGATCGCGCGATACGTTGCCTCCGATTCGGCGAGCGGCGTGTGCGCCACCGCGTGATACTTCGGCGCCTTGTGGCCGCGCACGACGAGACGCTGCGCGAGCCAGCGGATCATGTCGTGATTCTCGGCATGCACCATCACGAGCGCGCCTTCCGCGCGCGCGACATCGAGCACTTCGAGCATCTGGTAATCGTCGAGCCTGAGCGCGTCGTAGGTCATGAACACCTTGAACGACGTGATGCCGTCGCGGATAGCTTGCGGCAGGTCGACGCGCAAGGTCTGTTCGTCGGGATTCGCAAGGATCAGGTGAAAGCCGTAGTCGATCACCGCCTTTTCCGCCGCGCGCCGCGAGTAGTCGGCGATCACCTCGGGCAGCGCGTGCCCGCGATGCTGCGCGCCGAACGGAATGATCGTCGTCGTGCCGCCGAATGCGGCGGACACCGTCGCGCTGTAGAAATCGTCGGCGCACATCAGGCCCATGCCCGAGAGCTGCTCGACGTGGCAATGGCTATCCACGCCACCCGGCAGCACGAAGCGGCCGATCGCGTCGATGTCGCGCGTGCCCGCAGGCAGATCAGCGCCGATCGCGGCGATCACGCCGTCGCGCACGCCGATGTCGGCGCGCATGGCGCCGTCCGCGTTGACAAGCGTGCCGTGACGTATCGTGAGATCGAAGGTCATACGCGGCTCCATAGGTTCAGCGCAGCGCGACCGGCGACGGAGCGCGAATCGACAGACCCACGCGCTCGACCACCTGTTCGAGTTCCTTTGCGGTTTCCGCGTCGATCAACACACCCGGCTCACGCACTGCCGCACAGCGGATCGCGCCGCGCTGCTGATAGATGTATTTGCGCAGCGTGATGCCGATCTTCGGCTGGAACTCGTAGCGGATCAGTGGACAGTAGCGGTCGAAAGTCGCCGCCGCGCCCGCGAAATCCTGGCGCGAGAAACGCTCGTAGATCTCAACGAGAATCTCGGGGAAAGCGAACCCCGTCATCGTGCCGACCGCGCCGCGCTGCAGCTCCTCAAGGAAATACACACCGCCGAGTCCGCCAAATACACTCACGGTACCGCGCGCAAGCGCGAGTATCTTCGAGATCTTCGGCGCGACGGGCGGCTCTTCCATCTTGATCACATGAACGCCGCCCTCGCGCCCTAGACGCGCGACGGTTTCCGGCGACACCACGGTACCAAACGAATCGGGGAAATCGTGGATCACGACGGGGATTTCCAATGCATCAGCGAGACGCCGGTAATAGTCGAACAGCAATTCGCCCGACGCGCCGTCGAGCGGCGCGGCGAACACGGCGGCCGCACCGAGCGCCTGCGCCTCGAGTGCCTGCTCGATCGCGCCGGTGATGCCGAGCGCGCGCACGCCCACCCACACCGGCACGCGTCCGTCCGCTTGCCGGACGAACGCTTCAATGACGGTGCGGCGCTCGGCATTCGAGAGTTTGTGCGATTCGCCGAGGAAACCGAGGATTGCGAGTCCTGTCACGCGAGCGGCAATCTGGAATTCGACCAGCGACGCGATGCTCTCGACATCGACGCGCAGATCTTCCGTGAATGGCGTGGGACAAATCGTGAAGACGCCGTGCTGCACGCCAAAGGACGACGAACCATCGCTGACTGATGTCGCCTGCGAGGCGATCTGATACGACATATTCTGCTCCGCAAAATAAGGCGTCGCGACTGTCGGAGTGCAACGCCAGGAGCAGTTAGATTAACCGTGCAAAGCTGCACGGACCCCATACCTTTTTGTCGGAACGCTACATCACGATCGTATCGACTTTTCCGCTGCCGATCTCCTCCGCCGGCGCATAGCCGAACTCGGACGTGATCTCGCGCAGCGTCTCGCAGAACGCGCTCGCGAGGCGCGTTAACGGCTCCTCTTTCAGGCGCAGCAGATTGGCCGTGAGCAACGGACTGTCGTTAATGGGACGCGAGTCGAGACCATGGCCGAGGCGGCTATTCATCGAGAACGTATCGACCAGCGCGACGCCGCCGCCCGCCGCCACCACCGAGCAGGCTTCCTGCGGCGAGGCCACTTCGATCGCCACGGGCTTGGCGATCGCGGCCGCCGCGAAAATCGACTCAACCACGTTGCCGAACGGCGTGCCGTGCGGGTACGACACGAGCGGATGCGCGATGATGTCGGAGATTTTCACCGTCTCGACCTTCGACAGCGGATGGCCGCTCGGAAACACGCACACCACCGTGCCGTGGCAGAGCGGCGTCGAATCGATGTTGGGATGCTCGACCGGAATCATCGAGAGACCGAGTTCCGCGCGCTGTTGAATCAGCGCGTCGAGCAGCGAGGGCAAGGTCAGGGCCTGGAACGTGACCTTCACCTGATCGTGTTTGCTCCGGAAGCGCGCGATTGCCGTCGGGATCAGTTGATAGCCGAGGCTCGGGCCGCCCACCAGATGCAGCACGCCCGAGCGCCGCTCGCCGAGTTCGCGGGCGCGCTCGTTGACGCGCTGGATGCCGCGATAGACCTGCTCGATCTCGCGAAAGAGCTCCTTACCCTCGACGGTCGGGTGCAGGCGCGACTTGATCCTCTGGAAAAGCGGATAGCCGAGCCGCTGCTCCATATAGGCCAGCACGCGGCTGATAGCCGGTTGCGAGACATGCAGCAGACGCGAGGCGGCGCTCATCGATCCGGTGATCATGATCGCGCGGAACACCTCGATCTGGCGGGCATTCAGGGACATGTCGGAGCCCTACTCTGAGCGCTTAAGTGCACTTGAGTATGCTTCGCCAAAATACTGCTTCAATATTCCTGAAAGCATTTGTCTCGCCGATCTCACAGCGCGCGAATCATCCCGCCGTCCACGCGCACCTTGCCGCCCGTCATGTACGACGC
The DNA here is from genome assembly GCA_035636295.1 of Paraburkholderia sp. Lineage (GTDB taxonomy): Bacteria > Pseudomonadota > Gammaproteobacteria > Burkholderiales > Burkholderiaceae > Paraburkholderia. The sequence goes on from DASPZL010000368.1 coordinate 6,079, forward strand.
GCGTTCGCTCGCGAGGAAGGTCACGACCGAGGCGAATTCGTCGGACGACCCGTAGCGGCCCATCGGAATCGACGCATGCGAGGCTGCCGCGACCTGATCGACTGTCTGGCCGGTGCGGTTCGCGGTTTCGCCGTCGATCTGGCGGACGCGGTCGGTGAAGATGCGGCCCGGCAGCACGACGTTAACCGTAATGCCGTGCGGCGCGACTTCCGCCGAGAGCGTCTTCGCCCAGCCGACGATGGATGCGCGGATCGCATTGGACAGCGCGAGCCGCGCGATCGGCTGCTCCACGCCCGACGAAGAGATGATGACGATCCGCCCCCATTGCCGCCCGATCATGCCGGGCAGCATCGCCTGGGTCAGCTCGAACAGACTGCACGCCATCGCCTGGAACTGCTCGGGCCAGTCCTTCGGCTGCGCGTCGAGCGCGGTCGTGGTGGGCGGTCCGCCCGAGTTGAGCACCAGGATGTCCGCGCCGCCGCGCGCGTGAATGTCCTTGATCGCCGCGCCCACCGCCTCGCGCGACCTCAGGTCGAGCGCGAGACTCGCCGCGCGCGCCTGATCGACGGGATCGTGTTCGGCGATCCATGCGTCGATCAGCGCCGTGCGCCGTCCACACGCGATCAGGTCGGCGCCCTCGGCGAGCAATGCCCGCGCGCACGCCGCGCCCAATCCGCTGCTCGCGCCGAGCACCACGGCGCGCTTGCCAACGAGACCCAGTTCCATCTGCCTTATCCTCGGAGAATGCGAAAGCCGGCCGTGAAGCACGCGTCTTCAGAGCGGCGAAAAATGTCCATACGCGCCGTTGCAATAGAGCAGCGGATCGGCGTCGGACGAGGTGACGACGTGCCGCACGTCGCCCGCGATCAGACTGTGCGTGCCGCGCTGCCAGCGCTCGCGCACGGTGCAGAAGATCGCGCTCTGGCTTTCCTCAAGAAACGGAATGTCCTTGAGCGCGTCGTCGTCGCAGTAGCGCCAGTCGCCCACGCCGAAGCGGTCGAGACTCGCCGCGCGCGCGATCTTTCCGCCGAGCGCCGCGTTGCCCGCGCCCAGCACGTTCACGCAGAACGCACCGCGCCGCGCGAGCGGATCGTGGCAGGAGGCGGACTGGTTGACCGCGATCATCAGCACGGGCGGTTCCAGCGACACCGACATCGTCGCGGTCGCGACCATCGCGTGACGCGCGCCGCCTTCGGAGGTCGAGACCACCGTCACCGTGCTTCCGAAACCGCGCAGCGCGAGACGAAACGCGTCAGCCAAACGCGGCGTGTCATCGCAGGCGCGCGCTGGATGTTCAATCGATTGCATGTTCGACTTCCTCCTGCAGCCAGCGAGCACGCATTCACGCGCGCCCCGGCGGGTTGGCGGCGACGAAGGCCGCATAGCGTTCGAGCGTCGCCGGATTCGGCGGATAGGTGCCTTCGAGCGGCGCGCCCGCGTCGAGCTCGCTCATCAGGAAGGCTTCCAGATGCTCCTGCGCGCGTGCGAGACGCGCGACCTCAAGCGCCTTGTCCCGCGGAATGCACACCGCGCCATTCGCATCGCCGACGATGATGTCGCCCGGATACACCGCGATGCCCGCGCAGCCGATCGGCACCTGCCAGTCGACTACCTGCAGCCGGTTGCCGCCCGGCACCGGCGCCGAGGCCGCGTGAAACACCGGCAAGCCGAGTTCGTCGATCAGTGGCGCGTCGCCCACACCGCCGTCGGTCACCACGCCCCGCACGCCCATACGCAGCAGATAGCGCGCAATGATGTCGCCGAGCTGCGAGACCGTGTCGAGGCCGCGCGCATCGAACACGACCACGCTGCCCGCGCCAATCTCGCTCAGCGCCTGGCGATGCGGATTGCGCGCGCCGGGCGCACCGGACGCGTCGCGCACGTCCTCGCGAACCGGGATCGAGCGGATCGTGAACGCCTCGCCGACGAAGCGGCTGTTGGCGGCCGAGATCGGCTTGAGCCGTTCGAAGAAACGCGTGCGCAGGCCTTTCTTGGTGAGGATCTGGATGAGGGTCGGGACGCTTACGCCTTCGAGTTCGGACTCGACATCTTTGAGGAGTTGTTCAGAGTTCATATGGAATTGATACGAAATGATGAGCGGACCACACGCCGTCCGCGACAGGCGAATGCATCACGCGATCTTCACGTGCGCTCCGTCGACGATTTCCTTCCAGCGCGCGTGCTCCTCGTCAATGAAGCTCGCAAACGCCTTGCGGCTCAGATCGAACGGCACCGCGCCGATCGACGCGAGGTGTTTGACGAAATCGGGGGACTTGACGATCTGCTCGACCGACGCGTGCAGCTTGTCGACGATCGGCGCGGGCGTGCCCGAGCGCGCGGTGATGCCGAACCACGTGGTGATATCGAAGTTGGGCACGCCCGCTTCCTCCATCGTCGGCAGATCGGGGGCGAGCGGCCAGCGCCCGGCCGACGTGACCGCGAGCGCGCGAAGGCTGCCCGCGCGCACCGCGCCGATCGACGACGGATAGTTGTCGAAGGCGAGCTGGCAGACGCCCGCCATCAGGTCGGTGACCATCGGGCCCGAGCCGCGATACGGCACGTGCACGATGTCGACGCCGGTGCGCAGCTTGAAGAGTTCGCCCGCCAGATGCACAGAGCCGCCCGTGCCCGCCGAGCCGAAGTTCAGCTTGCCGGGATGCGCCTTCGCATAGGCGATCAGATCGGCGACCGAATGCACGGGCAGCTTGGGATTGACGACGAGGATGTTGGTGATCTTGCCGAGCATCGCGACCGGCATGCTGTCGCGCTTCGGATCGAAGCTCGAGTCGGGCAGCAGGATCGGGTTAATCGCGTGGGTCGCGACGTTCGCCATCAGCAGCGCGTAGCCGTCGCGTGGCAGACGCGTCACGTATTCCGCGGCGCGCGCGCCGGATGCGCCCGGCCGGTTGTCAACGAGGAACGGCGACTTGAGATCGCTCGTGAGGCGTTCGGCGAGCAGGCGCGCGACGATGTCATTGCTGCCGCCGGGCGGGGCGCCCACGATCAGGCTGACCGGACGGGACGGGTAGGACGACGCGTCGTCGGCCCACGCGCGGCGCGCGGGTGTGGCTATCCCTGCGGCCGCGCCCGCAGCCAGACTCGCGGCCGAGACCAGAAAGGAACGTCGATTCATGCGCATGTTGGATTCCGTTCGATGAAGTACGTTGAGTGTTTCGTTCGGCTCGTTCGCCTTACTCGGCGGCGAGGCCGACCGCGGGCGTGCGCATTTTGCGCGACGAGAAGGCCATCGCGAGCACCGCGCCGAGCAGCAGCAGGCCGAGGCTCAGGGGCCGTTCGATGAAGGTGAAGTAGTCGCCGCGCGAGATCGTGAGCGCGCGCTGCACGTTTTCCTCGAGCGTCGGACCTAGCACGAGGCCGAGCACCAGCGGCGCCGCCGAACATTTGAGCTGCCGCGCGACGATGCCGAACACGGCGAACACAGCGGTGAGGTAGACATCGGTAATCGAATTCGACACGCTGTACACGCCGATGCAGCAGAACGTGACGATCATCGGGAACAGCAGGCGGTACGGAATCGCCAGCATGCGGATCCAGAGACCGATCATCGGCAGGTTCAGGATCAGCAGCATCAGATTACCGATCCACATGCTCGCCACCACGCCCCAGAACACCGTCGAATGCTCGGTGATGAATTGCGGGCCGGGCGTGATCCCCTGGATCATCATCGCGCCGAGCATCAGCGCCATCGCCGCGCCCGCCGGAATACCGAGCGTGAGCATCGGGATGAAATGCGTGATCGCGGCGGCGTTGTTGGCGGCTTCCGGACCCGCGACGCCTTCGATCGCGCCGTGGCCGAAGCGCTCCGGCGTCTTCGACAGACGCCGCTCAGTGGCATAGCTGGTGAACGACGAGATCAGCGGGCCGGTGCCGGGCAGAATGCCGAACGCCGATCCGATCAGCGTGCCGCGAAAGATCGCCGGGGCGGACTTCCTGAAGTCGCTCCATGTGGGCATCAGGCCCGTGACCTTGATGTCGGTGGCGGTCTTGCGCTTGCCGCCGGAAGCGAAGTGGATAACTTCCGCTATCGCGTACAGGCCCACCGCGACGGCGACGAAGTTCACCCCATCGGCGAGATCCTGATTGCCGAAAGTGAAGCGCTGCACGCCCGACGCGACATCCGTTCCCACCGCGCCGATCATCAGTCCGAGCACACCCATGCAGATAGTCGAGAGCACCGGGCCTTCGGAGGAAAGCGCGGCGACGGTGATCAACGCCATCACCACCATCGACGCGTACTCCGGTGGCCCGAACAGCAGCGCCACGCGCGACAGCCATGGCGAGAGCAGCGCGATCACCAGCACGCCCACGCATCCCGCGATGAACGATGAGATCGCCGCCGTGCTGAGCGCCGCGCCCGCGCGTCCCTTGCGTGCCATAGGATGACCGTCGATGCAGATCACCACTGAGGTGGGCTCGCCCGGCATGTTGAGCATCACCGCAGTTGTCGATCCGGAGTGATGTGCGCCATAGTAGATGCCCGACAGCATGATGAGCGACGTGACCGCAGGCAGCTTGAAGGTGAGTGGCAACAGCATCGCGATGGTCGTGATCGGCCCGAGTCCCGGCAGAATGCCGACAAACGTGCCGAGCGCCGCGCCGATCACGCAGTAGTAGAAGTTGTAGGGCGACAGCGCCGTCAGAAAGCCGGAGCCCAGGTTCTGGATGAGTTCTTGCAAGATGGTCCCCACGACTGGAATCGACAGATGGCCGGCGCGCCATGCAGTCAGGTTGCGTCCGACTCAAATTCGCCGACCGCTTCGAGCGCCTTGAGCGTATGCACGTAGGCCGCGCCCGCGTTGAGCGCGATCGCCACACCGAGCGCCTCGCTCACTTCGGCCATGCTCGCGCCGGCCTTCACCGCCGCCATCGCATGCGAGCCGATGCAGCCGTCGCAACGCGTCGTCACCGCCACTGCGAGCGAGATCAGCTCGCGCGTTTTCGCATCGAGCTTGCCGGTGCCCGTTTGCGCTTCGTTGAGTTCGCGAAAGGCGCTCAGCATGCGCGGGTTGTTCTGCTGGAAAACCGCGGACAGCTTGCGGTTGGCGGCAACGACATCATTCCATCTGGACGACATGAGACTTTCCTCGCTAGAAGAATCGGTAGAAAGACTTGCTATGCGGATCGGCGATACTGCTGCGCTTACTTGAGGAGCGCGAACGGCATGCCAAGCAGAGACACGAACAGCACGCTGCACACGACAGTCAGGAGCAGCGTGATCAGCAGCACCTCGATCGGCTTCGTGCGCCAGCGCTGATAACAGACGATCGCGGTCAGCACCGCCACTGCCGGCACGAAGCCGAAGTGCCGCAGCATAAGGCCGAACATCACGACGCCGAACACGATCACGAGCGCGGTCGGGCTGAACTGCGCGGACTCGCCTTCCGCGCCCTTGCGCCAGCCGATTAGCGCGTTGGTCAGGCCGAGCAGCACCAGCACGCCCGACACGCCGAGCGGGAAATAGCCCGGCCCCATATCGGTCGCGCTGCCGAGCCGGTACTGGCACGCGTAGATGGCGCCCAGCAGACCGAGTGTCGCGAAGACGATGCCGGACGCGAGGCGGGTGTTGGTGATCGTGAGCGGTTTCATGAGTGTCTGCATTGCAGGTGTTGCATTGATGGATCGGAATCAGTCCGCGACGCTCGCATTGCGTGCGCCCAGCCGCGCGCGCAGCGTCTTTTGCGGATAGCCGCGGTTCATCAGGCCGCGCTTCTGCAGTTCGGGCACGACGTGATCGACGAATTCGGCGAGATCGCGCGGCATCACGGGCGCCATCACGTTGAAGCCGTCGCATCCCGCGCTCGTCAGCCAGCGCTCCATTTCGTCGGCGATGAAGGACGGCGTGCCGATCAGCGGCAGGAAACCGCGCGCCGCGGTGGTGCGCTGATAGAGCTGGCGAATCGTCAGACTGTCGCGGCGCGCCATATCGACGAGAACCTGGCGGCGGCTCTTACCGCCCTCGGTTTCGGGAATATCCGGCAGCGGACCGTCGAGGTCGTAGCGCGATAGATCGAAGCCGCCGAACAGATCCTTCAGCTGATTCAAACCGATGTCCTCGTGCACTAGCGTCTGCAGTTCCTCGAACTTGCGCTCGGCCTCGCTCTGCGTTTCACCGACGATCGGCAAAATACCGGGCAGGATCTTGAGCTCGTCGGCGGCGCGGCCGTATCGGCTCATGCGGCCCTTGAGATCGGCGTAAAACTTCTGCGCGTTTTCCAGAGTGGGCTGCGCGGTGAAGACGGCGTCGGCGGTGCGCGCGGCGAGTTCCTTACCGTCGTCCGACGATCCGGCCTGCACGACGACCGGCCGTCCTTGCGGCGATGGTGGGGCGTTCAACGGACCGCGCACCGAGAAGAACTCGCCCTTGTGATTGAGCGTGCGCAGACGCTCCGGATCGAAGTAGATGCCCGCCGATTTGTCGCGCACGAACGCGTCGGCCTCCCACGAGCGCCAAAGTCCCTCGACAACGCGATAAAACTCTTCCGCGCGCTGATAGCGCTTTGAGTGCTCGATCTGGCTTGCAAGGTGATAGTTCATCGCCTCGGATTCCGACGTCGAGGTCACCAGATTCCAGCCGATGCGTCCGCCACTCAGCACGTCGAGCGACGCGAACATGCGCGCTACGGTGTACGGCTCGTTGTAAGTGGTCGAGGTGGTCGCGACGAGGCCGATGTTCTCGGTCGAGACCGCGAGCGCGGCAAGCAGCGTGAGCGGCTCCATCACCGCGACGCGCGGCATGCGCCTGAGCGCCGAGATGTCCCAGTCGCGAAAGCCCGCGCTATCGGCGAGGAATACCAGATCGAAGCAACCGCGCTCGGCCGTACGCGTGAGATTCAGGTAGTGCTGGAAGGAAAACTCGGAGTCGAGAAAAGTCGACTCGTGCCGCCAGGCCGCCTGATGGTGGCCGAATCCATGCAGAAACGCTCCGAGATGCATTGTCTTGTTCACGCTGCGTCACCTTTGAACCGTCGATGGTTTGACTCGCCGTCGGATCATGTTAATTTTTTAAAAAAAACGACCCTATACTTTTTTGGAGTACATCACGTCACCAGGCTTATACCCTTCGTGTATGCGTCCCCAATGCTCGGGCGATCAGAAGTGCGTCTCGAGGCCGACGCGAATCATGAACTGATTGCCAGAACCGGAAGAACTGCCGTTCGCGCTGTCGCCGATCGACGCTGTCGCGCCGATCACGTTGCCGAACGCGTCCATCGTCTGCCCCTTCGCGTGCTGATAAGCGACGATGAAATAGAGGCCGGTGCGCTTGCTGAGCAGATAGAGCAGGTTGGCAGCCACGTTCTCGTATTGCGGACGCTCGGCGGTCGCGGTGACTGACTGGCCCTGCGTGTACGCGAAGCTGCCGCCGACGCGCAGGCTTGGCGTGATGAAGTACTTCGCGCCCGCGCCCACTGAGTTGAACGCGACGCTCTTCGTGAACGACGACTGGCTCGACGGACGGTATTGCGTGAAGCCATAGTTGGTGCCTAGCGTGAGTTTGCCGATGGTGTACTGCGCGACTGCGCCGACGATCTGCATCATCCGCGCACCGATGAAGCCGGCCGTTGGCGACGAATTAAAGTTGCCATCCGACGACGCGCTCCAGGTATTGCCGGCTCCGTAGGTATTAACCATCCGCAGATAAACCGCGCCAAGCGCGACCGGCCCCTGCACGTAATTCATGCCCGCGCTAACCGTGCTGCCCGAATTTAGCGATCCCGCGTTATTGCCGAATCCATAGAGAACGTCGCCGGTGAGTCCGTAGTATTTGGGCGTCTGGTATTTAATAGAGTTATTAACGCGAATACTGTCGTCGAGATTGGAAATGTCGCCTGGATAGGTTCCCGATCCGCTGCCAAAATCGTTGCCGTAATACAGCAGCAAATCCGTCATCGGCTCATATTGACGGCCCATGGTCAGCGTGCCCAGTCGGTCTGAGGTCACGCCCACGAACGCCTGACGATTGAATTCGTTGCCGCTGCTCGAAAAGGCACCGGTATTGATATTGAAGCCATTCTCGAGGGTGAAAATCGCCTTGAGTCCACCGCCGAGATCCTCGCTGCCCTGCACACCCCAGCGAGAGGCGTAAAGCGCACCGCTTCGCGCGCTCACGCTGGATTCATTTTTATAACGGACCGGTTTTCCCTTGGCGCCCGTCGATTGCGCCACGCCGACGTTGTTCAGATACTGGATCCCGTCGTCGACGATGCCGTAAAGCGTCACGCTGCTTTCGGCGTGCGCAAGAGATACACCTGCGCTCGTCATGAGCGCAGTGAGAAACACCTTTTTCATGGCATCGTTGTCCTGAGATTTATTGAAGACCGTGAAATCAGTCTATCCAGTCAATTTCAGGACCGTGCATACCAAATCGTGCGTCACCCCTTACGTGAGGTTATCGGGCTTGCCTCCCTCGGTCGGTGACGCCGTGCCGTTTTCTTCCCAAGCAACGCTGTTGGCCAATTCCATAATTCTGCGTCGGAATCCGTTTCGTGCGGGCAATCAGTTTCTGCAAATCTGCCTGCTGTCGGCCACCTTGTCGAACTGCTGCTCGACGTCGTGCACAACCGGACAAACACATGAGCGCAAGGTGTGCAGTGCCTTCGCCGGCTGTCGTACTGCTTTCCATGCGCATAGCGTGAGGCCGGGCGCGGCGCCTTACGGCTGTAGTTCTGTCGTAGCTTCAGACCGTGCCGCGCAGCAGTTTTCACCAGATGCTCACGACAGCGCTCCGGCAGTCGCGAGTCAGTCGGATGTGCAATCGCCTTCAAAACGTGCCCCAATGGCCGGCGAGCCGCCTAACATCATTCGACGGTGAACGTCCGCTGTTCAATGGATTGTGTTGAAAAAGTCTTGTTTTGGCTCGAAGCGCTGGAGTCAGCAGCACGTTTTCGAGTTGCGGCGATCGGCGGTCAGCATCGCTTTGATTGCAGATGGATTCGGTGCGACAAACAAAAGCCTCAGCACCGGCGCGAGGCACGCGAACAACGCGCGGGCTTGCGCCTCGCAGTCTGCCTGGAAAAGCTCCTGCACTTCGACAAGAAGATCCTCGCAAACATGTGCGCCCGCCAGAGTGCCGCCTGCTCTGCCGATGCTTACGCAATCGGGAAACGCTTCGTCAGTGCCGGATAGCAGGCTGACCGTAGCCGCGAAATAAAGCACACGTACCATTGATTCACCGCGACGGGGAAGCGGTCAGTCGAGAGGCAGTTAAGCGTGAGAACGGACGTTCTCGACAATTCTGCATGCAGAAAATGCGCGGTTGTTTGAGGATGCCAGGCCTCGTCCGAATGTTCTCGCGCGCTGATCGCGAAGGATGGTCAGCCTGCGGTCGCCTTCCAAGGACGCAGCGCCAGCGGAATGACGTTGGCAGAGGCGCGAACTGGTGATGTCGCGTTCACCGGTTCACGCCTCACGGAATAGTTTCGGTGCGACCGCCTTACGTTACTCGCAAACCACGAAGATCTTTCGCACCGTTTCAATCGTTTTCCAGACGCCCACGAAGCCAGGCTTCAGCAGGAAGCTTTGCCCCGCCCCATAGCGAATGGGCAAGCCGCCGTCTTCGGTCACTTCGACGAGTCCGGACAAGATGTGGCAAAACTCGAAGGTCTCGCCCTTGATCGCGCGCGTTTCACCGGGCGTGGCTTCCCATATTCCCGTGTGAATAGTGCCTTCGGAGGCCTGATCGAGAATCCATGTTTTGGCCGTCGGATTACCGGATATGACGCGCTCGGGCGAGGGCGCGCCGGTTTCGGGCTCGAAATCGGGGTTGGTGGAAAGCGTAACGAGGGACGACATAAGGTTGTGATTCCAATGTGAAAATTCGAGGGAGTGATTTCCGCGCTTCGAGCACAGTTGCAGGTATCGATGCCAGGGGGTTAGGCCACATCAATGAGCCACTACGCTTTCGACCGACCTTAGTGGCAGCCTGTTGCGTGGTCAATGAGCCGGTTACCGGGCATGGCGCATGTCTCGAGCCCCGACTGCTTGCCGCTACACACCAGCCCCGCGTACACACAGAAAAAGTGCGTAAACCGACGTTGTTGCGGTGATGAACATCCTGTTCCGGCTCGCGCCTCCAAAGGTCAGATTCGAGACCACTTCCGGAATCAATATCTTGCCGAGCAAGGTGCCATCGGACATGTAGCAATGCACGCCGTCTTCGGCACTCGTCCAGATGTTGCCTTGCTCATCCACACGAAACCCGTCCGGCACACCGCGTTGCATTTCGATCAGAACACGTGGGTTCGACAAGACGCCGTCGCGAGCGACATCGAACGCGCGGATGTGACGCGGCGCGTTGTCATCGTGCGTCGCGCCGGAATCCGCGATGTAGAGCAACGATTCGTCCGGCGAGAACGCCAGTCCGTTAGGTTTGACAAAATCGTCGGTGACCAGATGCACGCGTCCATCATCCGGCGAAACGCGATAGACATTGCAGCGCCCGATTTCGCTCTCGGCGCGATGGCCCTCGTAGTCGCCGAGAATGCCGTAGTCGGGATCGGTGAACCAGATTACGCCGCGCGAGTCCACGACGACATCGTTCGGCGAGTTGAAGCGCTTGCCTTCGAACCGCGACGCCAACTCCACGACGCGGCCATCGTGCTCGGTGCGCGTCACGCGGCGCTCACCGTGCTCGCACGTCACGAGCCGTCCCTCACGGTCTCGCGTGTTGCCGTTGCTGAAACCGGACGGCGAGCGAAACACGCCGATGCCCATTCCCGGCGCCCAGCGAAGCATCCGGTTGTTGGGAATGTCGCTCCAGATGAGCAAGTCTGCTGCGGGAAAATACACCGGCCCTTCCGTCCACAGGCAGTCGCGCGTCAGCTTTTTCAGCAACGCATTGGGCTGAATCAGGCGGCGAAAGCGCGCATCGTTGACTTCGAATTCGTGAGACTGCATTGCTCCTCCGATGTGCTGTCGGCTTTGGGAAACGATGTCAAGCCAGTTATTTTGATCAGTTGACAATTGTAGACAATCTACTTAATTTTGTCATGTCGGCAGAATTGCTGGAGCGCCTTCGCGAGGGCTCCGGCTCAATGGCGACGCTGTTTGATGCGGGGGCGGTACAGCGCCGGATAAAGGAAAGCGGGCAAGCCTCCGTTATGCGGATAAGAGCCAAAGGGCCGCAGGGAAAGCGGTTCTACGGGTAGAAACGGTTCATATGGGATCGCGTTGGATCGTGACCCATTAAGATAAGAGGGATGGATATGTCGAAGTTCAATGCAGTCGCACGCTTAGCCCTCGGGATTGCCCTCGCGGCAGTGATGATCCCGAGCCACGCAGCATCCACGCTCGATTCGGTGATCCAGTCGAAGAAGCTGCGCTGCGGCGTCATGCTCGATTCGCCGCCGGCAGGCTTCAGAACGCCCGATAATAAGCCGGACGGTTTCGACGTCGCGTACTGTCAAGACATGGCGAAGATGCTTGGCGCGACCGCCGACATCGTCGAGACGCCGTCGCAGGACCGCATTCCCGCGCTTGTATCAAATCGTATTGACGTGCTGATCGCATCCACCACCAACACGGCGCAGCGCGGCATCTCAGTGGCATTCAGCCAGCCGTATATCAACTACGTCACCGTCGTGCTTTCGCGCAAGGGCAGCAACATCCAAAACGCCGCGAGCATGAAAGGCCATCCCCTGGGCGGCGTGAACGGCACTTCGACGGAGCAGTACATCAAGCGCAACATGGAAGAGTGGAAGGATTCAAAGACGACCTACACCGGCTTCGCGTCCGACACTGAAGCGTATCTCGCGCTCCAGCAAGGTAAGGTCGACGCCATCCTGGTGTCGGCATCGACGGCGAACCTGCTGGTGAAGAGCGGCAAATTCCCGACCTTCGTCGTGGCCGGAAACGTAGATCTCAACGATATGGACTCGATTGCCGTGAAGCGTGATGACTATCAGTTTCTGAATTTCGTGAAGCTGTTCGTGTGGAATCAGGTCGCATCGGGCCGCTACAAAGAGCTGTACAACAAGTACGTCGCACCGGGCGAACCCGCGCCGCTGAATGTCAAGGGCGTGGATTACTAAGCGCTGTCGGATAGTCGGGAAAGTCAGGAATCACGGGACGGGCTGCAGGAGGAGATGTGTTCGGTTATACCTTTTACTGGTCGCTAGTCTGGGACGCCCTGCCGCAACTCGCGGCAGGCGTCTGGCTGACGGTGCAGATCGCGTGTCTGTCGGTGCTGTTCGGCACCTTGTTCGCCATGCCCTTGTCGGTTGCCCGGCAAGGCTCGCGTGGCGTCGCGCACACGCTAGCGGCAAGCTGGATCGAAGTGGCGAGAAACACGCCCACGGTATTTCAGGTGTACGTCATGTATTTCGGCGTCGGCACGCTCGGGCTCAACATTTCGAGCTACTGGGCCGTGCTGATCGCGCTGACATTCAACAACGCGGGCTATCTCGCCGAGATCTTTCGCGGCGGTCTCTCGGCGGTTCCGGCGCAACAGTTGCGCGCGGCACGCTCGCTAGGCATGACGCAAATCCAGGCATACCGGAAAGTCGTTTTCCCGCAGGTGTTCCGTCACGTGATTTTGCCCTTTACCAATCAGGCCGTGTGGGCGCTGCTCAATTCGTCTCTCGGCATGCTGATCGGGCTCCAGGAACTGAGCGGGGCGGCGAACGCGGCGCAGTCCGTCTCGTTCCGCAGCTTCGAGTTTTTCATCGTGACCGCAGCGATCTACTACGTGCTTGCCAAGGGCGTCGAGTTCGGTTCGCGGTTCGTGTTTCGCCGCGCATTGAGGACCTGACCATGGATTTTGTCTTGCCCGATCAGGGCTTTCACTGGACCGACCTGAACTTTCTGCTGGTGGGCGCGGGGCATACGCTGCTGGTCTCGATACTCTCGGGCGCGATCGGCACGCTTATCGGGATTGTCCTCGGCTGGCTGCGTCAGGCGTCGCCGCTGATCCGCGTGATTACGACGCCGTATGTCGACATCACGCGCAGCGTGCCGCTGATCATTCAGCTGATTCTCGCCAACAGCATTCTGGCGATGTCGGGCGCGCAGTTCAGCACGTTCTGGCTGAGCATCATCGTGCTGAGTTCGTCGATGACGGTGGTAACGGCAGAAGTGGTACGCGGTGCGCTCTCCACTGTGCCGTACGCCTATGTGCGCGCGGCCCGCTCGCTAGGCATGAATTACTTCCAGACGCTGTTCAATATCTCCGCGCCGCTTGCGTTGCGAACGGGTCTTTCGGCGTGGGTCGGCCTGCTGCTCGGTCTTACGCGCGACACGGCGCTGGTCAGCGTCGTGGGTTACGTCGACTTCATGAAGTCCGCACAAATCCTGATCTCACGCACCAACGAAACGCTGCCGCTGCTGCTGGGCGTCGGGCTGTTCTACTTCGTCATCTGTTATTCCGTGTCGCGTTACAGCGCGCATCTGCAAAAAGGCATCGCATCATGATTGAGATCCGTTCGGTTCAAAAGCGATTCGGCGAGGTGGAAATTCTGAAGGGCGTCGGCCTGGACGTGAATAAGGGTGAACTGCTCTGTCTGCTCGGACCGAGCGGCTCGGGCAAGTCCACGCTTCTTCAGTGCATCAATGGACTCGAGCCGATTCAGGCGGGCACCATTACCGTCGATGGCATCGATGTCCACGCCAGGAGTACAGATCTCAACAAGTTGCGCCGCAAACTCGGCATTGTGTTCCAGTCGTACAACGCGTTTCCGCATCTCACCGCACTGGAGAACGTGGCACTCGCGCTGCGGCTGGTGGCGAAGAAGAATCGCACCGATGCCACTGCGATCGCCCGCAAGCATCTGTCGCACGTGGGTCTCGGCGACAAGGTGAACCTGATGCCTTCACGCCTGTCTGGCGGCCAGCAACAGCGTCTGGCGATCGCGCGTGCATTGGCGATGGAGCCGGAATACATGCTGTTCGACGAAGTCACGTCGGCGCTGGACCCGGAACTGGTCGGCGAAGTGCTCGACACCATGCGCCTGCTCAAATCGGAAGGCATGACGATGGTCGTCGTGACGCACGACATCAAGTTCGCCCGGCAGTCGAGCGATCGCATCGCGTTCCTGCATTCGGGGCGGGTGTGCGAAGTGGGCACGGTGAAGCAGATGTTCGAGGAGCCGCGCGACGAACGCACGCAACGCTTCCTTCAGCGCGAACAGATGGCGTGAGGCGCAGCGCGCAATTCAACCATCTTCAGGCAGTCTCATTCTGATCAATACAAGGAACACCATGATTTCGTTCGACCTCAACAATCGCGCGGCGCTCGTCACGGGCGCGGCTTCCGGCATCGGCCTGGAAACGGCGCGCATGCTCGCACGCTCCGGCGCGACGGTCGCCATGAACTACCTGCCGGGCGATCCGCGCGGCCCGGAAGCGGTTCAGTCGATCATCGCGGAAGGCGGCAAGGCAATCGGCGCACCGGGCGATGTCGGCAATGCGGACAGCGTCGAAAAGATGGTCAGGGAAGCCATCCAGCAACTCGGCCGTCTCGATCTGCTTGTCAACAACGCGGGCGCGCCGGGCGTCAAGAAGGCGATTCCCGTCTCGGATCTCGAATCGATCACCGAAGACCTCTGGGCGTTCATGCTTAACACGAACCTGATGAGCGTGTTCCGTTGTTCGAAGGTCGCGGCGAGCGCGCTGGTCGAGTCGAAAGGCGCGATCGTGAACACGGCGTCGATCGCCGGTTTCGGGTCGGTTGCGAGCACGCTCTGCTATAGCGCGGCGAAGGCCGGCGTCATCAACCTCACGAAAAACCTGTCACGCGCGCTCGCGCCGAACGTGCGCGTGAACGCGGTTGCGCCGGGCGTCGTCGATAGCTCGTGGGGCATCGGCTGGACGGAAGAGCACAAGACCGAATCCATCGAAAAGACGCCGCTCAAGCGCTGGGCGACGCCCGCCGACGTGGCCGAATCGATCCTCTATCTCGGCTTCGGCGCTCGCATGATGACGGGACAGACGATCATCATCGACGGCGGCATCAGCCTTTGATTTCACTGGTGCGGTAACGCGGCGCGCGCAGGCCAGTACAACGGGCGCTCCCTGTTTTTTCTGAGTGTAGACAATCAACAATTCAGGGCGTTCGCTAAGCCTGGCGGGGCAAGCCGTGCGGACGTTCGACCAATCAACGGCGATCGAAACGAAATGAAAAAGCAAGCGACGAAGGGGAAAGTGCTGTCCGCGTGCGTGCTGTCTGCACTGGGCACGGCGGCGCACGCGCAAAACAGCGTCACGCTGTACGGCGTGATCGACAGCGGCCTCAACTACACGACCAACGCAGGCGGCCACTCGGGCTTCCAGATGGTCAGCGGCGACGCCAACGCCAGCCGCTGGGGCCTGCGCGGCACCGAAGATCTGGGCGGAGGACTCAAGGCCATCTTCAAGCTCGAAAACGGCTTTAACGCCTTCACCGGCACGCTCGGTCAGGGTGGGCGCGAGTTCGGCCGTCAGGCGTATGTGGGGCTTACGTCGGACCGCTTCGGCACGCTGACGCTCGGCCGTCAGTACGATGCCTCGCTCGATATGTGGAGTCCCTTCGCTGCGGCTGGCTGGTCGATCGGCGACCTGTCATCGCATCCGTTCGACAACGACAACGCAGACTGGGATTACCGCACGAATAACTCGGTGAAATACGTGACGCCGGCATATCGCGGCCTGCAGGCCGAAGCCGTCTACGGTTTCAGCAACGAGGCGGGCGGGTTTAAGGATAACCGCTCGTACAGCGGCGGCGTGTCGTATGCGATGGGCGGTTTGTCGGCCGCCGTCGCCTATGTGCGCACGGATCGCGCGGGCACCACGACGGGCGGCGCGGTGGGCAACGACGCTGTATTCGTCGCGGGTTCGCAACAGAATCTGGGCGCAGGGGTGCGCTGGACCTTTGCCAACAATTCGAATGTCGCGTTCTCCTATTCGCATGTACAGGTCGACGATCCGACCGCCAACGCATACCTGTCGAGCCTCGGTTCGCAGGCCTGGAAATCCTGGAAGTTCGACAACTTCGAGATTAACGGCCAGTACTTCATCACATCGGCGGTCTCGGTCGCGGGTTCCTACACGTTCACGCACGCCGATCTGAAGACCAGCACGGACGCGCATAGCCCTAACTGGCATCAGATTGCGCTGATGGCCGACTACGCACTCAGCAAGCGTACAACGGCGTATGCGCAGGGCGCGTGGCAGCACGCCAGCGGCGGCACCGGCACGGCCTTCGATCAGGCGCAGATCGTCGGTTCGGCGGGCGCGTCGAGTTCGGGGAATCAGATGGTGTATCGCATTGGCATGATGCATCGATTCTGATCTCCGGTTTGCCGTAAGTGCCGGCCACGTCACAAATTTTTGTTTGACAGATTGTAGATAATCCGCAATATTGAAGCCTTCGAAATCATTTGATCCGAGCAGGCCATGACCACCCCAGATCTTTCTCACGACTTTCGCCAATGCATGCGCCGGCTCGCGGCCAGTGTCAGCGTGATCAGTTGCGCGCACGAGGGGAACTGGTTCGGCATGGCCGCCACCGCGGTCACGTCGCTGTCGACCGAGCCGTGTTCGATGGTCGTTTGCCTGAATGCGTCGTCGTCCGTCATCAAGCCGCTAATGGCGGCGGCGCGCTTCAACGTGAACGTGCTCAAGCAATCGCATGTCGAGGTGTCGAGCGCGTTCGGCGGGAAGCTGAAAGGCGATGCGCGTTTCGGTGTTGGCGACTGGCAGCGTGATGAATCGGGCTTCCCGTACCTTGCGGACGCGCAGGCCACGCTGCAATGCTCGGTGCGTCAGACAGTCGAGTTCGGTACGCACATCGTTGTGATCGCGGAAGTAAGCGAAGTGCGCTTCGCCGATGAAGTGAGCCCGCTGATCTATCAGAACGGCGCGTATGCCAGTGCGCTTGCGCTGAGCGCCTGATCAAAATTTAGCCGCACGTGGTCCTCACTGTGATGCGCGCGGCTTCTTAACGAGTATTTTTTTGAATTGATCGTAGGAAGGAGAAAGCATGAAACTGGGCATTTTCAGTCTGATGACGTTGCGTGATCATCCTGAGGGCACGCAAGGCGTGATGCGCGACACGAAGACGATGGTGCAGGGCGCCGAGGAACTGGGCTTCGATATCGCGTGGTTCGCGGAGCACCACTTCTGTAACTACTCGATGTGCGCATCGCCCCTGATGATGGCTTCGTACGCGGCGGGCTGGACCAAGCGCATCAAGCTGGGCACGGGCGTGATCGTGCTACCGCTGTACAACCCGATTCGCGTTGCGCAGGAAATCGCGCTGCTTGACGTGCAGTCGGAAGGCCGCGCGGTGATCGGCGTGGGCACGGGCTATCAACAGTTCGAATTCGAGCGCTTCCGTCTGCCGATCGAAGAGAAGGTCGAGATGTTCCTCGAATACTGGAATGCCGTGGAAAGTATGCTGATGCACGGCGAAGTCGAAGCCGACGGCAAGTACTTCAAGGTGCCGCGTTCGACCTTCGCGGTGCGTCCGATCCAGTCGCCTATGCCGCCGGTCTACATGACGACCAGCCAGCCGGCGCTGCTCGAACGCATCAAGAGCACCGACGCGACGCCGTTCCTCGCGGCCAGCACGCTGGGTTCGCAGGTGCTGTACAAGATGGTCGATCAGCTCGATCAGAACTGGGCGTCGATCGGCGTCGATCCGAAGAAGAAGCCGCTGTCTGTCATGCAGTACGTGCACGTCACCGGCAGCCGCGCGGAAGCGCTGGAAGCAGGCGAGCGCGCGCGTTACGTCGGCCGCATGGCGAACCATCTGCGCTTCAACGATCTGCCGATGGACGGCAGCTTCATCAAGGACGAGCCGTTTAAGGGCGAGCAGACCATCGAGGAATACGCGGCCAACACGGTGTGCGGCAGCGTCGAGGAAGTGGCCGAGCGCATCATCAAGGATATCCGCCAGCTCGATCCGACGCACTATGCATGCAACTTCAATTATGGCTGCATGCCGCTCAAGCGCGCCCATCGTTCCATGGATCTGTTCGTGAACAAGGTTCTGCCGCTGGTCGAGCGGGAAGTCGGTCCGATCGAAAACATCGGTCAGAACCGCCTCGCAAAATCGGTTGCAGTCGCGGTCTGAGCGCGCGGAGGACATCACATGAAGTTCGCACAGTATCCGAGCCTCGAGGGGCGCCATGTGCTGGTGACGGGCGGCGGCGGCGGCATTGGCGCGTCGCATGTCGAGCAGTTTTATCGGCAGGGCGCGCGTGTCGTTTTCATTGAGCGCGATGCTGCAGCGGCGCATGCGCTGCTCGAAAAGCTCGAAGAGAAAAGCCTGCACAAACCGGTCTTCCTGCAAGTCGATCTGCGCGATGTCGGCGCAGTGCAGAAGGCCATCGCCGATCACATCGCGACGCACGGTGATATCGACGTGCTCGTGAACAACGCCGCGCACGACGAGCGGCACACGCTGGAAAGTGTCTCGGTCGAGTATTGGGACGAGCGTATCGCGCTGAATCTGCGGCACCTGTTCTTCTGCGCACAGTCGGTCGTCCCGGGGATGATCAAATGCGGCGAAGGTTCGATCATCAACGTCGGCTCGTTTAGCTGGCACGTAGGTCTTGGCGGCATGCCGATCTACACGGCAGCGAAGGCGGGCATCGAAGGGCTCACGCGGGGTCTCGCGCGCGATCTCGGCGAGCACAACGTGCGTGTCAACACGCTGATTCCCGGCTGGATCATGACGCAGCGGCAACTCGACCTGTGGGTGACGGAAGAAGGCAAGGCCGAGATTCAACGCCGCCAGTGCCTCAAGGATCTCGTGATGCCCGACGACGTCGCTCGTATGGCGCTTTGGCTCGCCTCCGACGATAGCCGCATGTGCAGCGCGCAGAGCTTTGTCGTGGACGGTGGCTGGAGCTGATTCAACTAAAATCTCTTTGATAAAAGTATCAGATGACGCAAATTACCAAAGTTAAATCGGGCAGCATTCTTGAAGATCGCGAAAGCTATTCGCGCGTCGTCGTGCTGGACAACTGGGTGTTCATGTCGCTGACCGCCGGTCGCGATTACAAGACGCGCAAGATGCCGGAAACAGCAGTTGGGCAGGCCGAGCAGGCGTTCAGGAACGTGGAAGGCGCGCTTGCAGCGGTCGGTGCGACGCTCAAGGACGTGGTGCGCTCGCGCGTGTTCATTCCGCGTCAGTCGGACGTGCCAGAAGTGATGCAGTTCATCGGTCAGCGCTTTCGGGGCATCGATCCCGCGAGCTGCGTGACGTGCTCGCCGCTGGGCGGCCCGGAGTATCTGTTCGAGATCGAAATCACCGCCTATAAGGGCGCGGGCGAAGCGCAGCAGGAACGCATTCAGATCCAGCTCTGATTTCACGCTGACGCAGTCCATGGCCGCCTCGTCGATGCAAGGGCATCGGCGAGCGCGGCTTTCATTTTTCTCGACTCGATCAGAACCACTCATGTTACGTAATGTCGGAGTCATCGGTCTGGGCGCGATGGGGATCGGCGTCGCGCGGTCGCTGTTGCGCGCGGGTTTTCGCGTCCTTGCCTGCGATGTGCGCGAAAGCGCGTTAAGCGCGTTTGCAGCGGAAGGTGGAATCTCGTGCGCGACGCGCCGGTTTCCGGCGGAACCGCTCGCGCCGCATCCGGCGAACTGACGCTGATGACGTCCGGCCCCGCGCAAGCCTACCATCCCGTCCGAGGATGTTCTGTCGGCCATCGCCGCCAAAGTCTATCGTTTGGGCGATGCGTGCGGTGCAGGATCCAAGGTCGAGATCATCAACCAGCTTCTCGCGGGCGTGCATATCGCGGCAGCTGCCGTGGCCATGGCGCTTGGGTTGCGCGAAGGTTGACCCGGACGCGTTGTACGAGGTCATTACGCATAGCGCGGGCAATTCATGGATGTTCGAGAACCGCGCGCCGCACATTCAGAGCGGTGACTACACGCCGTTGTCGGCTGTCGATATTTTCGTCAAGGATCTCGGACTCGTGCTTGATACCGCAAGGCTCAGCAAGTTTCCGCTGCCGGCGACAGCTCACCAGATGTTCATGAGCGCGTCCAGCGCGGGATTTGGTAACGAGGATGACTTGGTCGTGATCAAGACTTTCCCGGGCATCACGTTGCCGCCGCGGGGATGATCTTCGTCCTGATCGAGTCCGGACAGGTGGCTTTGATGCGCGTTGCAAAGCGCGCTCTCAGCCGGAATTCTGCGTCAACGTCTAACGGATTCCAGCCCGCCGCTATTCTTTTTGCTTGCGGCAAGAAAGCCCTTACAATGTCGATTGTCAACATTATAAGGTGATTTCCGGTGGCGGTGAAGACCAAGGCAGAATTCGGCGGGCTGGTTCCAAAGTCGGCGCTGGACAGTGTCGAATACGCAGCTCAGCAAATCCGGGACGCAATCGTTTCCGGGCGTCTGACGCCGGGAACCCGACTGATCGAAGCACGATTGACCGATCAACTCAATGTATCCCGGCATCCCGTGCGCGAGGCGCTTAAACGTCTGAGTCGCGAAGGTTTCGTCGAGGTGCGGCCCAATCGCGGCGCGGTCGTGGCGGAGATCGATCCGGAAAACATTCTCGAGGTTTATGCGCTGCGCTCGGCGCTTGGCTCGATCGCGCTCGGTACGTTGGCCAAGCATCCCGAACTCTTGACCGGCACCGTGATTCGCAATCTGGAGCGTCTGGCGCGGAACGCGCTTCGGTTCGCGAAAGAGCCGGATCAAAACGCGTCCATCAACAACCACCTCGAGTTTCAGGATGCCATCGTCAAGGCGAGCAACCTCGAAAAGACAGCTCGCTACTTCGAGGAGCTGACCGCTGAGGTCGTCCGATTCAATAATCTTCTGAAGATGTCCTATACGGACAGAGAGAAAGACGCGGAGGAGCGGATCGATGCTCTAGCGAAGGCTTTGAAGGAGCAGGATTTCGAGCAGGCAGAGCACATCTGGCGGCATTCCTTTACTCTGGCGGCCGAGCGCTTCATCGAGCGCGTCTCTGCAAGTGAGGTCAAGGCTCAGGAATGAGACAGCTACTTCTCGTCCGGGCTCCGCATTGTTAGCCGTCGAGCGGTCGCGAGGCGAGAGTCTGGTGTCACGTTCAGTCGCGGACGCAAAAATGGAAGCGTCCGTGCATCGCAGCGACTTCCGATAACCGCCGCGATACGCTCCCACATTGCATCGGCTTCGACTACACGGGATGGGGTCCGCTGTGGAGAATTCGAGCCAGTTGCGCGCTGTTACGCGAAAGCTTCGGCGAATACACAAGCGATAAATTCTGCTCTCCTTACGTCAACATGGCAGAAGGGGCAACGATCGACGGCGCTCGTATCGTCGCGACGGCCGCGTCAACCATTGCATATACGAAGCACGCTGGAACAGTTCGCCGAGAAGTCGGTGACCGGCTATTTGCGGTCTTTCGCCACGGTCTGCTTTGCGGTTGCCCGCCTTCAAGGCAACGAGTCCAGTGGGCTCGGCACGCCTCCACCGCCAACCTTCAGCACGTGCGTGTAGATCATCGTGGTGGCCACGTCTGCGTGCCCGAGCAACTCCTGCACCGTGCGGATGTCATACCCCGACTGCCACCGGTGGCTACTTGTGGCTACGTGTGGCAACATCGCGGTGATCTCTAAATCACGTTAGGCCTCGCGCAGGTCCACACACTTCAGGAAAACTCATGTTCGATCACGTCAAATTCGGAGTCAGCGACTATGCAGCGAGCAAAGCGTTCTTCCTCAAGGCACTCGAACCGCTCGGAGCAGCTGTTGTCTCGGAGGGGCCGCCGACGTACGGTGTCGAGCTTAGCCCACAGGGTAAGGCTTCATTGTGCCTGTACCAAACCGAGGAGAAGCCGGCGCATCTTCACCTGGCGTTTACGGCCGAGAATCGCCAGCAAGTCGACGCTTTCTATCGCGCGGCTCTGGAGGCGGGTGGCAAAGACAATGGTGCGCCTGGTCCGCGCCCGCACTACCACGCGAACTACTATGCAGCTTTTGTCATTGGTCCGGACGGGCACAACATCGAAGTGGTTTGCCACCAACCCGAGGCCTAACCCTTTCATCGAGCGGACTCGCGAGGCCAGGTCGCCTCTCATGTCAAACGTTGAGCGTCCGTTATTCGGCAGTCTGCTGGGCGTTTCGAGCGCCCGCTATAGTGGGTCGATCCGTGACAATGGCACGTATCGTTCAGCTGGCTGGGAAATAATGCTTTTTGGTGATCTGCCATCAAGATTGCGTTGGATCACGATGCCACTGTTCGCATGATTGGCGGATGAGGCAAAACCATCAGCCGTCCTGCGCTCGAGGAACGATTTTTCTCAGCAGGGGACCTGAAGATCAGGCCCTGAACCAGGATGGAGAAAGAAGATCACAACGATATACGTGGTCGTGAGGATCAACTCGCGCTCCTGACCTTGAGGTAGCAAGAAAGCCAACGAGATTGAAAGGGCACCCCTCAGTCCACCCTATGTCAGCAGTGTGCTGGTGCCCTTCGGAATGACACGATGGCACCCATGATCCTGATCGGGATCAGGACGCTGATGCCGCGGCCCATTAATACGCGGGCAATACCGATCAGTCCGAGGACCAGATAGGTTCCTGTCTCCTTGATGGCGAGAATTTCCAGTCTGATCAGCAGGAACAGCAGGCTGTTCAGGATCTCGTCAATCAGTTGCCAGAACATCTCCAGATATTCCTGCGTCTGTCTGGACATCGCCTGCTTAAAGAGGTATGGTCGCGATTCATGAAAAATCCGCCACACCTCAATCTAAGGCGCTGATATAAAAAGAGGAATTGATGGCAGCGCTCAGTGCTTTGTTACGTGCGCCGGTACCTCCCCCGTCACCGATTCAATGCTATGCGCGTCGATTATATTGAACGCTTCGGCCAGCGCAGCGCCATCGGTCGGGAACAAATCGTCCCAAACTGTGGACGTCCCGAACGAGTCGACGATTTCCAGCACCCAGCCATCGCGGCCATTATTATCGGACCGATAGATGTGCACATCGACAGAGGTGCCGCCGCGGATTATGGTCGTAGACAGCGGGGACAATGCAAGTGGGTGAAACGCTTCGCCCCCGGTTGGAAGTCTGCCTGTATGTCCGCCGTTGGCCGAGGCCGTGTCAAAACATCCAATAGCGCGGTTCCGAAGGGACGCTTCACCAGTGCCGACATGCGCCAAAGCCGTTGCAGGTCATTCTTGCAAGCCAATTTCGAAAACCGTCGTATGACGCGCGGGTTTTGACACGGCCCCAGCCGAGAGTGTGAGCCCGTGGCTGGTCATGCGTCTCGTCAACGAGTCTGCCACCTTGCAATTACCGGTTCACCGCTCAGATCGATCGGGTCCTCATCTGTGCTGCCGGAACACCCATTCACGGATAGGCTCGATCGTGTAGGCGATACGCCACGTGTTGCGGTGCCCGCTCGCACCAGCGGTCGTCTGCCCCTGCGGGATCACGGTGCCTTTCCCGAACGTCACGTAGTTGATCCGGCTGCTTTCGGCATCGATCCTGTCGAACGCCGAGCGGAACTGTTCGGGCGTCCACGTGCCGTCCCACGTCGCGCGGCTGATCTTCGCGCCTTCCTTCTCCAGCACCTCGGTGATCGCGTTTTCGCCGGGGAACGCCTTGTCGTCGTCCTGCGAGACCAGAATCCACAGCTTCTGCTTCGCGAGCGGCTTCGTGAGCGCTGGGTCCCACTGGCCGGCGACGAGGAACGACGCGGCGAAGAAGTCCGGATACCTGATGTCCATCGCGATCGACATCATGCACCCGCCGGACTGACCGGTCACGTACAGCCGGTTGCGGTCGATGCTGTATTGCCTCGTCAGCGCATTCACCAGATCGATCGTGGTGTCGAGCGCGCCGGATGTTCGGGAATTGTCGTCAGCGATGATCTCGGCATACTGCGGCGCCAGCACGAAACACGGACGCTTCGCCTGATCCTCGGGACTCGCCCATACGACCGCGCCCAGCCCCTGGTACAGGGTATTTCGCGTCACCGTGCCGGTTGCGCCGGCATCGTGCATGAACAGCACCAGCGGATACGACCGGGACGCATCGTAGTGCTTTGGTACGAACAGGTTGTACCGGAGCATCTTGCCGGTCTTCGGATCGTGGAACTCGAGCGCGCGGAAGTCGTCGACGATCAGATTTTCGACGCGCGTGGTTTTCAACGGGTGGTTTGATGCCGGGATGACGATTCCGGTTGTCGCTGGCACCGGACCGGACTGGGTAACCGTGGCCTGCGCATGCCGGTAGACGGTGTCCTGCTGCGGGATGTCGCCGGCGTTGCCGACGCCACCCTTAGTGACACCACCCTTAGCGGAGCCGCCGCCCTGGGGCTCCGAATTTCCTTGCGGCTGCCCGGTCTTTTCTGCGAGTGGCGCATTCGCGTCATCGGGCGACAGCGTGACGATCACGAAGCGGCCCCGGTCAGCACGGTCACCCGGATTCGCCGACGTGCTGGTATAGGCACCGGTAACGGTCCGGCCTTCGACGTGGAAACTCGCGGCCGCGAGGCCCGCGCCGTTGACCGGTGCCCTGTATTCAATGGCGACCGCCGTCAACCGGATGCCATCACCGAACACCTGCGTGATCGCGGTGGCACCGGTCGCATGCGCGGAACCGGCCTTCGCGAGTGCCGGCGCGCCGATCGCCAGAACGGCCCCGGCACCCGCACTCATCATCAGAAAATTCCGCCTCGTCCGCCGTGTCTGACTCTTCACTTTCTCTCTGCTCCTGATCGGGTTCAGCGTTTCAGTTTCCGTGTATCTGTTTCAGTCTGCCGTTGATCGCGTTGGCGACCGTTTCCGCCGAGCCCCGCGCGTAGGGCGAGTTGCGCGCCTCGTACGTGAAGCGGTCGTAGCCTTGCGCGTCCGGCATGTACTTGGCCGCGCCGTCGACCATCGTCGCGACGATCGTATGCGGATACGGCGAACCGGCGCGGATCCTCGCACCGACGCTTGCGGCCAGTTCCGGCTGCATGCCGGCGAATGCGATGTCGCCGATGCGGATCAGCACCACCGGCACCTCGACCTCCGCGCCGGGCCGGTACGTGAACGATGTGACCGGGCCCGCCGGCGCATTGCGCGGCGCGAAATCCAGCCCGTTCACGGGGATCCGCTCGCGCGTGATATCCAGCGTTGGCGCGGATTGCGTCCGGATGCTGTCGGCGACGCCGATGACATCCGCGCTCAGCCGCTCGCCGAGCAGGTCGAGCACCGCGAAGCCAGTCTCGTGCAGGTCGACGCGGCCGATGCTGCCGTCGTCGTTGACCACGTGGCGGTTCGCCTGCAGATACGGCGACTGGTCGCCCGCGGCGCCGACGATGAACAACGCGACGGCACCCGCGTAATGCGCCTCGACGTGACGCGTGGCCGCGCCGGCGAGATCGGCCGAGATCAGCTTGCCGCCTGCCGCGAGCTGCGAGCCGTCCATCACCGACGGCTGCACCGCAACGTTCATCAGGATAGCCAGCGGCTTGCCGTTGCGGCCGTCGACGCGCAGCACACCGACAAATGGATCGGCGAAACCCGCATCGTTCGCGCCCTGCCACCAGCCGTGCGGCGTCGGTACGTCGCGATTGACGCCCACCCGACTCGTGCCTGCGCCGAAGCCCAGTTGCGCCGGTTGCAGCGACGAGACGGCCTGCGTCGTTGCGGTCCGCATCGCCGCGTCGAACGCCTGCCGCATCGCCGCGTTGCGCGCGGCATCGGTATCCGGCGGGACCTGGCCACCGACGAACACGTGCGGCGTCGCAAACGAGTGGCCGGCGCAGACGATCGCGTGATCGGCCGGGACGCCCGCAACCTCTGTGAGGATCGCCTTCATCGACGTGATCATCCCGTCCGCGATCGACGTCAGGTCGATCACGATGATGCCGATCCGCGTGCTGCCGTCATCGAGCAGCAGCACGCGCACCGCGAGCGGATCGTGCTCGCCGGTGAAGCCGTCGAGCGGGTAGAGGCTGGCAGCGAACGCGACGTCGGCGCGGCCGGCGCCGGCGCGGAACCGCGACGCGTCCGTCGCGGTCGCGCCATTCGAGATATCGGGCTGTGTCAGCACCGCAGCACTTAATCCAAGTCCCGCAAGCAGGAATTCGCGTCGGGATCGCATCCGGTTCTCAGCCAACCTTCAGTGCGAGTTCGGTGCCGCGCTTGATCGGCAGCGTGGTTGAAATGAAGCCGTTCACCGGGTCGCGGATGTACTCGAGGAAATCCGGTTCCGCGTTGTCGTTCAACACATAGCCGCCGACGCGCAGCTGCGGGGCGACGATTTCGATC
>DASPZL010000369.1:0-4127 GCA_035636295.1 Paraburkholderia sp.
AACTGCAACACACCGCGCAGTTTGCAGAATGCGATCGCCGACGCGGCGAAGATCAACGCGCCCATGAATACCGCGGCATAAAGCTCGATACGCTCGACGTTCGCCTGCGCCGCAGAGGACAGATAGCGCGCAAACCCGCCCGTCATGACAGCGAGCCCCATGGCGATACCGAACAACGCACCGAGCAGCGGCCGTCGCATCAGATTGCGTTTGCGCACCCGCCACGCGCCGAACGCGGCGCCCGTCGCGGCGGCAGCAATCACACCACCGCTAGCGCCAATGCCGGCTGCAAGAAGTGTCGCGAGCGCGGCGGCCAATGCGCCGGCGTGCCAGTCAGGCCGGCGCATTGGCCGCCGCGCAAGCGGCAGTTGTCCAAGTGTGGCAAGCGCAACACCCAGCAGCGCTCCCAACACAGTAGCAAGCAAACACAACACGCCCACCCATACGGTACTCTCAGACGGTTGCGGCATGCGTGCTCCTCCGTGTTGCGATGCCATGGCGCGAGGCCGATGGATCTGAAATCAGCCCACTAGTCAGACGACGCTTACCGTCGCGATCGAACACTTTCCGTTCGCTCACCCGGTCCGGTCGAAGGCGCTGCCTGCATCGCTCGCTCAGCGAGCGATGGGCAGCATGCACCATCTCTCTGCGCCTAGATCGCCCCGACGGCGCGCAATGCGCTGATCTGCTCGGGCGAATAGCCGAGCTCGGCCATGACCTCGTCGGTGTGTTCACCAAGCAGCGGTGAGCGCTTCACTTCAGTCGGGCTATCCGACAGTTTGATAGGATTGCCAACCGTCAAATACTTGCCGCGTGTCGGATGTTCCACTTCGACGATCGTGCCCGTTTTGCGCAGCGAGGGCTCCTCGGCGATTTCCTTCATCGACAGAATCGGTCCGCACGGAATGTCGTGCCTGTTGAGGATTTCCATAGTCTCGAACTTGGTCTTCGTCATCGTCCAGCGCTCGATCTCGGCGAAGATTTCCTTCAGGCGCGGCAGGCGCGCGGCGGGCGTCGCATAGTCGGGATCGGTGGCCCATTCCTCCTTGCCGATCACGTTGCAGATCTTCGCCCACACCGGCGCCTGCGTGATGAAGTAGATGTATGCGTTGGGGTCGGTCTCCCAACCCTTGCACTTGAGAATCCAGCCCGGCTGGCCGCCGCCCGATGCGTTGCCCGCGCGCGGCACCGCTTCACCGAACGTCCCGTTCGGATATTGCGGATACTCCTTCATCACGCCGGTGCGTTCGAGCCGCTGCTGGTCGCGCAGCTTCACGCGACACAGGTTGAGCACGCCGTCCTGCATCGCTGCAAGCACCTTCTGGCCGCGCCCGGTGTGCGTGCGCTGATAGAGCGCGGTGACGATGCCTAGCGCCAGATGCAAACCCGTGCCGCTGTCGCCGATCTGCGCGCCGCTCACGACAGGTGGGCCGTCGTCGAAGCCGGTGGTTGAAGCCGCACCGCCCACGCATTGCGCGACGTTCTCATAGACTTTGCAATCCTCATAGGGCCCGGGGCCGAAGCCCTTCACCGAGGCGACGATCATGCGTGGATTCAACTCCTGAATCCGCTCCCACGTGAAGCCCATCCTGTCCAGCGCGCCTGGAGCGAAATTTTCCACTAGCACGTCGCACGTCTGGATCAGCGCCTCGAGAACCTGCTTGCCTTCCGGGTTCTTCGTGTCGATGGTGACCGAGCGCTTGTTGTGATTGAGCATCGTGAAGTACAAGCTGTCCACGTCGGGAATGTCACGCAACTGCTCACGCGTGATATCGCCCGCGCCGGCCCGCTCCACCTTGATCACGTCCGCGCCGAACCATGCGAGCAACTGCGTGCAGGTCGGACCCGATTGCACGTGCGTGAAATCGAGAATGCGCACACCGTCGAGTGCCTTGCCCATGTAGTCTCCTGAAGTACGCGTCTTGCTTTCGCCTGCCTGGGAATGTCGGGCGATCTTTTTACACCGCCTTGCGCAGTATTTGATATATCACATACCACATTTGGAAGCACGTCAAGCGAGGTTTATCCCGCATGCCTGTGCGAGCCACGTCGGCGGAAGGCTGTGAAATTGGCGAATATCAGGTGAAGGCGTATTACGGACCTACGGCACGGCGGCGCCGACCGTGCGCGCAATCGGCCGCGGCGCGGAGGGAGGCAGCGTTGGCGACGAAGCGGTAACGAGTTGCGGATGAAGGCGCGGCGAAACAAAGAAGGCCTGCGGTGTTTTCATCACCGCAGGCCTTCTCATTCGCTATGACATTCGAATACCTGAGCGCGCGTCAATCCAGGAAGTCGCAATTCGCCTCGACAAACGCAGCGAGATCAAGCGAGTGCTGACGCGTAAGCCGCTCGGCCAGTTCGGTATCGCGCTGTTCAAGCGCCTCGATAATGCGCAGATGGTCGACGATCGAGCGCGAGGCGCGGTCGCTCTGCGAAATGGTCATGCGCCGGATCGCGCGCACGTGGATGAAGATGTTCTTGATCGTGTCGAGAATGATCCGCGACTTCGACAACTCGACGATCGCCTGGTGAAACGCGATATTCGCGTCCGAGTATTCGGCAATGTGCTCTGCCGGCGTGGCGTCGCGGAAATGGTCGAACATATGGCGCAGCCGGGCGATTTCCTCGTCTGTGGCGTGCAGCGTGGCCAGGCGCGCCGCCATGCTTTCGAGCGCGGCCCACATCTGGATCATCTCGACGATTTCGCGCTTGCTCTTGCGCACAATATAGATGCCGCGCCGCGGCACCATGCGCAGAAAACCTTCTTGCTCGAGCAGCGTCATCGCCTCGCGCACCGGCGTGCGGCTCACGCCGAGCGACTCGCTCAGCACGCGTTCGTCGAGACGGATTTCCTCGCGAGACTGGTAGATATCCGCATCGGCAATGGCCTGGCGGAGCATGGCATACGCCTGATCGCGCAAGCTCGCGCTTGCGCCGATCGGCTGTAATGACAACGTCAGTGGTGTTGCCACTGCTTCAGTTTGAAGTTCTGACGACATTCATCGCCTCATGTTGAACATGTGCACGATACGGTGCTGCCGCTACCCCGACGCGCTGTTCGCCCAGGCCGACGAATCGGCCATGTTGCGCTGCGAGTTGCGCGACCGGCTGTGGAATCCAGCGAGTCAACAGGACGGTGGCGGCAGACCCTAAGCCTACGAAAGCAACGGCGAGCAGGGCGAGAGGAACAAGTTCCATTTGTAACTCCGGGTGATTGAGTGAACGAATGACTCAATCATATGCTGCAATGCCGCATAAGTCAATATTCTGTATTCAGTATATCAGAGCATGTTGTTTTTCAGACGACGCCATCAAGGTAGCACGGGCGCACTCCGGACGCTTCCCCGCTTCGCCGAAACTCGGGACGCTCGGTGTAAACGCGCAAAACGCGCGCTATTCGCGCACTCGCGTTCGATTATCGCGCAATTTCACCCGAATGCGGATTGTGTGATCCGTCTCACATCATTAACCTTCCGGAAATCCTGCAATGGGGCCGGCGGCGGCCACCGCTTCGGATCTACCGCCCGAGCACCCAGCAGCCCGAGAGTTACAAGGAGACACCGTCATGAGTACCACCATCCAGACGGCCGCAATGGCCGACAACCGCACGGCGCGCAACCGGGCACGCAAGGCGGCGCTCGGCAGCTTCGTCGGCGCCGTGGTCGACTGGTACGACTTTCTTCTGTACGGCATCGTCGCCGCGCTCGTGTTCAACTCAGCGTTCTTTCCGAAGGTCAGCCCGGCGATGGGCACGCTCGCGGCGTTCGCCACCTTCGGTGTCGGCTTTCTGTTCCGGCCGCTTGGCGGCTTCGTGTTCGGACACTACGGCGACCGGCTCGGACGCAAGCGCATGCTCGTCCTCACGGTGATGATGATGGGCCTCTCAACCGCCGCGATCGGTCTGCTGCCGGCCTTCGCCACCATCGGCTGGTGGGCGCCGGTGCTGCTCGTGACGTTGCGCGCGATCCAGGGTTTCGCGGTCGGCGGCGAATGGGGCGGCGCGGCTTTGATGGCGGTCGAAAGCGCGCCGGAGAAGAAAAAAGCGTTCTACAGCAGCGGCGTGCAGGTCGGCTACGGCGTGGGCCTCGTGCTGTCGACTGGGCTCGTCACGCTCATTAGCCGTTCGA
>DASPZL010000370.1:0-11517 GCA_035636295.1 Paraburkholderia sp.
CCACCGTTCGCGCAGGCGTGCATATCGAAGGCGTGCACTGGATCGCCGAGTACGCCGAAGACGTTCATGAGATTCGCGTGTTTCGCGAAGGCCAGGAAGTGGATGTGCATAACGCGCCCTCCTCGTTGTTCGGCGACGAGGAGAATGCGGGGTCCAAGAGCACTGCGGATCATCGCGCCGTCGAGGCCGCCGTGCTCGCTTATTTGAAGCGGTTTGTGATCGAGCACGACGCGGAGGAGTAAGCTTCCCGACTTTGCCTTTGGCGGCCGCGTTTGGGTGCACGCCCACGGCGCTGGCCGCCGCAAGCGTATAGGCAACGAAAGTTACTCCGCAGCCCGCAGCTTCCTGACTTCGGCATCCGACGGCTGAACGCTCGCGCCGTCGATATAACGATACGAAGTCATCACGCCCTTGCCGTCCTTCAAACCCGTCACACCGACATAAGCGCCCATGGTCGACTGATTGTCCTGCGCGCGAAAAGTGACCGGCCCGAATGGCGTCTCCACGCCGAGCCCCTTGAACGCAGCCGCGAGTTTGTCCGAATCGACCGAACCCGCCTTCTTGATCCCGGCCGCAAGCGACATCAACGCGGAATAACCGACGACCGACCCGAGCCGCGGATAATCGTGATATTTCGCCTGATACGCATCGACGAACTTCTTGTTGGCCGGCGTATCGATCGAATACCACGGGTAGCCGGTCACGATCCATCCGGCCGGCGCTTCAGCGCCCAACGGGTCGAGATAGTCCGGCTCGCCGGTCAGCAACGAAACCACGCTCCGGTCCTTGAACAAACCTCGCGTATTGCCTTCACGCACGAATTTCCCAAGATCGGCGCCGAACAGCACATTGAAAATCGCATCCGGCTTCGCGTCGGCCAGCGCCTGCGTCACCGCGCCCGCGTCGACGCTGCCGAGCGGTGTCGCCTGTTCCGCGACGAACTGCACGTCCGGTTGCGCGGCCGTCAGCAGCTTCTTGAACGTCGCCACCGCCGATTGCCCGTACTCGTAGTTCGGATACACCAGCGCCCAGCGCTTTTTCTTCAGCTTGACCGCCTCCGGCACCAGCATCGCCACCTGCATATACGTGGAAGGACGCAGACGGTACGTGTATTTATTGCCATCGGCCCAAACGATCTTGTCGGTCAACGGTTCGGCGGCGAGGAAGAAGATCTTCTTCTGCTTCGCGAAGTCGGTCAGCGCGAGTCCGGTGTTCGACAGGAAACCGCCGAACAACAGTTGCACCTGCTCGCGTGCGATCAACTCCTGCGCGACGCGGATCGTGTCGCCGGGGTTGCCGTTGTCGTCGCGCGAGACCACTTCCAGCTGTTTGCCGAGCACGCCGCCCGCCGCATTCACCTGTTCGAGCGCGAGATTCCAGCCGTTCTTGTAAGGCCCGAGAAAGGCGGGCTGCGCCTTGTAGCTGTTGATTTCGCCGATCTTGATGGTCTGCTGGGCGCTCGCGCCCAAGGCAGCGAGCGACAAAACCGTCGATACCGTGAGGCGAGAAATCCATCCTGCGCGCGTGGTCATGCGTTTCTCCGTGATCAAAAGGGATTGCGGGAATGCTGGTCGTTGTTATCAAGCGTCCAAATCGGCCGACGATTCAATCCGCCCGCGGCGTCGCGCGAATTCTGGCGACGCTCGCCGTCACG
Source organism: Paraburkholderia sp. (assembly GCA_035636295.1). Classification (GTDB taxonomy): domain Bacteria; phylum Pseudomonadota; class Gammaproteobacteria; order Burkholderiales; family Burkholderiaceae; genus Paraburkholderia. Next base: position 1,655 of record DASPZL010000370.1, read on the forward strand.
TCCTGCCATGCCGGCTTGCCGCCCGCGAACTGCTGACGCAGGTACGACACGAGCTCGGCGATCTGGGCGTCGTTGAAACTGTCGCGGTAAGCCGGCATCGTACCGAGTTCGGCGCGCGCAGGCGAGCCGATGCCATCGAGAATCACGCGAATCAGGTTGTCAGGCGTCGCGCTGTGCAGATTGGTGTTGAGCGCGAGCGAAGGATGCGCGCCGAACAACTGCGGCCCGCTGCCGGTGTGATGACAGGCGGCACACGCGCCGTCGAAGAGCCGCGCGCCAAGACCCGAAGCGGTGCCCGTGATCGCGCTCGCCTGTTCGTACTGACGCGCGACCGTTGCCGGATCGGCGTTCGCTTCCAACGGATTGAGCGACGCCAGATACGTGGCCATTGCGCGAATATCGCGATCCGGCAGCGCCGCCAGATCGCCGACGACCGGCGCCATCGGCCCGGCCGCGACGCCATGCAGCGGCGCGTAACCATGGCGCAAATAGCTGAACAGTTCGTCCTCGCTCCAGGGCACGGGCGCGTTCGAAAGCGTCGACAATGCAGGCGCTTCCCAGCCTTCCGCCAAGCCGCCGCCCATGAAAGCCGCGCCGGTTTTCTCGGCGCCAAATGCGTTGCGCGGCGTGTGGCACGCGCTGCAGTGGCCGAGACCGTTCACCAGATACGCGCCGCGATTCCACTGCGCGCTTTGCGTCGCGTCGGCGGTGAACGTATTGCGCCCGAGAAAGAGTCCGTTCCATGCGGCCATCAGCGGACGCACGCTGAACGGATACGCGAGCTTCGTTTCCGGCGGACGGGAACGCACCGGCGTTTGCGCCATCAGGTACGCGTAGAGCGCCTTGAGATCGTCGTCGGACGTGTTCCTGAACGACGTGTAGGGGAACGCGGGATACAGGTGGTGCCCGTCGCGGCTGATGCCTTGCCGCATCGCCCGCATGAATGCGTCGAGCGGCCATGTGCCGATACCGGTTTGTGCATCGGGCGTGATATTGGTGCTGTAGACGGTGCCGAACGGCGTATCGAGCGGTTTGCCGCCCGCGTTCGGCACGCCGTTGCGCGCGGTGTGGCAAACAGCGCAATTGCCGAGCGACGCAAGCAGTTTGCCGCGCGCCACCAGCTCCGGCGAAAACGCGCTCGCGAGCGGCGGCGTGACCGGCGCAATGGCTTGCGGCGCGAGCGTCAATGCCCCGAGCCAGCCGGCCGCGCCCGCCGCGAATGCGCCGAGAAAACCGAACCGCCAGCGCTTCTTCTTGCGCGCCGCCGCTTCTTCCGCTTGAGCGTCGGCGAGCGCGGCGCGGATCGTTTCCGGCGTAAACGGCGGCCGGCGAAAACGCACACCTGTCGCGTCGTATAGCGCATTGGCGATCGCCGCCGCGCCGGGCAACGACGCCGATTCGCCTGTGCCCATCGGCGGTTCGCCATGGCGCGGCATCATCACCACGTCGATCACCGGCACTTCACGGAACGTCAGAATCGGATACGCGCCCCACTCCTGGCTCGTCACCGCGTTCTCGCCGAAAGTCACGCGCTCCTTCAACGCACGGCTCGTCGCCTGAATCACGTTGCCGTGTATCTGATGGCGCACGCCGTCCGGATTGATCATCGTGCCGGTGTCCTGGCCGACGACCACGCGCGTCACCGCGAGCGCGCCGCTCTTGCGATTCACTTCGACGTCCGCGACCCACGCGGACCACGCCGCGCCGAAGCCCGGAAATTTGCTGTGCACATAACGTGCGTAAGCGAAGCCTCGTCCGCGCGCAATGTCGCCTTGTTCCTGCACATCTTTCAACGCGACGTTGTGCGGTTCCCAGCCGGCTTTTTCGGCGACCGCTTTGACCAGGTCGATCGCGCGCGGATCGGTCAGATGCTTCAGACGAAACTCGACGGGATCGACGCCCGCCTCTGCCGCGAGTTCATCGATAAAGGATTCATGCGCGAACGTGTTCGGCAACGCGGACACGCCCCGCAACCACGACGCCCGCACGATCGGCGGAGTATCGTCGCAGACGATGCGCATGCTGCGATAGTCGTACGGCGGCACCGCCGTGCGGTCGCCCATTTCGAACACCTGCGGCTGCGCGGAGATCGTGCCGGTGAGCAGCAGCGCCAACGTGGGCGCATCGTTCGATGGATAACGCGTGGCGAAATCGTAAGCCGCCAGTTCGCCTTCGGCGCCTAAAGCGCCACGCACGTCCATCAGTTGCGCGGCGCCCTTCGGTTCCCACGCATGCTCGTCCTCGCGCGACAGTTGCACGCGCACGGGGCTGCCCGTTGCGCGCGAGAGCAGCGCGGCGTCGGCGGCGACATCGTCCGCGCAATTGCGGCCGTAGCAGCCCGCCGCGTCCATGCGCACGATCTCGATGTGCGCTTCGTCCATCGACATCAGCAACGCGAGATCGGCGCGCAGCGAATGCGGATTCTGCGTGCCCGACCAGACCTTCAGCTTGTCCTCCCGGTAATCCGCGACCGCGCACGATGGTCCAATCGACGCATGCATCTGAAACGGCCACACGTACGTGCGTTCGAGCGTGCGAGCAGGGTCTTGCGCCAGTGCTGCATCGACGTCGCCCTCGATCACCAGATCGCGCCGCTTCGCCGGATTCGCGCGCAAGGCGGCTTCCACTTCCTCGCTGGTTTCGAGCGGCGGCAAACCTTCCACCGCTTTCCACCGCACGTTGAGCCGCTTTACCGCTTGCTGCGCGACTTCCTCGCGCTCCGCCACGATGCCGACGAAATCGCGAATCACCACCACCTTGACGATGCCCGGCAAATCGCTGACCGAGTCTTCATCGACATGCAGCAGGCTGTTGCCGATGAAGCCGCCCTGCGCGATACCCGCATAAGGCGGCCTCACCACACGGCCGTGCAGCATGCCGGGCACGCGCACGTCATGCACGAAGCTCAGTTCGCCGGTTGCTTTGGCGGGAATATCGACGCGCGGCGTGCTCTTGCCGACGATCTTGTAGGCATCCGGGGATTTCAAAGGCGCATCGGTGGAGAGCTTCAGTTCCACCCGCCGTCCCGCGATCAATTCCCCGTAGCCGATGCCTTGTGCCGTATCGCCGCCGCGCGGGAAGACCACTCCGTCGCGCACGTCGAGTTGCTCCGCACCGGCATTCAAACGCGCCGCCGCTTCCGTCAGCAGATATTGCCGCGCCTGCGCCGCCGCATGCCGCAACGGCACCGCCGATATCTGAATCGTGGCGCTCGCAATCGTCGGCCCCTGATTCGGCGCTTCGCTGGTATGGCCGAGCACGATCGATACGCGCGTCAACGGCACATCCAGTTCTTCCGCAACGATCTGCGCAAGCGCCGTACCGATGCCGGTGCCGAGATCCACGTGGCCGTTGAACGCGGCCACGCTGCCGTCGTCGCGCACCACGAGGAACATGTCCGCGTCGGTAGGCACGAACGACGAACGCGACCCCGGCTGGCCGATCGCGGACTTCACCGGCGCTTGCGGCGGCCGCGTGACGATCAGCACACTCTGTGCATCGTAGAGCTGCTGACGCGACGGCGGCGCGGACCGTCGATCGACGCTGAAATCCGGCCCCGTCATGCGCGCGCTCCTTCATGCGTGACCGTCGCGGTCGATTGCGCGGCGAGTAATTCAGCGGCGCGCTGCACCGCGCGCACGATTTCGACATGCGTGCCGCAACGGCACAGGTTGCGCGACAACTCACGCCGGATCGTCTCGACACTCGGATGCGGATCGCGATCGAGCAACGCTTTGGCGGTCATGATCATGCCGTTCAGGCAATAGCCGCACTGCGCGGCCTGTTCTTCGATGAACGCCTGCTGCACCGGATGCAGCGCGGCGCGCGTACCCAGTCCTTCGAGCGTGGTGATGTCGCGGCCCAATGCCACCTTCGCGGTCGTGACGCAGGAACGCGTCGGCATGCCGTCGAGCAATACCGTGCACGCGCCGCATTCGCCGAGGCCGCAGCCGAATTTCGGACCATTGAGCGCGAGATCGTTACGCAACAGATAAAGCAACGGCGTGTCGGCTGGGGCGCTGACGAGATGCGTCGCGCCGTTCACATTCAGCGTAAGAGGCGCCGGGCGGTTCATGGAGCGCGGCGCGCGTTCAAAGCACCACCGGCACTTCGGTTGCCGGCGGCGTATTGCGGCTGCGCCGGCAACGGATCAAACCGTCGATCATCACCATGCCCACGCCCGGAATATCGCCGAGCTGCACGCTTTCGAGCAGCGTATCGGCCGCGGTGTGTTGCGCGCGGTCCATGAACACGAGGTCGGCGGGACGGCCCACTTCGATCAAACCCTGGCGCAGATTACGTTGACGCGCGGTGTTGCCGGTTGCGAAGCAGAAGGCGATTTCAGCGGGAACATCGGCGAGGCTCGAAATCAGCGCGATCATCCGCAGAATGCCGAGCGGCTGCACGCCGGAGCCGGCGGGGCTATCGGTGCCGAGAATGATCCGGTGCGGGCATTTCAATTCGATCGCGTGACGCGCGGTGAGCAGCGCGATCCGCTCGTTGCCGTTGTGGACGATCTCCAGCGCGCGGCTCGATTGCTCGCACAAGTCGCACACGTGCCGATAGGAAAGCGACGTATGGCCGCCGTTGATATGGCCGATCACGTCGGCGTCGGCGGCGAGCACCACGTCGCGATCGATCAAACCGGAGCCGGGAATCGACGGACCGCCCGTGTGAATCGTGCTTTGAATGCCGTATTTGCGCGCCCACGCGACCATTTGCGCGGCTTCCTCGCCGCCCTTCACGCTGCCGAGGCCGACTTCGCCGAGCAGCTTCACGCCCGCTTCCGAGAGCTCCTTGAAGTCCTCTTCGACCATGCCCTTCTCGATCACCGGCGCACCCGCCATCACCTTCACGCCGCCGCCGACACCCGCGCCGCGCATCCCTTCGAACGAACGTTGCGCGGTAATCGCAAGCGCCTTCACGCCGATTACATCTTTCGGACGGCCAGGCAGATGTACCTCGCCGGCGGAGATCATCGTCGTCACGCCGCCGTTCAGATTCGATTCGATCCAGCCCATCTGATTCTGGCGAGGCGTCCAGTCGCCGAACACCGGATGCACGTGCGAGTCGATCAGGCCAGGGGCGACGGTCGTGCCCTTGCAATCGACCGTGGTGCGCGCGCCTTCCAGATTGCAGTCTTTCTCCATGCCCACCGCGACGATCACGCCGTCGTCGATCACGAGCGTATTCGCGTCGAGAATCGGCTGATCGATGTCGCCCGATAAGAGCAGCCCGATGTTCGTTACCGCGACCTTGCCCGACAAGCCTGTCAACGTCTCTGCTGCCATCTGCTTCTCCTTTCGCGACTTTCGCAACTTTCGCAACGACTGCCCGGCGCGCGAAGCGTGCCGATGGGAATCACACGCTCAGATAAGCGCGCCTGACTGTTTCGTTCTTTGCGAGTTCGCCGATCGTGCCGCTGAAACGGATCTGCCCTTTTTCGAGGACATACGCGCGGTCGCTGACCAGCTCGGCGAAGTGCAGGTTCTGTTCCGACAACAGAATCGACAGCCCTTCGCGCTTCAGTTCGAGAATCATGTTCGCCATCTGTTCGACGATCACGGGCGCGACGCCCTCGGACGGTTCGTCGAGCAGCACCAGATACGGATTGCCCATCAGCGTGCGCGAGACGGTGAGCATTTGCTGCTCGCCGCCGCTCATCTGCCCGCCGGGGCGTTTCGGCATTTCGCCGAGATTGGGAAACAGGCGAAACAGCTTTTCGGGCGTCCATTGCGGCGCGCCTTCGCGCGGCGGCTGGCGTCCCGTGTCGAGGTTTTCCATCACCGTCAGATCCGCGAACACGCGGCGGTCTTCGGGAACGAAGCCCATGCCCATGCGCGCGATCTTGTACGACGGCAACGCCGCGATGTTCTGTCCGCGAAAATGCACTTCACCCTGACGGCGCGGCAGCAAACCCATCACCGCTTTCATCGTCGTCGATTTGCCCGCGCCGTTGCGGCCCATCAGCGCCACCACTTCACCGCGCCCGACTTCGAGGCCGACGTCGAACAGAATGTGCGCGCGGCCATAGAACGCGTTGAGGCCGGAGACTTTCAGCATCGGCTCGCTCATTGCAGCGTTCCTTGTCCTTGCCGGCCGGCCGCCGCTTCATGCAGCGGCGCGTGCGGCTGGAAGGTCTTGCCCGTGCCGAAATAGACTTCCTGCACGCGTGCATCGTTGCGGATCGTTTCGGCATCGCCCTCGGCGATCAGCTTGCCGCGCGCGAGCACGATCATGCGATCGGCGTACGCGAATACCACGTCCATGCTGTGCTCGGTAAACAGCACGCCGATCTTGTGCTCGGTGACGAGACGCTTGGTGAGCGCCATCAACTCGTTGCGCTCCTTCGGCGCCATGCCGGCGGTGGGTTCGTCCATCAGCAATAGCTTGGGTCGGTTGGCCAGCGCAATGGCGAGTTCGACGCGTTTCACGTCGCCGTATGCGAGCACGCCGCAGGCGCGGTTTGCGTCGGCGGCCATGCCGACCTGTTCGAGCAGCGCGAGCGCTTCATCGGCGTAGCGCGAGCCCGCGGGCTTCCACAAACCGAACGTCTTGCGTTCGCGCGAAACCAAGCCCATCTGCACGTTCTCAAGCACGGTCATCGAATTGAAGGTCGCGGCAATCTGGAATGTGCGGCCGACGCCCAGCCGCCATATATCGCGTGGGCGCATGCCGACGAGTTCATGATCGTTCAGGCGAATCGAACCGGACGAAGGCTGCAGTTGCCCATTGACCATGTTGAAGCAGGTCGACTTGCCCGCACCGTTCGGGCCGAGCAGGGCCAGCAATTGACCGGCTTCGAGATTGAAGGAAACGTCGTCGACCGCTTTCAGGCCGCCGAACGATTTGGAGAGGCCCGAAACACGCAGCAAGCTCATAGCCCCTCCTTGATCGCCGCGCGCCGCGAAGGTGGCGCGGCATTCGTTTCGGCCTGGTCGATGTTGTCGTCGCCGAAACGCTCGCGAATGAAACCGACGATGCCTTGCGGAAACGCGATCACCAGCAGCAGGATCGCCAGGCCGAGCAGCGCCTGCCAATAGTCGGTTTGCCGCGCGACGGTGTCCTGCAGCCACGTGAACACGGCCGCGCCGACGATCGGCCCGGTGAGCGTCTGCAAACCGCCGAGCAGCACCATCACAAGGCCGTCCACTGAACGGCTCACGCTGATCACCTCGGGTGAAATCGTCCCCTTGGAGAACGCATAGAGCGATCCGGCGAGCCCGCAGAACAGCGACGCAATCACGAAGGCCGCCCACTGCACGCGTTTCACGTCGATGCCGATCGCCTCCGCACGCAACACGGAATCGCGCGACGCCCGCATCGCATAACCCAGCGGCGAGAACAGCATCTTGCGCAGCAGCCATATGCCGATCACCGCGCAAGCGAGCGTCAGATAGTAATAAGCCACCGGCGAGGACAACCAGTTCGACGGCCACAAGCCGAGAATACCGTTGCTGCCGCCCGTCACGTCGTCCCACTGAAACACGACCGACCATACGATCTGCGCGAACGCGAGCGTCAGCATCGCGAGATAGACGCCCGAGAGGCGCACGCAGAACCAGCCGAACACCAGCGCGCCGGCCACGGCCAGCAGCGGCCCGAGCAGCAACGCGGCTTCCATCGGCAGATTCAGAACCTTGATGAACAATGCCGCGCCATATGCGCCCAGTCCAAAGTAAGCGGCGTGGCCGAACGAATGCATGCCGCCCGGTCCCATGATGAAATGCAGACTCGTCGCGAACAGCACGGCGATCAGGATTTCGACCAGCAGCACGGGCATGTAGGGAAACGCATTGGCCGCGAGCGGCGCGAGCACGAGTACCAGCAAGGCAATCGCGGCGAGCCACTTCAAACGCCTGCCCGCGGGCCTTAAAGGCGTTTCCGGTGCGGCCATGCCACGCACCGCGGCGCTCGCCTTGCCTAACAAACCCCAAGGCCGCACCACCAGCACCACCGCCATCACGACGAATTCCGCCACCAGCGTAAAGCGGCTCAACGAGAGGCCGACGCCGAAAATCGTCACATGTCCAATGCCGATGCACAGCGCCTTGATCTCCGCGATGATCAGCGCCGCGACGAACGCACCCGGAATCGAACCCATGCCGCCGACCACCACCACGACGAACGCGTTGCCAATGGTCTCGAGATCGAGCGACAGATTGGCCGACATGCGCGGCCCTTGCAGCGCGCCGCCGAGACCCGCGAGAAACGCACCGACAAAAAACACGCCGGTAAACAGCCACGCCTGATTAATGCCGAGCGCGCCGAGCATCTCGCGATCCTGGGTCGCGGCGCGCACCAGCGTGCCCCAGCGCGTGCGCGTCAACGCATACCAGAGCAGCAGCAACACCACCGGCCCGATCACGATCAGCGCGATATCGTAGGTGGGCAGCGGATGGCCGAGGAAATCGACCGCGCCCGCCAGATGCGGCGCACGCGGCCCGAACAGATCTTCCGGGCCCCACAGCCACAACGCGGCGTCGCGAAAGATCAGCACCAGCGCAAAGGTGGCGAGCAGGTGAAACAACTCGGGCGCCTGATAGATGCGCCGCAAAACGATCATCTCGACCAGCGCGCCGAGCACCGCGACCACCAGCGCGGCAGCGAGCACCGACAGCCAGAAACCACCGGCCGTCTGCCCGAAACGGCTCGCGATGCTATACGCGACGTAAATGCCGAACATATAGAACGAGCCGTGCGCAAAGTTGACGATGCGCGTCACGCCGAAGATCAGCGACAAACCGGCGGCGACGAGAAACAGCGTCGACGCATCGGCGAGTCCGTTGACCAGCTGTACCAGCAAATTCGAAAACATCGCGACCCTCGGCTGCTTGCTATTCGAGCATCGCGGTTTGCACGCCACGCACGAACAGCAGACGTTGCAGCGCGTGCGGCACCATGCGCGCACACGTCAACGGCAGGACAATACGCCCCTTGGGGGGCCGGCGAAACAACTCAACGCAAACCGTCTTCGCCCTTGATCTCACTCACCTGCAGGCCGCCGATGCGCGGCAACGGCCGGCCGGAAGCCGTCACCGCGACGGCCACGACGATTTCGTTCGCGCGCGGCGCGTCCGACACGCGCGCCTCGATGGCATCGAAATGACTGCGCACGAAGGCCGCGTCCTTATGCCCGAGCGGCACGTCGATCGCGGTGCCGAGCGTGCCCATTTTTTTCGCCGACGGCACCAGCGCCGCGCCCTTCTCGACCGCCACCCGCAGCGGCGCGCCGAGCTTGGGATGCAGAATCGCCGCGGCATGTTCCAGCTCGCCCGCCTCGCCGACGATCGCCGCCTTGCCGTAGCTTTGCGCTTCGCCAGGCTTGATGCCCAGCGCTTCGACGCACTTGTTGCCGAGCAACGCGCCCAGCTCCTCGCCGGCTTCGATCAGCGCGTCGAGCTTCGCCTCGTAGCGGCCCGCATAGGGATTATCGATCACCGCAATCGCGACCGCGCGGCGTGCCGGCGGCTCGACGGCCTGCCCCATTTCAATGCGCGTTTCATCCACCTGCACGACCAGCTTGCGAAGCTTGATTGCCATTTCGCTCTCCGTGTTTGGGCCCAACTATTCAATACGTGATGACCGAGTGTCTAGCGCAAGCCGTCCTTGCCGACTATCGCCTCTTTCGCAAGGCCGCCGACCCGCGCATGCACGCGCTGCCCGGTGCTCATTACGAGGATATACACCAGCTCGTCCGCGGCGGGCGCGGCGGGCACGCGCACTTCGATCGCATCGAAATGGCTGCGCACGTAGCTCGCGTTGACGTGCGTGAGCGGCACGTCGAGCGAGGTGGAAGGCGCGCCGACCTTCTTGGTCGACGGCACGATCGCGTTGGTCGGCACGCCGTTTTTCTCCAGCAA
>DASPZL010000371.1:0-62550 GCA_035636295.1 Paraburkholderia sp.
CGCGGCGGTAGCCAGCCTCACCCAGCATGACTTGCCGTAACCGAATGCGGGATCTGTCTGGGAAACCGCGCCGACGTAACAGCCCACCCCATTGCTGAAGGTACGCGGCGCTGTCAGCATGACCGAGGGCGAATTGGGCGGAACGGCACCGAACACCACCGAACCTGTTCCCGAGAAGGTGCAATTTCCATTCTCTTGTCCGCACAACTTGTATTGCAGTCCTGAGACGGTAATCGTGCTAGTTTGAGCCAATGCGTTTTCCGCACCAAACCACGCCAACGCTGTCGCTGCGGCAACCCGCAGTAATTTCGGATATCTCATCATTGTCTGTATGTATCGCTAAAAAGCAGGTTAGCCCCGGGGATTCAGCAAGATCAATCAAAGTCGTCCCGCTTTGGCGTTATTGAGTACGGAGAGAAGTGAACCCAGAACGCGCTAACTGCGTTCTATTGATGAAGAAGCTGGTGTTTGGATGTGTCGTTATCCGTTCGCGGAAACCTTCCACGAGCGGGTAGCAATGCAGCAGGTGAGCCAGCGGCGACGCGCTCCCTTTCTCTCACGGCAAGTGGGGAACAGGCGCACGTAGACGTGCGTCGCTGTACTCCGCTTTGTTTTCGCGTTCGGAAAGATGGAGAATCGTCGAAAGGCAACCGCAGGGATATATCGATACCTGATATTAATTGCAACGTGAACATTACGCTGTCAGGAAGAACGGAAAAAAAACGACAGGTATCCAGAATCGGCGGTAGGGAAATCCTGACCCGTTATGATTAAGGTTTCGATCAGAATGGAGATTCGCCGTGATAGCAAACCATCGCAGGACACTCATCAAATCGACCACCTTGCTCGGTCTGACCCATCTTTTCGGCCTGGGGGGTCTGAGCGCCCTGGCAGCGTCGGCTTCATCCGGAGGAACACCGATCAAGCCCGACGGCAAGTCTGTGTTGATCGTCGTGGATGTACAGAATTGTTTTATCGAAGGCGGAACGTTGCCGGTGAAAGGCGGCGCCGAGGTCGTGCCGCTCATCAACCAGTTGGCCGACAAGTTCGAGAACATTGTCATTACGCAGGACTGGCACACGGCGGGGCACGCATCGTTCGCCAGTTCCCATCCCGGTAAGAAGCCGTTCGATACGGCGCAGTTGTCGTATGGCACCCAGGTCTTGTGGCCGGACCACTGCGTGCAAGGCACCGAAGACGCAGCGCTCGAGAAGGATCTCAAGCTGCCGACAGCACAAATGATCATCCGCAAGGGCTTTCACAAGAACATAGACAGCTACTCCGCGTTCGAGGAAGCCGATCACAAAACAAAGACCGGCCTGTCCGGATACCTTAAGCAGCGGCATATCGACACCGTGTTTGTGACGGGTTTGGCAACTGATTTCTGCGTTGCATGGACAGCAATGGACGCCCGGAAGGCGGGATTCAAGGCTTATGTGATTGAAGATGCGACGCGCGCCATCGACCTGAACGGCTCACTCGCGGCTGCGTGGAAAAACATGGATCGCGCGGGCGTGAAGCGGATTCAATCGAAGGATATTTTGTCGGCCTGAGCGGACGACCTGGTTTTCCTTGAACGCAATGTGCGGGATGGCCGGACTATCCGACCACGGCGACCTGATGACGAAATTCCTGTCGTTGCCATTGCCGCGGATGTTCATGTACGGGGAACAGAATGCCTCGCCGCCGTATTTGCAGCATCTTCTCGCCGACGGCGTGCAGCTTGCGGAACCAATCATCACACCCGGCTACTCCGATAAAAGCGCCGGTCGACATGCGCGAGGATGCTGCGCGACAGACGCGTCGCGCGTCCCTGAATCATCCGGTCCGAGACGCGCGAGAATGCATACGACGCGGCGAGTACCGCCAGCACCGTCGCAACAAAAAGCACGAGCGACGTCTTTCGGCCGCTCTGCTCAAACACGCCCTCGAAGAAATGCAACGTCGCGTAAACGCAGACGAAGTGCCACAGATAGATCCCGTAGCTTTCGCGGCCCAGCGCGTCGGCACAGCGGCGGATAAACGTGTCGCGTGGTTCGTCGCCGTGCGCGTCATGACTGCGCGAGCAAACGAACAGCAGAAACGCGACCGCGCTGCATGCGGCGAAAACCGGCGCGAGTTCATGTGCTTTCGCAAGCCAGACGCCGAGCGCCGCCGTCGCGAGCGCGAAGCCCGAGGCGAGCGAGAAAAAGAGCCACGCCGTGCGCCGCGTCACGCTGGATGCGCCCGTCAGATGTGAACGGAACGCGTACCACGCCCACATTCCAATGATGAAGCAAGGCCCTTGCACCGGCGGCCAGAAATAGCTGTACGAGTTGTTGCTCACATGACAAACGAGTGTGCCGTGACAATCGCCGATCGACAACGCGAAGATGGAAAGCGCCAACAGCAACACTGTCGCGATCAGCAAGCGCATGCGGTTCATCGCGACAAAAAACAGCAACGGCGCGATCAGATAGAACAGCATCTCCACGCCGATCGACCACCCGCCCGGCACGACGTTGTTGATCGCGGTCGGCGACAGCGCGTGCAGAAACAGTACATTAAGCAGAATATCCGTCGCGCCATGCGCGCCGAGCACCCACGCGCGCTCGTAGCCCGACTGCGTCGCGCCGTAGCTGATCAGCCCATAGACGGCGATGGCCGCGTAATACATCGGGGCAATGCGAAAGAAACGCTTGATATAGAAACGCAATGTGACATGCCGCGCGCCTGCGCAACGCTCGTGGTCCGCCTCGAGCGTCATGAAGATCGTGATTGCGCTAATCACGAAGAACAACTGCACGCCGTATTGGCCCATGCGCGCCAATAACGTGACGCTATGCGGCAGATTGGGAAACTGAAACGACAGGTGTACTGCAACGACACCGACGATCGCGAGCGCCCGGCCGACGTCGAGCGCGGCAACGCGTCCTTTTTCCATCGATACCTCCTCCTCGCGGTTCGTGCCGCCCGGTTAGGCGGGCGCGAGTTTCGTGGACAAGACACGTTCCGCAGAAGTTCCTATTTTTTTGTTGATCTCGACTCTCACGATCTGAAATATCCCGGCTGATCGATATCGACGATGCGTCCAGGCTGCTTCGATTCCCAGTCCAGCAGCGCGCGGGTTCGCTCGCTCGAAGTCGGCACGTCCATTCCCGCGAACGGCGCGAACCAGCCAAAATGCGCGGCGGCTTCCCCAGACGTTTTACTGACGACGGGCACGTTCAAGCGGCGGCCGATCACGCCCGCGATGTCCTTGAACGGCACGCCCTCTTCAGCGACCGCGTGATACCGTGCACCGGCGATGCCGTGCTCGAGCGCGAGCCGGTCAACGCGCGCGGCGTCGAAACGGTGCACCGAGGGCCAGCGGCGCAGCCCGTTGCCCGCATAGGCCGATACGCCCTTCTCCCGCGCAATGCCGATCAGGATCGGCACGAAACCGTGATCGCCGGCGCCATGGACCGACGGCGGAAGGCGCACCACCGACGCACGCACCCCGCGTGCAGCGACTGAAACGACTGCCGCTTCCGAGGCGCGAGGATACGAGGGCGAGTTCGGCGGAGGCGCATCGTCCTCGGTCGCCATGCTGCCCGGCGCGAGAAGCGCGACTCCCGAGGTGGCGATCGACACAAGAGGTGCATTGCTGGTCACGGACGACGTCGGCAATACCGTCCTGGCGTGTCGCGCCAACCGACGCAGCCCGCACGCCATGAGTAGCGCCAAGGGAGCAGTCAAACCGCCCAACTACCTGTCCGGACGATGAGCGGCAGCAATCGCGTCGAGTCCGGCCATCACGAAGCACACGAGGTCCTTCTCGAGCGCTTTCGTGTCCTTTGCGACGGCCGGCAGCAAGGCTGCTTTCATCTGCTTCGGCGCAATCATCATCGCGATGCACGGCAGGATCGTGAACATCAGCGCACGCTGCACGACCGGCGCCAGCGGATTCGATCCCAACACCTCGCTGAGCAGTCCCAACAGGAATACGGCTTTGGGCCGCACGGCTTTTTCGATCAACGCCGGCATGGCAGGTGACGGGGAAAGCGCCTCGCGCAGCATCAGCATGAAACCCCATGGCGTGGCGGCGTTGGTTGAAAGACCGACAAACCGCGAAATCACTGCGCGAAGCCTGTCTCTCGGGTCGTCCAGCCCTTCGGCCAGCGCCGCAAGTTCTTCCAGACCGACAACTTGCCGGTGCGCCTCGAGGAGCGCCGCTTCGTAAAGCGCCTCGCGACTGCCGAAGTGATAGTTGACGGAGGCCATCGGCGTGCCGGCGCGCTCGCATATCTCCTTGCTCGTCGCGTCCGCGAAACCGCGCTCAGCGAACACTTGCCCGGCGGTATCGAGCAGATGTTGACGCGTGGCCGCGCCGTCGGGACGCGTGGTGCGCCTTGGCTGTTTTGCAGCGGTTTTTCTGGGAGCCGTCGGCATCGTCAGGCTTTTAAATAGTTCGAATTCAAATTCAAATTCGCATATCATACATTCTACTTCATCCGCATGGACCTTGCCGCCAGTACAGCGCCTTTATCGAGGGCCAAATCGCGCGGCGGTAATTATGGAATGCTTACTGAAAACATTCGGACAACAGCGTCCGTGTGGGACTTGAAACGATGCCTACCCTAACCGTGAAGGTTCACGCGGATACCCGCGCCAATGCCGATAACACCGCCGCGACATGCACACATCCGCGCGCCTCCCGCTTCGTGGAGAATGGCATGACCCGCGTTCTCATCACCGTATTGACGCTGCTGATCGCCGGCACGCTTGCGGGTTGTTCCCGCCACGAGACGCCTACGTATCAGGGCTACATCGAAGGCGAATACGTTTATCTCGGATCGTCGCAAGCGGGCAAGCTGGCACAGTTGCCGGTCGCACGCGGGGAAATGGCACGGGCGGATACGCCGCTGTTTTCACTGGAATCGGTGGACGAAACAGCCGCGCTCGAACAAGCCCGGCAACAGCTCGCGTCAGCACGCGCGCAACTCGCGGACATCGAGACGGGCAAGCGTGTGCCAGAAGTGAACGTCAATCGTGCGCAACTCGCCGAGGCCGTCGCCAACGCGCGCAAAGCGTCATTGCAACTCGTACGCGACGAGGTACAGTTCAAGGCAGGCGGCATTCCGAAAGCCCAGCTCGACGATTCGCGTGCGAACGCGGACGCCACCGCCGCACAAGTGCGGGAAATGACCAACCAGGTCGAAGTGGCTCGCTTACCCGGGCGCTCACAGCAAATCGCCGCCCAGCGAGCGCAAGTCGCGGCTGCCGAAGCCGCGGTCGCGCAAGCGCAGTGGAAGCTGGATCAGAAACACGTGCGCGCGCCGGCCGAGGGACTGATTTACGACACGCTTTATCGCGTCGGTGAATGGGTGCCCGCGGGCAGTCCGGTCGTGCAAATGTTGCCGCCGCAGAACATCAAGGTGCGCTTCTTCGTTCCCGAGAACATCGTCGGAGGCCTCGCGCCGGGGCGTACGGTGACGATACATTGCGACGGCTGCGCAGCCGACGTATCCGCGAAAATCACGTACGTGTCGAACCAGGCTGAATATACGCCGCCCGTCATCTACAGCAATGAGAGCCGCGCCAAGCTGGTCTTTCTGATCGAAGCGCATTCGTCGGTTGCGGACGCCGCCAAACTTCATCCGGGGCAACCCGTGACGGTGGTGTTGAAATGACCGCCGAAAAGCATGACTACGTCATCGACGTTCATAACCTGAACAAGCGTTTCGGCGACAAGCACGTGGTCAACGACGTCTCGCTGCGCGTCGGGCGTGGCGAGATCTTTGGCTTCCTGGGACCGAACGGCAGCGGCAAAACCACGTCGATCCGTCTGATGTGCGGTCTGCTCACACCCGACTCCGGCAGCGGCACTTGCCTCGGCTACGACATCCGGCGTGAGAGCGGGCAGATCAAACGCAATGTGGGCTACATGACGCAGCGTTTCTCATATTGGGAAGATCTGACCATTCGCGAGAACCTCGACTTCGTTGCGCGCCTCTATCAGATGCGTAACCGGCGCGAAGCCGTCGATCGGTCGCTCGAATCGCTCGGACTGCAAAGCCGCGCGCATCAGTTGACGGGCTCGCTATCCGGCGGCTGGAAACAACGCCTCGCACTCGCCGCGTGCATGTTGCACGAGCCCAAACTGCTGCTACTGGACGAACCGACTGCCGGCGTCGATCCGACTGCGCGGCGCGACTTCTGGGAGGAACTGCACCGGCTCGCGGCGCGCGGCATTTCGGTGCTCGTCAGCACGCACTACATGGACGAAGCCGAGCGCTGCCACAAGCTCGCGTATATCGCGTACGGCAAGCTTCTGGCGCAAGGCACGTCGAGCGAAGTAATCGAGTCGCAAGATCTCGCCACGTGGGCGATTCATGGCGAACGCCTGAGCGCGCTGTCCGAACAACTTCGCGCAACGTCCGGAGTCGACCAGACCGTCGTATTCGGTTCGGCGCTGCACGCGAGCGGACGGGACCACGCCGCATTGGAACGCGCGGTGAGGCAAGCCACCGAAAACACGGCGCTGCGCATCGAACCGATCGCAACAGGCCTCGAAGACGTGTTCATCTATTTGATGAGCCATTCGAAAGACAATTTCGGAGCGCCATCGTGAGCGAGCGCGTCGTGTTTTCGTTGAGCCGCTGGTGGAGCATCGTCCTCAAGGAGTTTCTTCAATTGCGGCGCGATCGCGTCACGTTCGGCATGATCGTCGGCTTGCCGATCGTTCAGCTGGCGCTGTTCGGCTTCGCGATCAACACCGACCCGAGGCATCTGCCGACTGCCGTGATCATTCACGACCAGAGCGAATTTTCGCGCAGCTTCGTCGCCGCAATGACCAACTCGGCGTATTTCGACATCGTCAAAACCTTGCCCGACGAGCAGGCCGGGCGCCGCGCGCTTGCGCAAGGCCGCGTGCAATTCGTGCTCAACGTGCCCGTCGATTTCTCGAAGAAGCTGCTGCGCGGCGAGCATCCGTCGTTGCTCGTCGAAGCGGACGCCACCGATCCCACTGCGACCAACGCGGCAGTGGCCGCGTTGCCGAATCTGGTTCAGACTGTCGCGCAAAAGGACATCACCGGTCCGCTCGCGCCGCTGCGCGGCGGTCAAAGCGCGTTCGGCGTGCAGGTTCACAATCTATACAACCCGGAAGGCCTTACGCAATACAACGTGGTTCCCGGTTTGATGGGCGTGATCCTCACGATGACGCTCGTCATGATGACGGGTCTCGCCATAACGCGCGAACGCGAGCGCGGCACGATGGAAAACCTGCTTGCAACGCCCGTCTTACCGGTCGAGGTGATGACGGGCAAGATCGTGCCCTACGTGGCGATCGGCTTGATTCAGGTATCGATCATTCTGGCCGCGACGCGTTTCGTATTTCATGTGCCTTTTATCGGCAGCACGGTGGCGATCTACCTTGCGGCATTGCTGTTCATTGCCGCGAACCTGACGGTCGGCATCACGCTGTCCTCGCTCGCGAAAAATCAGTTGCAGGCGATGCAGCTCACCATCTTCTACTTTCTGCCGAACATCCTGCTGTCGGGCTTCATGTTTCCTTTCGCGGGCATGCCGCAATGGGCGCAGTGGATCGGCAACCTGTTGCCGCTAACGTATTTCAATCGTCTGATTCGCGGCATTCTGCTTAAGGGCAATGGCTGGGCGGATTTGTGGCCGTCGGTATGGCCCATGGTGCTTTTTACGATCATCGTGATGGCGATCGCGCTGCGCTTCTACCGCCGCACGCTCGATTAGGAAGACACGTCCATGAAACAGCTCGTTTTCTTTTGCGCAATGGCTCTGTGCGGCTGCGCAGTCGGCCCGGATTTTCAAGCACCGGCGGCCCCGGACACGCAAGGCTATCTGCATGACACACTGCCCGGCACGACCGCGTCGAGCAATGGCGCGGCGGGATCGGCGCAGACATTCAGCGCCGCCGGCAGTGCGTTACCGATGTGGTGGCGACAGTTCCATTCCGATGCGCTCGATCGTCTGATCGATCAGGCTCTGCATCAAAGCCCTACACTCGCGCAAGCTCGTGCGAGACTGGTTCAAGCCCGCGAAAACTACACTGCGCAAACAGGCGCGACGCAGTTTCCGGCGATCGATGCAAGCCTCTCCGGCGCAAGGCAAAAAGTCGATCCTGCTGCATTCGGCATTCCGAACGTGGAAAATCCAGGGCCTTTTTCGTTGTTCAATGCGTCGGTGAGCGTCTCCTACGTATTCGATCTATTTGGCGGCAATCGCCGTGCACTTGAAGCGAGCCTCGCGCAGGTGGATTACGAGTCATACGAACTCGACGCGGCGCGGTTGTCCATTGCCGGCAATGTCGTGTCGGCCGTGGTACGGCGTGCGTCATTGCAAGAGCAGATCTCGCTGACGCGACGCCTCGCCGATGCACAGGCGCAGCAACTCGCCATCATCGAAGCGGGCCTCGCCGCAGGCGGCGTTTCGCAACTCGATGTTCATGGTCAGCGCACGCTGCTTGCACAGACGCGTGCATCGTTGCCGCCGCTCGCGACGCAACTCGCGCAAGCCGATCATCAACTCGCGATCCTGGTGGGCGTCGTGCCGTCGAAGGCGGATTTCAGCGAGCTCACGCTGGATGCGCTTCATCTGCCCGACGACGTTCCCGTCACGTTGCCATCGACACTTGCCCGCGAGCGCCCCGACATTCGGGCCTCTGAAGCGTTGCTGCATCAGGCCAGCGCCAACGTTGGCGTGGCAACCGCGAATCTGTATCCGCGATTTTCGTTGTCGGCAGGCATCGGTTCCGAACGAACAAGCATTCAGGACATCGTAAATGGGCTGAACATCTGGAACGTGGGCCTCAACCTGACGCAGCCCGTCTTTCGTGGCGGACAACTGCGCGCTGAACGACGCGCGGCCCAGGCGGCTTACGACGCCGCGTTTGCCGGCTACCAGCAGACCGTATTGCAGGCGTTGCAGCAAGTCGCCGATTCATTGACGGCGTTGCAGAACGACGCTCACGAACTGCAGGCACGCGACGAAGCCGCCGAACAGGCGCGGGCCAGCCTCGACGTCGCGCGCCGGCGTTATTCGGCTGGCGGCATCAGCCACACTAGCCTGCTCGACGCCGAACGCCAGGCGTTGGAGACCGCACTGGACAGAACGCGTGCGCAAGCCGGCCGCTTGACGGATACGGCGGCGCTGTTTCAGTCGCTTGGCGGCGGCGCTATGGACATGGAAACGGAAACGACGCTCAAAAGCGCCCGGTGATCGAGTCCGGCGCTTGATCGTCCGCGGCATCTTGCACGCTCAAAATGCGTACGCCTAAAGCTCGCTTCGCTTCAACAGGTAAGCGAGGCCGCCCACCCGATACCATCGATACCCATACGGCTCGAGCACCACCGTATGCCGGCCGTCGCCGGCTTCCTCGCTGTGATCGTCGGAGAGAAGGTTGGATCAGGCGGTTCTCGCCCTGCTCGCTGCAGCCCGAGCGGAATTTCACCGTGCAGGCCTCGGCACCGAAATTATGCACGCACACCACCGAGTTGTTGCGCCAGTCGTAGTGCAACGCGAGGATATCGTTGCGCGTTGCCGGAACACGCGTGGCCCAATTGAGTGCTGGGCAATCACGACAACCCGCGCGTGGCGCCACGGCGCAATCAACCGAGGGTTCTTACATAGTGAGACGCATGGTCAATTAACGCAAGAAAGGTACATTACACTTCCTGCGTAGTCAGCCATTCGGTTGAAAGAAGCGCCGAACGCAACTACCCCTTCGTCCAGCGTCTGGCAATTGTCATCCCTAAACAGGGCCGACTGGAATCGGTCTAGTCATCAAGGATCACTCTGTGCGTCATCTAGCCGGCCAGCATACCAACTCGCTGCAATCGCACGCGCGGCAACACCTCGGTACGGTTAAACACGTTGGCATAGCCTTGTTCAATGGCTTTGCGTTGCTCGAAACGGCGTCGATTATCGACGTATTCCAGTCGGCGAACGCTCTGATCGAGACAAACAGGCTCCGCAGGCCATACTATGACGTCAGCTTGCTCTCGGCCGTGGGCGGAAAGGTAGCCAGTTCGTCATCGATATTTGTTTGTACAGAGAGTATCGCAGCCCGCCAACAGGCAGATAAGCTCCATGCACTTTTTATCGCCGGCGGCGCAAGTGTGTGCAACTCGCTACACGACGTACGTTTGATCAGGTGGCTGCGCCGGGCTTCGCATAGCACACCGCACATATGTCCTACGACCGGCGGCGGCGTATCGCTCGAAGAGGCTGGACTTGCACAGTTCGTTAGCGGTCGAACGCATGCCGAACGCCGCGGCAATGTAGGCCGAAAACGACTGGGCACCGAAGCTTGCCATGATTCCGCAAGCCCTTTGCGAGTGGCGTTAGGCGTCGTTCAGGACGATCTTGGCCCTGAAATCGCCGGCCAAATTGCCATTTGCACTCAGACCTTCATTGAAACACCGTTCGCCTCCACGGTTCGCAAAAACAACTCCGCTCTTTTATCCGAGCAGGTTCAGGTGACCGCAAAATGGCTGGAAGACCATTGCGACCAGTCAATATCCATCGGCGACGCTGCGCGAATCGCCGCGATGAGCGAACGGCATTTTCTACGGCGCTTCAGCGCGGAAATGGGCTTAAGCCCATCGGAGTATTTGCTGCAAGTGCGGCTCGACAGGAGCTGCCGCCTACTAATCGAGACCAAGCTTCCGATTGACAAGATCGCGCGACGATGCGGAATCGGCGGTGGTGGTCAACTTTCCAAACTCTTCCGCGCCAACCTTGCGACAACACCCACCGAGTATCGCTCGAAAAAACAGCAGTCGCGTGGATTCTAATACCGAGTTTGGCCTGCACGGTTTGACTGCATCCGCCAAGAACTTGTTCTAGACCGCCGTCACATCGTTTTCTTCTGGAAACTGACCTATAGTCCGCCTTGGTCCGTCCAAGAGCTTCTCTGATTGGAAGTTACCCCGCTTGGACGCTTAGCCTGTCGACATCCCGTCCGACAGGCTTTTTTTCATCTATGTCGATAAAGTCACGCACGTCCCGGCGTAGCGTCGACGCGCAACTGGCAAACCAGTTCCGAGCTTTCCGCCATGACCTCCATTTCGGCCAAAGTCAATGAGCAGATGCGGCTCGCGATTGCGTCGGATACGCCCAGCATACGCTTGCCGTTCTCCCAGTCTTCGAGAAGCATCCGCTGTGCAAGCAGTAGGTACGACAGATTGAATTTGGCAACCGCATCGAGAATATCGGCTTTGTCTTCCATCATCGTTCGCGTCCGGCGATTCATGTGTTGAGTACGGCAATCAAAGCGACCGCCGCCGCTGATTTGCCGACGATAGCAAACGAAGCGAGTCTATCCATTCGGAAGTACCCGGCACTGACAAAATCTTGGGTCATTCCGCCATCGCATGCGAGCTCGCGCTTTTTTATGTGTCATGCACCCGCTCGCGGCAGCACACACAATTGCGCCGGTTTCAATTGAAATGAAGCTTTACTGTAGCGTTCGGTCAATTACTAAGCGCGATCCGACATGCATCTATCGAATGAGAATACTGGCGGACATACTGGCCGCGGGTTCGTCCCCATTGGCGAACCTTTAAGACCTCGGTTTAGCCTGCCCGTACGATCGTTGAGCGGGCAGGTTCTTTTTGACGCGCAATCGCGAACTGGATGCTCATTTCGTTTGCCCGCATGTCTCAGTCTCAATGCGAATGCCGCAGCGGATAGGAAGCGTTTGTCGCCTGTCCCGGCTGTGTCCGACCGCTCGCTTTTTTAGGTGCGAGCGCATGATCACTTCAGAATCGAGATGCAACGCTCATGCTTAAAGTGACGAAAGCCATATTTCCCGTTGCCGGCCTCGGCACGCGATTCCTGCCTGCAACCAAGGCAAGCCCGAAAGAGATGCTTCCTATCGTCGACAAACCGCTGATCCAGTATGCGGTGGAAGAAGCGATTGCAGCCGGCATCACCGAAATGATCTTCGTGACCGGGCGCAGCAAGCGCGCGATCGAAGATCATTTCGACAAGTCGTACGAGATCGAAGCCGAACTCGAAGCACGCGGGAAGGACAAACTCCTTTCGCTTGTGCGCAACATCAAACCCAGTCACGTCGACTGCTTTTATGTGCGGCAAGCCGAAGCGCTGGGCCTCGGCCATGCGGTGCTCTGCGCGGAAAAGTTGGTGGGAGACAGCCCCTTTGCCGTCATACTGGCCGACGATCTTCTCTACGGCAAGCCGCCTGTTCTGCGGCAAATGATAGATGTGTTCGACCACTATCACACGTCCGTTCTTGGCGTGGAAGAAATCGCGCCCGAAGAGTCGAAGTCGTATGGCGTGATCGACGGCAAGCAGTGGGAGGACAATATCTTCAAGCTATCGGGCCTCGTCGAAAAACCGGAACCCGCAAAGGCGCCGTCCAACTATGGCGTGGTTGGCCGATACATCCTCAAGCCGCGGATATTCAATCATTTGCGTGCGCTGCGGCCCGGCAGCGGCGGTGAATTGCAACTGACAGATGCGATCCAGTCGTTACTGGCGGACGAGCAGGTATTAGCTTACCGGTATGATGGCACGCGCTTCGACTGCGGCAGCAAACTCGGGTATTTGAAGGCAACCGTGGAATTTGCTCTGCGGCATCCCGAAGTGGCAGAGGATTTCGAACACTACCTCGCCACCCGCACGGCGGACATGCAGGTTTGACTGAAAACGGCGGCCGCTTCCAGCGCCGCCCAGCGCAGCTAAAAGGATTCCGAATGTGGTCTGCTCTCAGCAATCTCGGCGACGCGGCGCTCACGCTGCCGCTCGCCATTGCCTGCGCGGCATGGCTGGCAACATCGCTGGCCGGCTGGCGTTCGGCGACATCGTGGCTGACGCTGCTGGCGGTTGGCGCGTTCATGGTCGGTGTGACGAAGATACTGTATGCCGGTTGCGGCATACAGATTCGCGCAATCGACTTTCGTGTGATCAGCGGTCACACGATGCTTGCGTCCGCCGTGTGGCCGATGGCGCTCATTCTGTGCCTGCCCCGTCGCGATAACTCGCAGCCCCGCCTCGCACTTGCTCTCGGACTCGCGCTGGCAGCCGGAATAGGAACCGCGCGCGTGTTCGACGATGCGCACACGGTATCCGAGGTCATCGCGGGCTGGGGTGTCGGCTCGCTCGTTACCGTACTGTTCGTGTGCTGGAAGAATGCTCCCGTGCTGCCTGCACGGTTTCGGCCGCTCGCCATTGCGTCGCTGCTCGGCATTTCGACCGTCGCGTATGGGCACCACGCGCCGATCCAGGAGGCGATCGATATGTATTCGCCCTTTTTGTGCGGGCGCGGCATCTAGCGCGCCCTTATCGCTACTTCTTGAATACCCCGACCACATCGTCACCGTCGAACACGAGCAACGCGTTGATTTGCCGATCGTCCATCAGGATCAGCGCATCCTCCACGCGAGTGCCGACCGCCACCATCGTGGGATCGGCCGACATCATATCCGCCGCGATTCTGCTGAACAGCGTGTCGCCGAAAGTCTCGATCGCGCGCCGGACGTCTCCGTCGGTAATCACGCCCCAGCCCGCGGCGCGCCGCACTATCGCGACGCCGAGTCGCCCGCGCGTCATCGTCTGCAAGACTTCGATTGTGCGCGCCTCTTCAGTGACGAACGGCAAATCGCGCCTCACCATTTCGTCTTCCACCCTGGACAGCAGCCGGCGCCCAAGCGAACCGCCCGGATGCAATCGCGCAAAGTTCTCGGGACGAAAACCCCGCGCCTTCATGAGCGTCACCGCGAGCGCGTCGCCCATTGCCAGCGCGGCAGTCGTCGAGGAAGTCGGCGCCAGCTGCAAGGGGCACGCCTCCTGATCGACTCCGACATCGAGATGACGGTGTGCCGCTTTCGCGAGCGTCGACTTCGAATTACCCGTCAACGCGACCAGATAGTTGCGGTTGCCGCGCAAGAACGGAATGAGTTTGATCACTTCGTCGGTCTCTCCCGAGTTGGAAATGGCGAGGAATGTGTCCGACGGCGTGACCATGCCCAGATCGCCGTGATACGCCTCGCCCGGATGCATGAAGAAGCTCGGTGTGCCCGTGCTGGCCAGCGTCGCGGCAATCTTCTTGCCGATAATGCCGGACTTGCCCATTCCGCACACCACCACGCGCCCCGTCGACTTCAGCATCCAGTCGATCGCATCGCTGAAGTTCTCATCGAGCCGCAGCGCAAGATTGGACAGAGCCCGCGATTCGATCTGGAAAACCTCTTTTGCCGAATCGATATAGTTCGTTGCGTTCATCGGTCTCTCTGGTTGAACAAATTGGACACACGCGCGACGTCGTCAGGCGTATCGACACCGGCAGGGACACTGTCAGACCAACGCATCACGAGAATAGGAATGCCGAGCCACAACGCGCGCAACTGTTCGAGTTGCTCCCTGCGCTCCATATCGCATGGCGCGCTGCCGGTAACCTGCTGCAACACCGCGTTGCGGTAGGCGTAGATGCCGATATGGCGAAAGAAAACTTCCGGCACGGCATTCTCCGCGATGATTTCCCGACGGCGGTCGCGGGTAAGCGGAATCGGCGCGCGTGAAAAGAACAACGCACGGTTGTTCCGGTCGGTCACCACCTTGACGATATTCACGTCGTTCACCAGATAAGGATCGGCAATCGGACTCGCGATCGTTGCCATTGCCAGCTCGCGTGCCACGCCGCAATAACCGGCGAATGCTTGCAGCAACGCGGGGGGCACCAGCGGCTCGTCCCCCTGGACATTCAGCACGATGTCGTCATCGCCCCACCCCGCGCGACGCGCCACTTCCGCCGCACGGTCCGTGCCCGACGCATGCGCGGGATCGGTCATCGTGCAGGGAATGTCGCGCGCCGCCAGTACGTCGTGGATGCGGGGGTCATCCGTTGCGACCATGACAGTCGCCCCAGGCAGCGCGTACTTCACGCGCTCGTACACGCGCACGATCATCGGCTTGCCCGCGAGATCGATCAGCGGTTTGCCCGGCAGGCGTGTCGAGCCGTAGCGGGCAGGAATCACGACGCGCACCGGCAATGCCTCACTGGATGACATCGTGTGCGCTCCAATACGCCTGCAATGGCGCGTAAAAACTTCTCATGAATTCGCCGCCGGTCATATGCAATCTTCCATCGCTCAACACGCCGTTCACATCGAACAGCGTGAGCCGGATTTCTCCCTGGTACACGGCCCCACTCATCGGATATCCAGTACCGGCAGACTCTTCACCAGATCGTCTATCGACCTGATCTGCGAGAGGAAGTCTCCCAGCAGATGCAGCGGCAACGCGCTCGGCCCGTCACAGCGCGCACGATCGGGATCCGGGTGCGCTTCGAGAAACAGTCCGGCCAGCCCCACAGCCATACCGGAACGGGCAAGGTCGAGCACCTGGCGGCGGCGGCCGCCGGACGCTTCACTGGCGGCATCCCGGCGTTGCAGACTGTGCGTCACGTCGAATATCACCGGACAGTCGCCGCTTGCGTCGCGCATCTCGCGAAAGCCGAGCATGTCCACGACGAGGTTGTCGTAGCCAAATGAACTGCCGCGTTCACACAGAATCACCTGGTCATTCCCGGCCTCGTTGCATTTCGCCACCACATGTTTCATCTGCACGGGGCTCATGAACTGCGGCTTCTTCACATTGACCGGTTTCCCCGTGCCCGCAATCGCCACCACCAGGTCCGTCTGACGGGCAAGAAACGCCGGCACCTGGAGCACATCCGCAACCTCGGCAACCGGCCGCGCTTG
This sequence comes from Paraburkholderia sp., assembly GCA_035636295.1. GTDB lineage: Bacteria > Pseudomonadota > Gammaproteobacteria > Burkholderiales > Burkholderiaceae > Paraburkholderia. The sequence goes on from DASPZL010000371.1 coordinate 15,723, forward strand.
CGCGATCTCATGCACGTCCGTGATAACCGGCACGCCGAATCGCCGCTTCACGGCGCTTAGTATCTCGAGTCCTTCATCCAGACCGACTCCACGATACGAATGCATCGAAGAGCGGTTCGCCTTGTCGAACGAGGCTTTGAATACGAACGGCACATTCAGCCTGCGCGTGACCTCGACATATTTCGAACACACGTCCAGTGTGAAGTCGAGACTCTCGAGCACATTGAGACCGCCGAAGAGTACGAACGGGAGCGTATTGCCGAGCGTCACACCCGGTGCGATGTTTATATTCACGATGATTCCCCTATCCTTGATGAACCTCATTTGCCCAGCCCTGCGTGTGGATGCGCAAACGGCCCTACGCGTTGTTCAACTCGCCAGCCTGCCTGCGTAGAACGGGGCGAGTTGCTGGAAAAAACGTGCCTCGGCGAAGCGCTCGGAAGCTTCCCGTTGCGCTCGCGCGCCTATCAGGTCGCGCAGCAAGTGGTCGTCGGCGAAATCGGCAATGAAACGCATGGCATCGGCGCTCGTGGTAAAGACCGCGCCGGTATGTGACGGCCGCACAATATCGACGTTACCGGCACACGCCGAGACCACCACCGGCACGCCGAGCAGCATTGCCTCGATCACCGACACCGGCATGCCCTCCCACGACGAGGTCGAGAGATACACGCAAGCCTGTCGAAGCCACTGCTCGACCTGCGAGCGGGTCATCCATCCTGTGACTTCAACGCCCGCGTTACGCAGTTGCTCCTTCAGCGCCGCGTCGCCGTCGCCGATCCAGATAAAGCGCAGTCCGCTGTTGCGAAGACCGTTCGCGATTTCCGCAAAGAGAAGCGGGTTTTTTTGCGGACGGATGCCGCCCACCGTGACCACATATTTCACGGCAGGTCGGCTTTGCACCGGCAGGCCGGCAGGCACAATCCGCATCTCGCCGACTGCGTTCTCGACCACAACGACCGGCTGCCGGAGATAAGCGCGAACTGCCTTGCGCTCGCTTTCCGAACATGCAACGTACAGGCACTTGCGCATGGTCGCCATCCATTCCAATGCGACGAATGCGAACCGTGTGGGCCGCGAAATGTCCTGCCGCATGAACGAGATGCAGTGCGGACTGTAGAGCACGGTGGCGCGACGCGACGCGAACAGCGCCGCGATCCGCCCGAGAAAGCCGGCCACCGACGAATGCAGATGAATCACATCGGGCTGGATTTCGCGAAGCACCGACCTCAATCTGACAATCACCGGCAAGAGCGGCACACCTTTCATCTGCACGTGCCGCAGCACCACGTTGCTGTCGAACATCGCGTGGATGTTCGACGGCGTTTCGTCGCGAATCGAATAAATGACGTGAACTTCGTGCCCTTCCCGCGCGAACCTGTTCGCGATCAGGCAAACCATCGAGAGCGTGCCCGTCGCGCTGGATTCCATCATCTGAACGATCTTCATACTGAACTCCCCACTTGCACGGGTCCGTGCCAGCGTTGCGCCGGCAGCGCGGCCTCGAGATGCGCCAGCACTCCCGAGCGTTCGATCACGGACGTCCATTCGAGCCCGCGCAAGCTGCGTGGATCGTTGTCCTCGACGGCGATACGTGAAGCCGGCGGCAACCCGTCGAAGATGGAAGGTCCGGTAACGAGCGAACGAATGTCGAGTTCCGCGCATGCCAGTACATTCGACGGCGCATCGTTGCAGATAATCTTCTTGCCGAGGGCCGCATATTCCAGAAGCTTGGTCGGCGTCTGGAAACAATGCGGGCGGTGATACGGGAAATAGCAGACCGCGTACTCGGAGCGGTGCACGATACGCAGTGCGTCGGCTTGCGGAACGCGGCCGACGAATTCGAGGCCCTGTGTGTGCCTGAAGGCCTCGTAGATGTCCGGCTCCGGACGTCCGACCAGAACGAACGAGTCGCCTGTCTCCCGAGGCGCCGCCCGCCACGCCGACAGCACCTTGTCGAATCCACGCTCACGGCTCATCTCTCCGATGTAGCAGAAGCGGCCAGCCGGCAATGCCTGAGCGGCCGTGTCCTGATCATCGGAGAGATTGAAGATCCAGTCAGGCACGCCCATCGGTAACAGCGCCGATGGAACGCGGTCGCGGAAGCCCATCGCGTCGCGCATTCGCTCGTTCTGAAACACTCGGAGATGCGGCCTCGCGTTGAACGCGCGCTTGATTCCGTCCTTCATCCACGCGAGCCGCCCAAGCGACAGCGAGCGATAGTCATGAATCACAAATCGTGCGCCATCATGCGCGCGATAAAAGCCCATGATGCACCACAGCACGCACTCGTCCTTGAACGGAAATCGCGCATAGACGCCGCTGTCGCCATCGAACACTTCGAAGCCGTGTCTGACGAGAAACGCCGTGTAGGCTGCGATTTCAGGGTAGTTCGCTTTTCCCGGATGCAGAATAAAGATTTTCATTGCTGTTGACCTCCCGTCATCACCCGGGCGGGCACGCCGACCGCAACCGCACCGTCCGGCACATTGCAAAGCAGCACCGCGCCCGCGCCGATCCGCGCGCCGTCGCCGATCCGGATGTCGCCTAGCGCGACGCTGTGTGCGCCGAATTCCACACGATCCCCGATCACCGGCACGCCGCTGTTGGTTCCGTCTGGCCGAATCGTGTTGCCGATGGTGACGCCATGACGAACCACGCAGTAGTCGCCCATCACGCAGTAACCGTTGATCACGAGGCCCGTGCCGTGATAGAGCGTCAGCCCCTTGCCGATTCGCGTCTTGACCGGAATCTCGATACCCAGCAACCAGTCGCAAACGAAGATGTAAAGCAGGATGACCGGTGCGCCGACCAGCAACGTGAAACGGCTGCGACAAGCCAGATAATTCGCTATCCGGAAGAAAATGACGACACAGCGTGTTTTCAGGAAGTCGTTGCGCCGGTAGTCTTCAATGATAGATTCGATCGTGCCCTTCAGCGTGACACTCATCGTCATCCTCCCGGAGCAAGCACGCGTCTCGCCGCGCCGGGCGAAATCGGCCCTGTACCGAAGTAGTCGACGCCATCAACGAGAAAGCCATGGATATATTTCATTAGCCGGCTGCGGTCGAACTCCTTGTAAAAGCAACGTCCGAGTGCGACGACTTCCTTCCCGTACAGAAGCGCTTCGAGACCCACCGTCGAGTTGATCGTCACAACCGCTTCGGCATGCCTGATCAGTTCCACCGTCGGCGCATCCGCGATCTCGAAGTGATAGACGTCCTGTAGAGCGACGATCTCGTCTATCACCGAAGCGTCGATCTCCGCCGGATGGATCTTCACGATTAAATCGGCGCTCGCGTTCGACGCGAATTGAAAGGCAGCTTGAATCGCCTCCAGATTGTCCACGTCCGAGTGGAGCTTGATCTGCGTATCGCCGGAGACCTGCAACGGCAGGAACACGTAACGCCGCGCCGCCAGATCGGCTGCCGACAACTGACTGGCCTGCATCGGCATCTTCGCTGCGTTGCTTGCGCGCACTGTGGCAATCCGCTTTCGCCCCACGCCTCGCGTGGCGAACTTCAGCACGTAGTTGAGCAGCGACACGCCCTTACGTTTAAGCGACGTGCGCGATTGTGGCAACGGCCGCGCCTTGTACTCTTCGTAATGCAGCAACCAGCGGCGGTGCTTTTCCTCGCTTGGCATCGGCAGGCGGTCGATCAGCGCGGGGTCGTTGCTGATCGACGAAAGCGCGTTCACCCCCATGCTGTCGACGAACAGTTTGCCCGGCAGGTTAGACAGTTCGAGAAAGCGCGTGGGCACGCCGTGTATCAAGCATGCGTGGCTGACGGCCCGGCACACGAGTTGTTGTCCATTCCACATCAGGCAGGCTGTGGCCTTGCGGACGCGGAGAAGGTCCGATACCGTGCGGAACACCGCTGCTGAATCGAGCAGTGCTTGTGCCGTACCGATCTGCGCGTTCAGAACCTCGATGGACCGCTCGTAGTGGGACATATCCATCCCGCCGTCATAGCCCCCCATATGCAGCGCCCTGCGACGCAAATAGATGGACTCGTGGCCCGCCATCACGAGCCCCGCATGCGCGAGCGGCTCGCTGGTCAGGAAAAGAAAACTGAACTCGTGCCTGACGGTGTGCACCAACCGCCTGGCGAAGTAATAACGCTCCATCGAATCGATCACGATCACAATCATCACAACCCCCTGACTACAGTGAGTGGTCTTCATATCGATACGCGCAGTCGTAACGCACTGGTGTTCATCACGCGAAACGTCAACATGACGCCGAGGATCATCATGACGGTGCCGGCAAGCGAAAACACCTGAACGCTGGAGTGGACAGAGAGATTCATCGCCTTCGCGACAAAGAGCACGCCGATCAGCACGACACCGCATGACAGCTGAAAAGACAGGTCGACGCGCTGCTCGCGTGTGGCGAGAAAGATCTGCGACAGTGGCACGTAGATCATCTGGAACGCGAATAGCGGAATGAGTGCGTAAAAGAAGCCACTCGCCCCAGTCCAGCGCGCGCCGAAAAACAGCCGGACCAGCGGCGCGAACAGCAACGCGCCGCCCACGGCATAGCCGAGCGCCAGCAACGCCAGCGAGCGCGCATAGGTGAGGAACACTTTGGGCAGCATCGACGCTGCATCGTGCCGCGCGACGGCCCCGATCGCGTCGCGTCGGAACACGCCGCCCAGACTTTGTCCGATCAGGGAGACCGGGAAGAACCCGAGCCGGTACGCGGCGGCGAAATAGCCCGCGCTTTCGGCGTCGAACCAGCGAGGAATCACGATCGCGAGGGCATACGTCAATACCGACCCGCAGATCGTCGACGGCAAGATGTACTTCGCAAAGCGCACGTTGTCCGCAAAGAACCTGCGCGACAGTGCGAACGAATAGCGATGGCGCCGCCCATGCAGCAGCACGCCCGTCAACATGCCGGCGGACAGCACCAGATTGATCGCGGTATATATCGCGAACACGTCCAGCGAACCGATCGTTTTGAACCCGAGCGCGGCGATCAGGCACAGCAAAAACGACAGATTGACAAGCAGCCTGCTCGCGGCGATCAGCTCGTAGCGTCGCAAACTGTTCAGATATGAACCCGCCGCGAGCTGAACGAAACAGGCAAACGCATAACCGCCGATGATCAGCAATTCACCGTGTGCGTTCAACAGCGTGACGATCATTGCAATCGCGGTCACGCCGCAACTCAGCGCCATGACATTGATGAATGCGCTGAACGACTGCCTTGGACTGTCCGTCACGCAGGCGAGCTCGAAGCGCAATGCGAGCAGCGTCCCGGAGAACGTGCCAAGTGCGAGCAGATAGTTGAAATGCCCCAGCGCTTCGGGCCCCTGGAGGCGCCCGATCAGCGAGATGCATAGAAAAAGCGCGATCTGCCCGGCGACCACGCCCGCCATGGAGACGACCGAATCCCTCAGCCGTATCATGTTGCGCGCCCTCTTGATGCGACGGATTCGCTACGCGTCATGACGGTTTCCGTACTCGTAGGCGACATAGCGATAACCGCCGTACTTCGACCCATATCCGTACTGCCCGAGCCGCGGATTGATGCCATTGAACACGACACCGTTCAACTTGACGCCGTTCTGCGTGAACCGCTTTGCGGATTCCGCGATTTCGCCAAGCTTCGTCACGCCCGAAAACGCGATCAGGAAAGCCGTGCCTGCCGCGGCGGCGAGAATGCCGGTATCGGCAACCGCGAGCACCGGCGCCGAATCGATGATCACAATGTCGTAGCCTCCCGACAGTTCCTCGATCAACGCCGGCACTCGTGGACTCAGCAACAGCTCCGACGGATTCCTCGCAATCGCACCCGTCGCGATGAAGTCGAGTCCTTCGATTACCCCACGGTGAATCACGTCGGCTACCGGCATGCTGCCCGCGATCGCTTCCGAGAAACCGTTTGCCCGGCGAAGTCCGAGGTATTCGTTCAGCCGCCCTTTGCGAAGATCGCCGTCGATCAGCAAGACCCGCTTGCCGCCCATTGCGAGTACCGCGGCCAGATTTGCCGACACGAAAGTTTTGCCGACGCCCGGCGCAGGCCCGGCAATGACCACCACGTTGTTCTTCGCTTCGAGCATCGCGAATTGCAACGCGGTGCGCAGGCTACGCAGACTCTCCACCGCTGGATCGCCGGGCGACGAGAGCGCCAATAGCGACACCGAATGCTCCCGCCGTTCGACTTTCTGCGTCAACGCTTTCTGTTGATCACTGAGCGGGACCGTCGCATAGACGCTGAGACCGAGACGCCGTTCGATCTCACCGGGGTCGGAAATGCCATTGAACAGGAACGAGCGCGCGATCGCCGATCCGCAACCCACCAGCACGCCGAACAACAGAGAGGCAGCCACGACTAATGCCTTCTTCGGCTTAACGGCAATTTCCGGCACGGCAGCCGTATCGACGAGCCTCACGTTGCCGACCTTGCCTGCACGAACCAACTGCAACTGCTGCATGTTGTCGAGAAGCGCGGTATAGAGGTCCGTGTTGACCTTCACATCGAGCATTAAGCGAACCGAGTCTTGTTGCAGGTCCGGTAGCCGGCGAATCTGTTTCTCGGCTACATCGCGATAAGCACTCAGCGAGGCGATCTGTTGATCGATCGCGGCAACGCTCGGGTGCTTCCCGGTGAAATGCGAGAGCAACTCCTGCCGCTTCTGCTGCAGTTCGAGCAAACGCGTCTGCGCATCGGCGGACTGCGCCAGCGCCAGCTTGGCCTCCTCCGTCAGATCGACGGTACCGCGCTCGTCGCGCAGTTTCGTCAGGCGTTGCTCTGAGTCATTGAGCTGTGTCTTTAGTTTCGGCAATTGCTCGTTCAGGAAATCGAGCGACTGCGCAGCCTCGGCCGATTTGCGCTCGATGTTCTGGCGGATGTACTGGCGTCCGATCTCGTTCAAGGCGTCGGCGAGCCATTGCGGGTCGGTGTCTTGCAAACTGGCGACCACCACGTCGGATTGTTTGATCTTTTCCTGGACGTTGAGATGATCCTGAAGATCTTCGATGGTTTGAAGGCGCGAGTTGCGCACAAGCCGGAATGCCGTGTCGGGCTTTGCAGTGACCGACGCCACTCGGAGTTCGATCGGGCCGCTTTCGCTGTTGAAGCGTTCGAGCTTGCCGATCGCGCCCTCGACGTTGTCCGCCAGATCGGCACCCGACAACCGGTAGTGCCGGGCGTCGAGCAACGTCAGCTTGAACGCATTGCCTTCAATCTTCGTCGGTACATTGAACACAGGTACGTCGATGCTTTCCTGTCCCCATGCGAAACCGCCGAAGCCGGCGAGACCGGGGTTCGACAGTCCATCGTTGTGCCGTGCGACCCACTGTCCGATCAATGGAAAGCGTCGTGGTTTGGCGTAGATGAACAGATTCAGATTGTCGACCGCGCGGGAGACCACCAGCCGCGAGGCCAGTATCTGCGACTCCGCCGCGGCAGAGGACTTGACGTCGAAGAGCGATGACACATCGCCCAGCAGGCTCTTCGCCGCGGAAGTGTCGGGGCTGTCCTCCACCTGGACCATGATGTCCGCTTCGTACACGGGCTTGGCCAGGAACGCGTAGGCGGTGCAGAGCATGAGAAAAGCGCAGACGATCGCAATGATCGTCCATCGGCTTTCGATAAGAATATCGATGATGGCGATGAGATCGCCGTCTGCATCTTCATCATCGGACTGCTGCGACCTCGGATTATTTGTATTCATGACGCTACTCGGTTCGGTGTTGTCTGTACGACATTCGGTAGCTGCCTCGACAGGCGGACTTCACGTGTGCATCCGGACCACTTCATGTCCGACTGCGACCGCGTTTCGTGCGAAACGGGTATCGGCGTGAGCCCGGAACGTGTCAAATCAGCCTCAATCGCGCTTGCCAATCCGCCACGCCCGTTTCGATGAGACGCGCGCAGCGTTCGAAAACGAATCGGGGCTGACGGTAGGGATCGTGAACGTCGAAGTTTTTGTATTCGCCAATGCGGAAGATCTTGCCGCGGGCAAACGGATATTGACTCTCGAGCAATGCGCGTTGATGCCGATCCATCACCAGAATCAGTTCGGCTTCGACGCATGCGGCGTGACCGAGCTGCCGGCCCCGGTGATCGTCGATCGACAGGCCTCGTGCGCGCATCACTTCCTGCGCGAACGGCATGGCAGGCACGCCGATCAGCGCGTTGAAACCCGCCGACGTCACCGAACGGCCCGGCAGCGCGGCGCGAAGCACCGCCGCGGCCATGGGGCTGCGGCATACATTGCCTTCGCACAGGACGAGAATGTTTCCGATCATTTGGTGACGATCGCCGTCGTGAGACCCGCATTGATAGCCGGCAGCAGGAGGCTCAGCACGCGGCTGAAGCGCACGAGGCCATTGCCATCCACATACACGACGTCCTTCGGCCGCAGATCGAACTGATTGGCCAGCACCATCGCCACCGGCGAACTCGCATCGAGATGAAACACATGAGGCGCCGCGCTTTCGTTCCCGCGAATCACATAGAGCTGTGCTGCATCGGCCGAGGTCGAACTCAGGCTCCCCGCTTGCGAAAGCGCATCGCTCAGCGTCAGCTTGCCGCTTCTCATCGGCAGCGCGGTCACGGGCTTGTTCACTTCGCCCATCACGAACACGCCGTTTTCATCGCGCGCGGAAATGCGCAGCAGGTCGCCGTTCTGCAGGACAATGCGCGACGGACTCTGGCCGCGCTCCGCCATGTCGGTCAGATCGATCTCATGCTGCACACCGTTGCGCACGAGCGTTATCCGGCTCTGATCGGCAGTCGTCGCAAAGCCGCCGGCGCGACTGATTGCGTCGTACAGCGTCATTGGGATGTCGTTGATCGACTGGGTGCCCGGCGCGTGCACCTCGCCTTCGATAAACACTTGCTTCGCGCGAAAGGACGCGATACGCACGGTTACTTGCGGCGCCTGGAAAGTTCTCCCCAACGTCTTTTGCAACAACGCCTGGATCTTTTCCGTCTGAAGACCCGCGACATGAATTCGCCCCACAAATGGGAACTGCAGCGTGCCGTCCTGATCGACGATAAATCCGGCCGGTGCATCCGCCGTGCGCGTAGTACCCGCCTGCGACTGAGGCCCGAGCGCCGCGGCGAGCTCGGGGTGATCCCACACCGTGATTTGCAGCACATCGCCCGGTCCGACCGAATACGCGGCTGGCGCCACCATCAAATCCGACCAGTCTTTACGCGATGCGCGCGCACCCTCGCGCATGCGCGCGATCAACGCGAGATTGATGTCGGTAATCGGCACGTCTAGCCGCGTATCCTCTTTCGGTGTACTACCGCCTTCGAGGGGAATCGTTGCCGGCTGCCGCATGCGCATACCGGGCGCCGCGCTGCATGCGCATAGCACAGTGCACATCGACAGCATGGCTATACGCTGACCGACTCCGCGCACATTCGGAAACCGTTGCCACGACATGCGGCCCGGCTGTTGAAACAAGATCATTAAAACCTCGGCAATCTGTTTATTGTTTGAACTGTTACGACCACGTACGCGCCGGCACATCGTCGATTCACGTCGACGCACGGCTCAACTCACGCATTCAGTACGCTCCGGACCCGCGAAGCACCACACTCACCGTTTTGAAGAGAATCCGCATGTCGCGACGTAACGACAATTCCTTCACATAGGCGACGTCCAGTGACACACGCGTGGCGTAGTCGGTGTCGTTTCTGCCGCTCACCTGCCAGAGCCCCGTCATGCCGGGCTTCGCCATCAGGTAGTAGCGCACGTCCTGCCCATAACGCTCCAGCTCCTGCTGAACGATGGGCCGCGGACCTACCAGACTCATCTCGCCCTTGATCACGTTGAACAGCTGCGGCAGTTCATCGAGGCTCGTACGCCGCAGAAAGCGACCGATCGGCGTAATGCGGACATCGTCCTTAAGTTTGAATTCGCGTTCCCATTCCGCTCGGGCTTGCGGATCGCTCTCGAGCAACGCCTTCAGCACAACGTCCGCATTCATCACCATCGAGCGGAATTTCAGGCACTTGAAGCGAGATCCGTCGCGGCCGACGCGAACATGTCCGAAGATCGCAGGGCCGCCGTCGCGTTTGACCATCGCCGCGATCAGAAGCAACGCCGGCGACAGCATCAGTACGAGGAGCGACGCTGCGCTCAGATCGAAACCTCGCTTCGCGATCCGCCGGGCTGCGCCCGACGCCGTCATGCGACGTGCGACCGTGCGGCTGTATTGGCCGACCTGATCGAGGGCAGTCGCCTGCACCCGGCGCCCCGCTCTTTCGATCCACTCGAAGATTCCCAGCGTCACCGCACGGAAGATCAAAAGACCGATACCGCTCGTGATGGTCCAGTAGACAAACCAGACACTGGACAGAACTTCGCCGCGACGCAGTGCGTAGAGCAGCAACGTACTCCCGCCCTGAACCACGATCCACGCGAGCGCCGTGCGGCTGAACAGGTGCACCGGCGAACGCCGTTTTGCCGTCTCATAGATGCCGCATGCAGGAAAAACCGAGAGCGCCAGCGCGGCCGCGAATGCCACAAGCGATCCGTCGAAGATTGGCGAATGACCTTCGCCTGAACTGTGGAGAAGAAAAGGAATAAACGCGCCGGATACGATTACTCCGATATCGACGATTCTTGGTACGATTCTGTCCATGTAGGATTCCTCATTTCATCGCGAGCAGACATATCAGATCGACGTCCCCGCTTTGGGGGACGCTAGTCAACGAAAAGAAACGTGCGCGAAAAAACCGCCGGCCGGTCTGTCAGGACGCGGATCCGCGCACCCGCCCGACCAAGCCCGGTTCGGGCGCCCCGTCATCCGCCGGCCCGGAGCGCGCGAGCGCCCGGTATTCGGTCGGCGACATTGAAAGATGCTGACGGAACAGCTTCGCAAGCCGGTCACCACTGCCGAGACCTGTGCGACGGGCAATCTTGTCCGCGGGCAGGTCCGTATCTACAAGCATGTGACAGGCTTTCTCAAGACGGACACGCAGAACGAACTCAGTTGGCGTCACGCCGATTTCCTGCTTGAAGCGGCGCAGGAAATTGCGCTCGCTCATCGCGGCATCTTGCGCGGCATCCGCAATCGATATACGGTTTTCACTGCTGACGCGTAACTGATGCGCCGACGCACGAATGAGGTCGCTTGCCCGCGCTTCGCGCGAATCGAATACGGAGCGTGCGAATTGTTGCGGCGTAGCGGGCAACAGTTCGTGTGCGACCTGTCGAGCGACTTCATAGCCGCAGTCGCGCTTGACGGCGGACAGCGCACTGGTCAATGCGACGTCCGCGTCGGCGTCGGCCGCAGACGTCCTGTTAGCGGACAGCGCCCCCGGCAACATCGCGCCGCCAGGCATCTCCACGGCAGCAACGTCTTTACGCTCCAAGCCCGCCATCTGCAATATGCTATGACCGCCGCCTACGGCCTGTACGACGTGAGTGTGCGGATGCGCGTTGCGCAGCCACGCAAGCAGCCGCTCGTCGCGTTCGGCGGGCACGCCCGCTGCGCCAAGCACGAACAGCGCGTGGACGTCTTTTGCGTAATGGGTGTCGAGCGCATCCGTCCATATCACCACGCCGGAAGACGACCGTACGGCGCCGCCATTGGCGGACACGAGGAGCAGGTCGTAGTAATCGCGCACGCTGTTATCCGGGCGATGCAGACGATTGGCGAGATTAAACGTCTCCGCGAGGCGCCCCATATGGATGAGAGAAAAATCATCGAACAGGAGGATTACCACCTGTTTAGGGCGGCGAGGCACTCCAATGCTTCCGCCCATGATGAGATGAATTGTTTTCCTTGTTAGATCGGTCGCATATTCCATACAGCTGGCCCCCGGGCGCTGAAAGCGAAATTAGGTTTTTCTGCAGTGCATCATATTCTTGGGGGCGAGCCGTTCATTCTTTGGCGTCTGATTTGAACATGCTCTTGGCGGATTCGATCAAGAACACCCGCCATGCACGATTGTCCAGATCTGCTGACACGCTTGCGCCGACACCGGTAAAGGAATGTCTCGTATTGGCGAATTCGAAATTAAATCCAGAACGCGCGCACATAACTGATATTCAATTAATTGAAAAGTTATTTTTATGTTCTTTTTACGCCAGTGGTAAAACGTTTGAATGGCGGAATCCGCCACATGAGCAGACGCGCCCACACGCCCGGGAGGCCACGATCCGCGGCGATGCAACATCGCCGCATTCGCCCGGTGCCGGGCTTGTTGCACTTGAGGCGTGCTCTTGCTTCGGGCAATCTGGTATGGCAATCTGGGGGCGTTTCGGCGCTCTGCGGCCTGAGTGCGGTAGGCTCGGACGACGCGGCGAACGAGTGTTCACGCAACCCGAGCGCGCTTTCTGCTTCCGGGCTTGGTCCGGTTCGAAATGTGGAACGCGCCTTTTTTAATTGCCATGCATGGTATAGCCGGCGCCAATTTACGCATCGGGCATTCTCAAACCCGCCGTGTAGTTGAATTCCGGGTTTTTCCGACGATTCATCGACGTAAAACGTTTGCGAATCGCAACCAGCGCTCCTAATGCGTATTTCATATTCCTTTGCAATATAAGGCTGGCAACCCGGACGCGCGCCAATATTTCTGGATACGTTAAAGTTGGCGCAAAAAATTACACATCCTTCCTCCTGATTTCCAATCGCCTTTTTTGTCCCGTGGCGCACCGCCCGCGACCTCGCGAGTAATTCCGTAGAAATCACGTTTTATCGATGAAGAGCCCAATCGAGGCTCCAGACGGCTCACACGAGGTAAACTTTTTCACCGGGGAAGTTCGATGGAGTTGATTCAATACGCACAACCACGCAATGCGCGGCAGTCAGTCGTTTCGCCGCAAAAAAGCAACATCAAACGCATCGAAATTGCGTTATTCAACGGATTCTCGCTGCCGGACGCGGCGTCCATTGTCGAGCTGTTCCAAGCCGCGAATGCGCTGAATGGTGCCGCGCGCGCCGACTCCATCCGATACGAGGCGTCGCTTCTCTCCGCTTCTGGCGGGCGGATTGCGAGTTCGTCGTCGGTCTTTGTGTGGACCGAAAGTTTCGCTTCCTATCGTCGCGCCGGCGAGTTCCATGCGCTCTTCATCGCGGGCGGCGTGGGCGCGGATCGAGCCTTTCGCGACGATCGCATGATCGCCTGGCTACGCGAAGCATCCATGCGCAGCGAGATGGTCCATCCTATTGCGGAGGGTCGCCTGTTGCTCGAGGCGGCGGGTATCGGTCATGCTGGAATAGCGCGTTTTTTCGACGACGACGTCACGCGGTCGCGATTTTCCGGAGGGTTGCTCCCGGACGTGCCAGATCGAGTGCGCGCTGCCCTGCGTATCGTCGAAGACGACCTCGGGCCTGAAGTCGCGCGACGGGTCGCCGAGTCGGTAATACCTGGTCGCGCGGCGCCAGAGGCACGCGTCAGCGACCAGATCATGGGGTCCGCACGCTGGCTGGAAGCGAACATCGGCCGCGCCGTGACAATGGACGAAGCTGCGCGGGTGGCCATGATGAGTGAACGGAACTTCCTGCGACGTTTCAAGAACGAGATGGGGGCGACGCCGTCCGATTATCTGCTTCAGGCACGCCTCGACATGAGCCGGCGGTTGCTGGTTGAGACCATCCTGCCGGTCGACAAGATTGCAAGGCGCTGCGGGATCAGCGGTGGCGGCCGACTTGCGAAACTGTTTCGCAAGCATTTGTCGACAACACCGACGCAATACCGTGCGCTAGAACGGCAGTCTGGATGTTGCGCGTAGTAGCGGCGACCAGCGTCGCCGGCAAAACGCGCGAATGTGACGGGTGCGGCGAACGGCTTAGCTTGTGACGATCCGCCAATAACGTGGTGAAATCGGACGTCGAACGCGCTCATTCATCATTCTGTTCTATATGATTGGAAGCAGTTAAAGGCTGTGACATGTACAAAACGGTAAGCGCTCGCAACATACCTCGAGTACGGTGCGGCCTACAGGTGCGGCGCACTCGCCGGATTCGATCAATTCGAGGTTGGAGCAGGAGGGCTGCAGCTAGAAGTATGGCGGCCTTCACTTCGCCGCCTATGAAAGTGGAGCGGCAACATGCATAAGGGAAGGTTGCGCCCACCGGAGCAAGCACGCTCCGGCGCCTGCCGAGCGGTCCCATATTCCCCCGTCGCGAAGCGCTGCGATGTCTCAAGGACGGAGCTGGCGGCGCAATACGTTGGTGCAATCGCATGATGAGAGCACTTCTGAGCGGCACCACCAAATGGAATGCTCGCGAATATTTCGGCCTTGCCATGATTTTGGCAACCGTGATGGCCGTGGTGTATCCGTTCGGCCTGCTCTATTCCTTTCTGTTGTTTCTTGGCCTGGCGGCAAGTGTACAGCGGCCCGCCCGCCTGTCGGTTTTTCTGCTATGCGTCGGCGCCGTAGTCGTACTCGGACCGCTTGTCGCGCTCAAGTTGCCCATTCAGGATGGGGGTAACGACAAGCTGCAATACCTCGAATTCATGAGGACGATGCACGCGTCCGGCGTCGAACAGTACCTGGCGCGGCAGCCGGAGTTTCTTTCATTTGCGTCGTTGTATATCGCATCGAGTTTCGAAGGATCGACAGATATGGCCTTCCTGTTGATCTTCGTCACGTTCTTTTCAGCGTTGCTGATCGTGATGTGGCGCGAGCGATATGAAGCGATTCCGGTATTTCTGATCTTGCTGATATCGTCGTCATCGTTTTTCGGAACATATGGAAATGTGATCCGGCAGGCGATGGCGTTTCCATTCATGTTCATGATGATTTTCGCCCGCACGCGTACCAGGTCGACGCTGTTCACGGCGCTCGCCGGTGTCACGCACATACCGTCATTGATTATCTGTGTGCCCTATCTGCTTTACCGCTACATGGGCAAACATGCGATCTGGGCGGCGTTTGCGGCAACGGGCGGGGTGCTGCTGGTGTCAAAAGCGAGCCCTGGTCTGCTCGCCTCATTTGGCAACGACGATTCGTATCTATCGACGAAAGTCAATTTGTATAGCACTTGGGACGCATACAGCATCGTGGGTGTCGCAACGCTTGCCGCTGGGATATTTCTGCTTGCCAATATGTTGTGGTGGCGAAAGCGGACAGCGGAATCACCGGGCGTCGCCGGTACTCAACAGGCCGCCCAACGCTGTCTGACGACGCTGAACTTCGCCGCGCTGGCGCTGATCGCCACTTACGCCTTTCCGAAGGTGTTCGAGCGCATCTATATCTATTTCTTCGTTGTGGCGCTGATGTACATGTCGCTCATGACGGTCCAGATGAGACGTGGCCTCGCCAAAACGCTCGTGTCGTTTGCGATCGTGGCGTATGGCATATATGGCCTCGCAAAAAACCTGGACATTCAACCACTCCTCTATGAGGGCAACCCGATAGGTTTCCTCACGGCAAGCATTTTCGATTTGTATCGTCCGTTTATGTAGGACCGCCTGATTGAGATGCGTTGATGCTATTGCGACGATGTCGGCACTTCAACGCATCCGTCGAAATTCTCTTCCCCCCATCATGACTTCAATCGCACGCCGCCTCGCGATGTCTTCCGCCACGTTACTGTCCAGCGCCTGTCTGCTGGGCCTCGTGCTTATACGCCCGCCCCAACTCGCTACGGCAAGCGAGGCGCCGCCAGGCATTGTGATCGCTCACAGCCCTGCCGTTAGCAAGATCTTTCTGGGGTCGCCTTCGTTAGCCATCCTGCCAAACGGCGTCTACGTCGCCGCGCACGATACCTTCGGCCCGGGTTCAACGCAAAATACAGAAGCTTTGTACGAGTCCAGAGACTCGGGCCAGTCGTGGCAAAAAATTAGCGAGCTCCAAGGGCAGTATTGGTCGTCGCTTTTCGTCGACAATGGAGTGTTGTATATCGTCGGAACGAGCGGGTTCTCGGGCGTACCCACGATTCGACGCTCGCTCGATGGGGGGCGAACGTGGACTATCCCGCGAGACAGCGAAACCGGTGTACTCGCGGCGGGCAGCGGTAAATACTTTTCAGCGGCGGTTCCCGTCGTTGTCGCGAACGGTCGAATCTGGCGGACGATGGAAGCCGTGGAGAGTACGGGTATCTGGGCAATGATGATGTCCGCTCCAGTTGGGAGCGACCTGCTCAACGCAAAGAACTGGACGTTCAGTAATCGGCTGGCGCCGAACTCGACGTGGTTGGACGAAAAATTCGGTGGTTGGCTCGAGGGCAATGCGGTGGCCAAACCTGACGGGGAAGTCGTCGACGTCCTTCGGGTGTACTACAACGCGCTCCCGGAAAAAGCCGCCATAGCGCCAGTCAGCGCAGACGGAACCGCACTGACATTTGATCCCGAGCACGGATTTGTCGATATACCGGGGGGCGGAAAGAAGTTCACGATCCGTTATGACCTACGAACGAAGCTCTACTGGTCTTTGACAAATGCGGTGACCGAAAGCTATGGCGGGCACAACTATGAACGGGCTCGAAATACGCTTGCGCTGGTCTCCTCGCCCGATCTGCGTAAGTGGAGCATCCGGCGAATCGTTCTTCACCATCCCGACTGGAATACTCATGGCTTCCAATACGTCGACTGGCAATTCGATAGCGACGATATCGTGGCCGTCGTGCGCACGTCCTACGATGATTCAGAAGGGGGAGCTCACTCGCAGCACGACTCGAACTTGATCACATTCAGCCGAATCTCTCGCTTCCGGACGAACACGGCCGGCAAGTAGCTCTCCGCCTGCGAGGATTTAACACGGATCGCAGCCGCGTACGCGCTGCAATCCGCGTGAATCATCGGAATTCTGGGGCGCCTTGCAACTCGTCTTCCGGATTGAGCGGCCTCGGCGGCTCCCGAAACCACCGATTCGATAACCTGCGGGCAATGTCCCGGCCCGGCGATTCGACGAATCGGTACGTCTGCGTAGACACGCCGATTACCACGGCAAGATACCCCGCCAGCACAGCGAACTTGATCGCCAACGGTAATGGCTTCAACGTTACATGACCAACGAAGACCAGCGGCGCATGAACCAGATAGATTGAATAGGATATCTTTCCGAAAAACTGGCACACGCGGGTTTTGAGTAGAGCTGCGAGTGGACCGCTATCGCGGGAAAGCGCCAATACGATCACGAAAAATGCGAACACCGTGAGAAACGCGTATCCAGGGACCGTTACCGACTGCGACATGACGAAAATCGCGAGACCCGACGCGAGGACTTGGACAATAGACACCACCCCTTGTCCGAGAAAGGTAATTGTCAAGGACAGCCTCTCGGCGATTGCGCCCAGAAAGAAGCCGCCGAGGCATCTAGGAAATGCATACTCGAGATGTGAATCAAGACAATGTCCGGCGCGCAAACATTGATCCGTCTGGATCGAGCCGTAGACGGCAAGCGCCAGTCCCACTGCCGAGATAACGACAAACGCGGGCATGCGCAATCGCCGCCTAAGCACGAATACCCCGACAGAAAGCGCAATATAGGCATAGAACTCAGTACTGATACTCCAACTCGGTCCGTTGATCTCAAAGTGAGAAAATGGGCCTATGCCTTGCAGAAGGAACAGGTTAGTCAACACTTCGCTGACACCTGGCAGGTCGAAAGCGCCAGCGCCTGTCGAGCCGAGGGCTGAGCCCAATCCGAAGTGCAACATTGCAGCCTTCAGCAAGCGCGAAGAGCACGTAACACCGACAAAGAAAACGGCCGTAAACACATGCAAAGGATACAGGCGACCGATACGCCGGACTATGAAATGCGCAATCTCGCGCGGTGATGAAAGCCGGTCTTTATACGCTCGATATATGACAAATCCACTCAGAACGAAGAACAGATCCACGAGCAGATAGAAACTCTCGACAATCGATCCTTGCCTTAGAAATCCGTTGAAATGGTAGACGGCCACAAGCAGCGCGGCAACACCCCGCAAGCCTTCAAATGATTTTATCGTTGCGTCGTCTTTCATCTTCTTCGAAATAGATTCGCGCGAAATAACTCTCGCTCACCGCCGTCTAACTCGCATCATGTCGAGTTGCCCTGCGGCTACCTTAGTCGCTTTTGCCAGCGCGGTTCCGCCAAAGTTTGGCTGAAGCCGCAGGGTATCCGCCGTCAACCAGAGAGCTTTTTTCCTTTACGATTCAGTCCTACCTGCACAGGTCATGGACATGAACAGCAACTCGCCTCCTGTATCGTTAGAATGACAGCACGCACTTTACGTGCTCTCACGGTCGCCACCTGCGCGATCGTGTCGGCGTCGACCGCACACGCGACACCATTTTTTCTGCGCAACGGCGACACAGTCGTATTCATGGGAGACAGCATTACGGAAGGCGGCGCTTATACAGCAGCCGTCGAAGATTACGTGACAACGCGATTCCCAACGCTGTCCGTCCGGTTCGTAAATTCCGGTGTAGGGAAAGACAAGATATCCGGAGGGATAACCGGGCCAATGACAGAGCGGCTGCGCCGCGACGTTGCTGCGTTCAAACCCACCGTTGTCACGATGATGTTTGGCATGAACGACGGTGCATTTCGACCGTTTGACCAGAATGCCTACGACGCATTTGCGTCGGGATACGAGTCGGCCCTGTCTACTTTAAGAAGTCTCGTCCCTGGCGTGCGCCTTACTCTCATCCAATCCTCCCCGTATGACGAAGTTACCCGGGCGCAATGGGTGGGCGGCGGCTACAACGCAGTCTTGACGCGCTATGGTAATTTCGTCTCGCATCTTGGAGCGCGAAACGGCGCGTTGACGATCGACTTGAATGCCCCTGTTGTGTCGGACCTGACCGCGATCAGGTCGACCAACCCAGAGGCAGCTAGAAAACTGTTTCCAGATCGTATTCATCCAACGCCGGCAGGGGGCCTGTTGCTCGCAAAGGCCCTTCTGAAAGCATGGGGCGCAACGTCCGTCGTATCGGCGGTCGCAATCGACGTCCGCACGGGCAAGATAGCCTCAGTTTCCAATGCCCGGATTCGCCGCTTGACTACCGGTCAGACGTTATCGTGGGAAGAACTCGACGCTGCATTGCCGATGCCAATGCCTGATGATCCACTAACCAAGACCGTCGTAGCGGAAACTAACTTTAACGAGTCGCTGAACGAACAGACGCTCAAGGTAACGGGGCTTCTGCCCCGCAGATACCGCCTCGCGGTCGACGGCAAAGAAATCGCCGTTTTCGACGCGTCCGAGCTCGCGAACGGTGTGAATCTGGCCGAATACTCCACCCCAATGCTTGCGCAAGCGGCAGACGTTCATGCGCTGACGCTAGCTCATAACTCATTGAGGATGACTCGCTGGCGCAGGGTGCAACTGCTCAAGTCAGTTACCGGTGCCGCTGATTACGCGCGAACCATGGCGTCGATCGATCGCGCGGAAGCTGCTGTCGTCACATTGCAGCGGCAGGTGGCGATCCCGCAATGGCACCGATTTGAACTGACGCTCTTATGAAAATGCGCTGCGCAGCGGCACGTTCCCGTATGGCTATGCTGGCGCCTACTCGCGTTTCCGCCCCTGAGTCCCCTCCACGTCCCCCGCAACCGGCTCAACGACGCTGAGCAACAGCAGCAGGCATAACAGCGCTGTGCCGACCATATACAGGAATACACTGGTCCAGCTATAAGTATCCAACAGGATGCCGACCGCCAACGGTGCGCATGCGCCACCGATTTGTCCCACGGAGTTCACAATGCCGAATGCCGCCGGATACGTCGATTTGGTGGCGAGACCCATCGGATAGGCGGAATATCCTGCGAAGCCGATACCCAGCATGAGACCCGACATCACCAGCACCACCCCCAGAAACGCGACGCTGTCGGGTGCATCGATCAGCAGCAGCATCATGACCATGGTCCCGAGCGCGCCCAGAATCATCATCGGCTTGCGCCGTCCGCCAAGTATGCGATCCGAGATGACGCCGCCGAGCATGTTTCCGGCCACTGCGCCAATAAAGGGCGCCGACGCAAGAAAGCCCATTTTCACAGAGGCGAAGCCCTTGACTGTGACCAGATAGGTCGGCATCCAGGACATAAAGATGTTGCTGATGCCGATCATGCAACCATAGCCGATGGCCACGCCGAAGATATTCCACGAGCGGAACACCTGGCGAATCGTCTCAAGTTGCGGTACACGCCTCGTACGATTGAACGCATCCAGATAAGGAATGGTCGTCAACTGATTACGGCGGAACGGTTTCCTATCGCTGCCTTCGGCGGGCGCGCCATCCAGGATGTAGCGGCGCTCCGCCGGAGAACAGAACCTGTTCTCGCTGGGTGAGTTCGTTACCAGCAGCATCCAGACGATTGCAAACAATATTCCGGGTACGGCGAAGACATAAAAAATCTCTCGCCATCCCCACAACTGGATCACGACGATGCATACGGAAGGCACGATCAACGGGCCCAGCTTCGATGCGGCAATCCAAAGACCTGTAGCCGTGCCTTTTTCCCTGGCGGGAAACCAGCGATTGATTACATTCGTGCAGCCGATGCCCAACGGCCCTTCGGATAACCCCAGGCCGATACGGTATGCCTGCAGCAAGAAGACGGACGAGGTCGTTCCCATCAGGCCCGTGAATATCGAAGTGAAGATCATGAAGACCGAGAACAGAAAGCCAGTCGTCTTTTCGCTGAGCCGCTTGTAAAGCAAGCCGACCGGAATTTGCACGAAGCCGTATGCGAATGAGAACAGGCTGACAATCAGGCCGGCCTGGGTGTTGGAGATGCCGTATTCCTTTTTCAAGTAAGGCAAGGCAATGCCGAAATTGGCCCGGTCGGCACATGCGATTGCCCAGATGCAGAATATCAGGCCCATGACTACCCAGCGATGGCTGGTGCGTCTCTCAGTGACGGAACCTGCCTTGGTAGCGGCGACAACGCCGTCAACATTGTTCATTTTGTTTCCCTTCGATTCTCCGGCCGTAATTCGACAATTCTTCCGGGCGAGCGGTAATCGGTAGGGCTGTGGATGTACCAAGGGGTATTGTCACGGCGTTGTCTCCGACTTAATTGCAAAGGCTTTTTTATGATCTTCTCTGATGAGAAGTGGTCGCCCTTATCGACATGCGTGAACAAGCATTGTCAACAATCGGGCATTGCAAAAAAGGGTTGCACGGCTGTTTGTTGTTATCCGCGTGAAGCGCTGCAAGCCCCTTCCGACACTTCCAATTCTGGCGATCGGAAAGTCCGCCGTCCAATCTTTTCTTGCTATTACTTGATGCCCGAATTGAATCGATCGGGAACGACAGGACGGCCCTATCGATTCGTGGATCAACTGATAGACTTTTCGGATTGGACGTGACTTTGGAAATGGGACATCATCCGCGGCGACACTTACTCATGCAAAGACGTTGTTCGTCAACAAGGAGCGCCTGAATTGAAACCGAATATCTTGCAACTGAATCCCATCCTGGTTCCGGCAATCAACGACACATTGGGCGCGCGCTACACCATGCATCGCCTGTTCGAACAGGACGATAAGGATGCCTATATTCGTGAACATGGAGAGTCGATCAGGGGAGTGATTACCGGCGGACATACTGGTATTTCCAACGATCTGATCGCAAGACTACCCGCACTGGAAGTGATCGCCGTCAACGGGGTAGGTACGGATGCAGTCGACCTGGAGTTTGCGCGTGCACGCGCCATTCCGGTCACTGCGACGTTCGGTGCATTGACCGAGGATGTGGCGGATCTCGCCATCGGACTGATGTTGGCTGTTTGCCGCGAAATCTGCACCGGCAACGAGTTCGTGAAAACAGGAAGCTGGAAAAAAAATCCGCATCCGGGCGCATTACCGCTGTCTCGTCGCTTCAGCGAAAAACGTGTCGGCATTGTCGGCATGGGAAAAGTCGGCCGTGCCATCGCACAGCGCGCTTGCGCTTTTGGCTGCCCCATCGCCTATACGGATTTGCGCCGCATGGAAGACGTCCCTCATCAATTTGTCCCTGACCTTCTCTCGCTCGCCCGTGGTTGCGATATTCTCGTATTGGCCGCTGCTGCCGACAAGGCGCAAGGCATCGTGAATGCGGCGGTGCTAGACGCCCTCGGGAAAGACGGCTACCTGGTGAATGTAGCCCGTGGAAAGCTGGTGGTGGAAAGCGATCTGGTGGAAGCCTTGTCCAAGGGCATCATTGCCGGTGCGGGGTTGGACGTGTTCGTCGACGAACCGAATGTGCCTGCCGCCCTCCTCGACATGGATCGCGTAGTTCTTCAGGCGCATCGGGCGAGCGCAACGGTGGAATCGCGCACCGCGATGGGCGAAATGGTGTTGGCGAGTTTAGCCCAGGCTCTCGCCGGACAAAGACCCGAAGGCAGCCTGACCACGTGATCGCCAGCCAGTACGACATCCAGGCAGCTAGCGCGTCAACGAGGGGCAAGTCACGTCTTCCAACGTCCGCACCTATAATGACCGTCGACTATCCCTTTACGTCGACAAAGAATGCTCGATCTCGCACAGGTACGTTGCTTCGTCACCGCGGCGACTGAATTGAATTTCAGACGTGCTGCGGTACTGCTGAACATGACACAGCCGCCGTTAAGCAGACAGATTCACTTGCTGGAAGACAATCTGGGCGTCAAGCTTTTTGAGCGGATCGGCCGCACGGTTAAGCTGACTACGGAAGGACGTGTCTTCCTGGCGGATGCGACACGGTTGCTCAACCTCTCCGAGCAAGCTGAAAGCACGGTCCGGCGCGCAAGCAAAGGGAAGACGGGCCGCGTTCGGATCGGATTCACCGGCGCGGCCGGCTACGAATTGATACCGGGATTATTGGTCGCCGCAAAAAATGTCTTGCCGGATATCGACGTGGTGCTGCTCGAGTTGATCTCCGTGGCTCAGATCGAAGCCTTCTCCGCGAATACGATCGATCTGGGATTTCTCCGTCCAATAACTTCCCGGCAAAAATTGGAATTTCTGCTTGTGGAGGAAGAGCCGTTGATTGTCGCTCTACCCAAGGGGCATGCTCTATGCCGGCACAAGCGAATTGAACTCAGACAATTGCACAATCAGCCATTCATCATGCACTCGCCCATCCACGGCAAGTACTTCCATGACCGGATCATGAGCATGCTTGCCGCCGAGGACGTGGAACTCAACATTGCGCAGTACATCGATCAGACGCCGACGATTTTGTCCTTAGTTCGCGCTGGACTGGGCGTGGGAATTCTTCCGGCCTCGGCGCAGCGATTCCACTACGACAATGTCGAATTCAGGCCCATTGCCAACAATTCCACTCAGGCTGAAATGAGCATGGCCTGGCGCTCCGATCAGGACAATCCTGCCGTCACGGCCTTTAAGCTGATGGCGACGGAGTACTTCGCAAAGAAACGCGCTTTCCACCCGATCACTCCAGGACGATCTGCACCTTGACGTCGCTGGGGTTGCCGCTTGCCGCTTCCTCAAATGCCTTGACGCCATCCGCAAAAGCGAACGAACGTGAAACGAACGGTTTGATGTCGAGCCGGCCTGACGCGATCAACTGAATCGCTCGCGGGAACATGTTGGCGTAGCGGAACACCGATTCGATGCGCACTTCCTTGACCTGCACCGCGACAATGTCCACAGGCACCGGGCGCTGAGGCATCCCGACGAGCACGAGGCAACCACCGGGACACAGCAAATCGACAATGCCATCAAACGCTTTTTCGTTTCCGCTGGCTTCGAAGACAACGTTCGCGCCCCAGCGATCAGTGAGTTCCGCGACGACATCCTTCGGCTTCCGGTCGCGGATGTCAATCGCCGTGACACCCTGAACCTTGCCGATCAGTTCGAGTTTCTCGGGCACCAGATCACACACGATTGCGCGGCTGCAACCACCGGCGAGCGCCGCCAGCGCGCACATCATACCGATCGTGCCTGCGCCCAGAATGACGGCCACGTCCCCCGGTTTTATCTTCGCCTTCGTTGCCGCCTGCATGCCGATAGCCAACGGTTCGACAATCGCGCCTTCGGCGAAACTGACGTTGTCCGGCAGCTTGAACGTGAACGCGGCAGGATGCACGACGAAAGGCGTGAGGCAGCCATGCACCGGCGGCGTCGCCCAGAAACGCACGCTCGGATCGAGGTTATACATGCCCTCACGCGCCGCGCGCGACTCCATGTCGGGCACGCCGGGCTCCATGCAGACGCGATCGCCCACCTTCAGATGCGTGACCTCGTCGCCGATCTGAACCACAGTGCCGGCCGCTTCGTGACCGAGCACCATCGGTTCGTTGACGACGAACGGTCCGATGCGGCCATGCTGATAGTAATGAATGTCGCTGCCGCAAATGCCCACCGTATTGATGCGAATGCGCACGTCGCGTGGACCCACGACTTGCGGCAGGGTGAACGGGCGCAAGCTGATGCGGCGCGCTTCTTCGAGAACCAGTGCTTCCATGGTTAAAGCCCTCTGCTAAGGGATAAACGGAATAAAACCGAATCAAAGGCAATGGTCCGGCATTCGATCCATGCGCTGAATGCGTCGAGGCCGGTTCATTGTCGTTTCAAGGTTCGTCGCAAAGACGTCGGGCGGTGTCTTCATCGGTCACCAGCACCGACGGATATCGTCCACGCAACGCGGCCCGCGTCACCGCAAACTTCTTCGCGCCGCCGCTCACCAGAATCACGCGGCGAATCTTGCGCAGATCGTCGAGCGTGACGGCGACCGTGCGACGGTTCAGCGGATGGTCGATGGCCTCGCCGTCGACATCCATGAAATGGCCGAGCATATCGCCTACCGCGCCCGCTTTCTCGAGTGTCCGAACCTCCTCGGGATCGGTGATGCCGTACGTCACCACTAGCGACTCTGTCAGGTCGCCGCACGTCAGCAGCGCGAGATCCGATTGCCGGGCCCGCTCGTAGGTCTCTCGAACGGCATCTTCCCGCAGCAGCATGTCACGCACCGTCTGGCTGCTGACATAGATCGGCACGGGGAACAGGAAACCATCGGCCTGACATAAGTTGGCGAAGTCGGACACGATGTCGAAGGTGTTGATGCTCGGACAATGCGACAGCCCGCCCTGCAACGACACCGCCGATAACGGTCCATAAGCCCGTTGCGGCAGCGCCCGCAACACGGCGCGGATCGTGCGGCCCCAGCCGAGCCCGATGGTCTGCCCCGTCTCGATCTGCCGCGCCAGGTAATTCGCCGCGCCAATGCCGATCGCGGCCATATTGGCTTCGGTATCGGCGCCGCCGGGCACCACGACCGCGGCCTCCAAACCGAAGCGTTTGGCGAGCGCCTCTTCCAGCGCCACGCAAGGTGCGAGCCGGCTGTTGATGGTGATTTGCACCATCCCCGATTCGCGGCTCGCGGCGAGCAGCCGGTTCACGCGCACCCGGTTGCTGCCGATGAGGTGCGCGATCTCTTGCTGTGTGAGGTTGCCGACGTAGTAATGCCATGCGACGCGCGCCTGCAATTCCTCTTCGGTATCGACAGGGAATTCGGCCAGCGACGTAACAGCGGATGGCACGGATCTGGTCATAAGTATGTTGGGTTTCAATGAGAACAGCGCGATAGTAATTCACCGTCTCCCGCGTCAGCTTTCATTTCACCGCGCCCATGGTGAGCCCCTGTACCAGCCGGCCCGATACCGCCAGCGCGAAGACGACCATCGGCAACACGATCAGCGTACCTGTCGCCATGATTTCGCCCCACGGCAACTCATAGCCGCTCATGTAACTGGTGGCGGCAACCGGCGACGTGATCGCGTCGGTGCGTGTGAGCACCAGTGCATAAAGCAGATCGTTCCATGAAAAGATGAACGCGAAGATCGCGGACACCACAATGCCGGGCATCGCCAGTGGCAGGTTGATGCGCCAGAACACGCGCCATGGCGACGCGCCGTCCAGACGCGCGGCTTCATCGAGTTCGACCGGGATGTTGCGGAACTGGTCGGTGCAGATCCATACGACGATAGGCAGCGAAAACGTCAAATACAGCAGGATCAGAACGATGTGCGTATCGACAAGATCAAGCTTGGTCGCGATCAGGAAGAACGGCACGGCAAGCACCACGGGGCTGACCATCCGGTTCGATATGAACCAGAACCACAGGTCCTCCTTGCCGCGAAACTCGAAGCGGGCGAGCGCGTAGGCTGCCGGCGTGCCGAGCAGAATAGAGAGAAACGTCGCGCTGCTCGCCACGATCAGCGAGTTCAACAGACTCTGCGCCACGTCGTGTTCGAAGAGCGCGTCGGTGTAGTGCGCGATTGTCGGCGTGAAGAACCAGACAGGCGGCACGGCAAGCGCATCGGCCTGACTCTTCAAACTGGTCGTCACCATCCAGTAGAACGGAAAGACGGACGAGAGGAACACGATCAGCAAGCCGATCGCATGCCAGACCGTCGCGCGGCGACGCGCGTTTCTCGCCCGGCGGGCGCGCGTCGACAAAGGCAACGCGCTGGTGCTGGTATCCGTCGATGTGCTCACACGGCCTCCCGATAAACGAAGCGAATATAGAGCCGCGACAGCATGATCGTGAGGATCAGCAGCAAGATCGCCTGAGCCGACGCCATGCCCTGATCGAACAACCGGAACGCGACGCGCTGGATATAGATGCTGATGAACTCAGTGGCCGTGCCGGGTCCGCCGCGCGTCATGGTGAACACGGCGTCGAACATCTTGAGCATGTCGGCGGAACGCAGGATCAGGATCGCGGTGAGGCCCGGCAACAGATAGGGGCGCTGCAGATGCCACAAGATCTTGCTCCACTTCGGCGTCTCGAGCCGGGCGGCTTCTTCCGCTTCCTTCGGAACCATTGCGAGGCCCGCGAGCAGAATCAGCGCGCAAAACGGCGTCCATTGCCAGATGTCCATGATCATGACGGACACCACCGCGAGCGTGGGGTCGGCAAGCCAGTCGAGCGGCGGAACACCGAAGAGGCCCAGCAGATAATTGACCACGCCGAACTGGCGGTTGAAGATCAGCCGGCCAATCAATCCGACTACCGCATACGTCGTTGCCATCGGAATCACGAGGCCCACGCGCGCCGCCACGCGCAACCACGGTAACGCCGTGCGATGCAGCATCAACGCCGCGAACAGACCGAGCGCGATTTCAATCGGCAAGGTCATGCAGAGAAACAGCACGGTACGGCCGAGCGCGCCCCAGAACGACGGATCGGCCAACGTGGCCGTGTAGTTATCGAGTCCAATGAACGGCGTGCCCGCCGCGAGATCAGCGAGCTTGTACCGATGAAACGAGTTGTAAAGCGCGAGCAACAGCGGATAGATGCCGATAATCGCCAACGCCGCGACCGCAGGGAACAGGAACCAGAACGCGGGCGAACGCGGCATGAAGCGAAAGCGCGCACGCCGCGGCGCGCGCATTGCGCCGGTCGCCGGTGGAACCGTGGACTTCAGCATGAATCGTCTCCGCGGATTGGCTTGCTTCAGCGAGCGAGGCATCGCACACGCTGCCTCGCTCGCGCCGGTGTTACTTCAACAAGGACTTCTTGCCGTCGTAATAACCCGCCTTGTTCAGGATCTCTTCCGTCTTGGTGCCGATGGTCTGCGCACCGTCCTTCACCGAAACCTGCCCGAGCATGATCTTGCTGCCCCACTCGCCGATCACTTCAGACACCGCCGGCCATTCCGGGAAGCGCGGCCGATAGTCGGGAACGCCGCCTTGCCACGACTCCACCATGGGTTTCACGAACGGATACTTGCTCTGCACCGCCGGGTCCTTGTAGACCGCCATGCGGCCGCTGACTCCGCCCGCATCCAGATACGGCTTCGCCATTTCCTCAGACGTGATCCACTGGATGAAGAGCCACGACGCCGCCTGCTTCTTTGCATTCGACCTGGCATTCACCGCGAGCGAGAAACCGCCCAGCGCGGGTTTGAGTCCGGCGCCCCCCTTCGGCTCGACCGTAATCGCGAGACAGTTGCCGATCTTCGACTTGCTCGGATCGGTCAGCGTCGGATAAAACGCGGACCACTCGGTGATCATGGCGACCTGCCCCTGCGCGAGCGCATTCACAGCCTCTGCATGGTCATAATCGACGATGCCCGGCGGCATGTATTTCATCAGCTTCTGCCGGTACTCGAGTCCCGCCTGCGATTGCGGCGACATGAGATTCGACTTGAACTTCGCATCGAGCAAGGAGCCGCCGTTCGGCCACAGCACGCGCATGAAGCTATCGGCCGATTGTGTTTCGCCACGGCGCGATTGCAGTGCGAACGCAAACTGGTTCTTCTCGGGCTTCGTGAGCTTGGGCGCATAGACGTTGAGCAACTCGTCCCACGTCTTCGGCGGCTCGTTAAAGCCCGCGTCCTTCAACATGCATTTGTTGTAGAACATCAGGCCCGAGTAGTTATCGAACGGGAGGCCGTAGGTGGTCTTGTCCCACGTGCCGAAAGAATCGAGCAGGATCGGGAAGAAGCCCGGCAGATTGAGTTTGGGGTCGGCCAGTTTGGGATTGTCGGTGAACGTCTTGATGGGAACCAGCCACTTGTTGCTTGCGAACTCGCCGATCCACACCACGTCCACCAGCACCACGTCCTGGTCGCCGCCGCCCACGAAGTTGAGTACCTCTTTTTCACGGGTGCTTTCATAGGGAACTACTTCGGTGCGAACCTTGATGCCGGTTTCCTTCTCGAACTGCGGAATCAGTTTCGACGCTGCCTTGTAGCCCGGCCGGTCGAGAAAAATAGCCTTGATGGTGGTGCCCGAATAGGGTTCGGCCGCTTCCTTCAGCGTCCACGCGGACGCATTGGATACCGACAGCAAGGATGCGGTAACGCCCGCCAGCGCGAACGCCGCGGCCTGCGTGCAGTGCTTCTTCATGCCTGTCTCCTGGGTAGTTCTTTTTAAAAGGGCCCAAGCGGTCAAGGCCGGCCGAGCCGTTCAAGCGTGCTGGTGGTCCGACCGATGTTCCGGCCCTTGCGCGCCCCTACTTTGTATTCCTTGCTGCATGCCTCACAGGTTCCCACCGGCTTCGTTTCACTTGTAATTTCAGTTTTACAATTGTATATTTGGATGCGAACCGGTTGTCAAGAACAAATTCGATAAGGGGTTCATGCTGCGTTGCACGGCAAAGGCGCACACGAGTCCGTTACCTTGCGCATGTCGATTCACGGCGCGCGCATCAGCAGGAGACACGCATGAGCGCAGTTCAATTGCATCAGATCCGCAAGACGTTTGCCGGTACGGAAGTGTTGAAGAGCGTCGACATCTCCGTGACAGATCGTGAATTCATGGTGTTTGTCGGCCCTTCCGGCTGCGGCAAATCCACGTTGCTCCGCACGATTGCCGGGCTGGAACGCTGCGACTCGGGGCAAGTTCTGATCGGCGGTGAAGACGTCACTGAGCTGGAACCGTCGCAGCGCGGCGTGGCAATGGTGTTCCAATCCTATGCGCTGTATCCGCATATGTCGGTCTACGAGAACATTGCGTTCGGACTGCGGATGATCAAGCTCCCCGAGGCGCAAATAAAGCAACGCGTGCAGCGAGCGGCACAGATCCTGCAGATCGAGCAATTGCTGGAGCGCAAACCTCGTGCGTTATCGGGCGGGCAACGTCAACGCGTTGCCATAGGGCGGTCGATCGTGCGCGAACCCAAGGTGTTTCTCTTCGACGAACCTTTGTCGAATCTCGACGCTGCATTGCGAGTGCAGATGCGGCTCGAGCTGATCAAGCTGCACAAGCAGCTCGAGGCAACGATGATCTACGTCACGCACGATCAAACGGAAGCCATGACCATGGCTGACCGTATCGTCGTGTTGAATCATGGCAAGGTCGAACAGGTCGGCTCGCCGCTCGATCTATACAGAACGCCCGTGAACCGCTTTGTCGCAGGGTTTATCGGATCGCCCAAGATGAATTTCCTGCCCGTGAAAGTGCTGCGCGCCGATGCAACGGGCGTGACGGTCAGCCTTCCCGGCGACACGCCGGTCAAGCTGCCGTTTGTCGCGGAAGACGTGAAAGCGGGCGACATCCTGACCTTTGGCGTTCGCCCCGAGCATCTGACGGAGACCGCCGCGAGCGGCATGGAGGGCAAGCTGTCCGGCAAGGTAATAGTCGTCGAGCATCTCGGCGGCGAAACCTTGTTGCACGTCAACCTGGAAGGCGACGCACTGATTCAGGTAAAAGGCTCCGGCGAATCAACGGCCACCGACGGCCAGTCCATCGAGGCTGGTTTTGGGCTTCGCCACGTCCATCTGTTCCGCGAAAACGGCGAGGCGTTGAAGCGCTTTCAGACGGTGGCGCAGACCGCCGCAACGGCTTGACGCGACAGCACCTCGCTGTCTGCCGCTCAGTCGGCTCGCCGCCGCGATGAAATCGCCGCCGCCGTGGATACCACCAGATCGGCAAAGCGCCGCTCGTCGCGATCCGCCTGCCAGCGCGGCCGCGCGACAGCAATATTGACCGCGCCGATTCCGCGGCCGCGCGAATTCGTCACGGCCGCGGCCGTGGAAATATCGCTGACGAAGTACTCGTCTTCCGTATGCGCGTATCCCTGCTTGCGAATCTGCGCAATGCGCTCCTTGATCTTGCGCGGCTGATACACAGTGGCCGCCGTGTACGCGACAAGATTCGTGCGCAGAAGAATATCGTCGATCTCGCCGTCGTCGAAAGTCGCAAGAATCGCCAGCCCCGGCGCCGTGCAATAGGCCGGCAGGCGCGAGCCGGTGATCACGTGCGCATTGAAGACATTGCGGCTCACAATGCGCAACACGAAGATAATGTCCGTACCGTCCAGAACCGTGAGATTGGTTGCCTCCTCGGTCTCCGATCCGAGTTGCTGCAAATAAGGCGTGGCGCGGCTCACCAGGTCGTTCGAGGTCAGATAGTGGTACGTGAAATCGAGCAGCTTCGGCGACAACTCATACTTGCGGCTTTCGGGGTCCTTGAACAGATAGCCGAGCGCCGCGAGCGTGAATGTGAAGCGCTGCGTCGCGCTCATGTCGAAGCCGGTGAGCGCGGCGATCTCCGAGAGCGACAACTGCCGCTTGCTGCCGTCGAAAGCGGTGAGCACGGTCATTGCTTTCTCGACCGACTGAACGTATAGCGAAGACGCCGTTGGATCGGCAACGGCTTCGACAACGGCAGTGGAGTTGCTCTTTTTCTTACGCGGGATTTTGGGCGGCGCAGTGGTCACGATGAAAACCTGTTGTGCTAACAAGCTTCGATTATCGCATATAGATATTTTACTATCTATATACGATAATCGGCATCACGCCGCTACGCTGTTCAATCGATCCCATGCGTCGCTGACATCGCGCGCCAGCAGGTGCTTTTTAACGCGCTCGCTGGGCGTCAGTTCGAAGTGCGTCACCGCCCGATAGTAACGCGGCAACTGGAAACTCGCGAGACGCTCCGCCGCCCAGGCATGCACCGCTTCCCAGTCGAGCGCGGCATCTTTGAACTGCACGTTCAGCAAAATGTCCTGCTCGCCGATCGCCGAGGCCACGCCGATCGCGGCGCTCGCCCGGATGGCCGGGTGCTGCGCGAACACACGCTCGATCTCCCATGCCGAGACGTTCTCACCGCGCACACGCATGCTGTCGGTACGCCTGCCGACGAAGTACAGATCGCCATCGGCGTCCCGGCGCGCGCTATCGCCGGTGTGCAGTTTGCCATTGCGAAGGGTGGCCCGCGTCGCGTCGCTGTTCTTCAGGTAGGTTGGCAAGAAGGTGCCTTCCACGCGGCTCGACAGGACGATTTCGCCCGCCTCGCCGTCCGCGACCGGTTCGCCGTTTTCGTCGAGCAACTCCGCGTCGATCCACGGCAACGCCTTGCCGATCGAACCGGGCTTGCCGCTCGCATTCAGCGTCGCGAAACTCGAGCACTCCGTCATGCCGTAGCACTCCCGCAGTCGGACTTGCAAACGCGACTCGATGGCCGCCCACGCGGACGCGCTCACGCCCGCGCCCCATGCGACGCGAAGCGTGTGCGCGTCCGGTTGCGCGTCGTCGGGAAGCTGCATCAGGATATCGAGCACGCCGCCGAGGTAATGCAGTTGCGTCGCCCGTGAGCGGGCAATCTGCGCCCAGAACTGCGTGGCCGAAAAGCGCGGCACGACGTGCAGCTCGACCGCTTCGAGAAAGGGCAGCAACAGCATCTGCGCGCCGCCGATATGACAAAGCGGCTCCCACAGGAACAGCCTGTCACCTGGGCGCACGTCCGCTACCTGCAACGCCGCCTCGCTCGCGATTCGCATCATCCGGTGCGTAAACACGACGCCCTTGGGCGCGCCCGTCGTGCCCGACGTATAGATCACGCACAGCGGATCGAACGGATCGATGCGCGGCGCGGACAGCATGGCGCCGCTATCGCCTGCGTCGAACGCCGGCATTTGAACGCGCCGGGTCGGCCCGCACTCGATACCGTCGATCACCTCATCGAACACCGGCTCCGAGACGAAAAGCTTCGGCTCCGCATGCTCGAGCAAATATTCGAGCCCCGCGCGGCGCAGCTTCGTATTCACCGGCACCCACACGAGACCGCTGACGATCAGCGCATAGATGAGATGGATATGCTCCGCGCTGTTGCCGAGCATCACCGCGACGCGGTCGCCCGCCACAAGCTTCTGCTGCGCGAACCAGCGCTGCAGTTGCGCGATGCGTTGCGCGGATTCGGCGCGCGTGACCGCATGTTCGTCGAAATGAAGTACGGCGTTTGAGGGGTTTTCGCGCAGACCGGCGACGATCAGCGGCGCGCAGTCCAGCGCGTCTTGCGGGTGACGTTGGGCGAAATACTGGGGATAGCTGTGCATGGTAAATAGCGTGGAAACTGTACGTTAGCGCGTCGTGCGCCGAAGCCGGGAGGAAATGAAAACGACCAGTGCGATCAGAACGACAAGCGTCGTCGAGACCGCGGCGAGCGTCGGCGTGATGGCAAGCTGGATGTCGTCCCACATCTGCTTGGGCAACGTGGTGTTGATGCCGCCGCTCACGAAGATCGCAATCGTCAGGTCGTCGAACGAAACGATGAAGGCGAACAGGAAGGCCGCCGTAACGCTCGCCATCAACAACGGCAGCACGATCGTCGCAATGCGTCTGGCGGGCGACGCGCCCATCACCCGGGCGGCGTCGTCGAGGCGCCAGTCGAACTGGCGAAAGCCCGCGGCGAGCGTGACCACCACATAAGGAATCGCCAGCACCGTATGGCCGATCACAAGGCCCGCGTTGGTACCGGTCAGCCCAAAGCGTGCAAACAGATACAGCAGGCCGACCGCGATCACGATGCGCGGCACGATCAGCGGCGCCACGAGCAGCGCGAAGAGCGGCTTGCTCGCGCGCTGCGACATGCGGGTCAGCGCAAGCGTCGCACCGAAACCGAGCGCGAGCGACAGCACCGCGGTGCCGAGCCCCACTTCAAAGGAGCGGATCAGCGCGCTCTGCCATACCGGCGATTGCAAAAACGTACCGAACCATTTGAAGCTGAACAGCTTAGGCGGAAACGCGATGAAGTCGCTGCGCGTGAAGGCGTACGGAATGACCGACAACACCGGCGCCACCAGCACCGCGAGCACCGCGAACGTGTAGAGACGCAGCGGACCCACGCCTCCCTCGGCACGCGCCGCACGCCTCATGCTGCGTTTGACGAGCGGCGCCGTCAGGCGGCCCGCCGTCATCAGCAACGCCAGCTTCACACCGTGCGCGCGCGAGCCGCGGCGCTTGTCCTGCACCTCGCCCGTCAATGATGAAAGGCCGACCAGCCGGTCGTAGACGAGAAAGATCATGATCGAGCACACCAGCAATACCGTGGACAACGCGCCGGCGAAGCGCATATCGAACAGTTCGAGCACCGACGAGATCACCAGTTGCGCGATCATCGTTTCCTTCGGTGAACCGAGCAGCGCGGGCACGATGAAGAAGCCGAGGCTCGAAATGAACACGAGCAAGCCGGCCGCCGCGACACCGGGCGAGGAAAGCGGCAGAAACACCGTGAAGAAACTCGTGCTGCGCTCCGCACCCAGCGTCTCGGCGGCTTGCGCGAGACGGTCGTCGATGCCGCGCATGACGGGCAACATCGTCATGACGGCAAGCGGCAGCATCGCGTGCACCATGCCGATCAGCACGCCTGTCAGCGACGGAATGGTGCCGTTGGTCTGGCTAACGAGACCGAGGGCGAGCGCGATCGTCGACAGCACGCCGGTCTTTGACAGCAGCAGCATCCACGCATAGGTTTTCACGAGGTAACTGGTCCAGAACGGCAGCATGATCCACAGCAGCCACCGCTCACGCGAGCGCGCCGACAGACGGCTCAGCAAATACGCCACGGGATAGCCGAGCAGCACGGAAATCGCCGCGGTCAGGAACGAGATGGAAAACGTAATCCACAGCACCTTGGCGTAGACCGGCGTGCGCGCAATCCGCTCGAATTGCCCGAACCCGAACGTGCCGTCCGCGTTGAAGAGACCGCCTTGCAGAATCTCGCCGACCGGCACGATGAAAAACAGCAGCAGGAACAGCAGCGTCGGGACGATCGGCAGCAGACGGATCGAATGCGCAACCCAGCGAAAACGGCGCGGACGCGTGGCGTCGCGCGAAGGCTGAGCCTGGAGGGCAATGGTCATGGTCGTTCCTTGGCGCTCGTCACGCGGACAGCAGCGTGGTGCGATGCGGGTCCCACACCAGCCCGACCGTATCGCCGAGGCACGGCGACAGGCTGCGCTCGCATCGCACGGTCAGGTGGCTGCCGTCGGACAGGGTGAGTTGAACACGCGTATCGCTGCCGAAGAACACGATGTCGGAGATCGTGCCGTCGAGGAAGCCGCTCTTCGGCTCGACGAGACGCGGTGCTTCAGGGCGCAGCAGCAGGCAGTGCCTCGCGCCTGGCGAGCCGGCTACGGCGGCGCCGCGTTGCGGCAGCGGCACGCGGCCACCCGCGGTCAGCAGAATCGGTTCGCCCGCCGGGCCGCGCTCGCGATCGACGGCGCCTTCGAGCAGATTCGAATGACCGATGAAGCCCGCCGCGAAGCGCGTGGCCGGCCGGTCATACAGATCGACCGGCGTGCCCACCTGTTCGATGCGCGCCTGATTCATCAGGCAGATGCGATCCGACAGCGTCAACGCTTCGTCCTGATCGTGTGTCACGTAGACGAAGGTCGCGCCGAGCTCCTTGTGCAAACGGCGGATCTCGGACTGCATGTGCTCGCGCAATTTCTTGTCGAGTGCGCCGAGCGGTTCATCGAGCAGAATCACCGAAGGCCGGTAAGCGAAGCAGCGCGCCAGCGCGATGCGCTGCTGCTGGCCGCCGGACAGCTCCTTCGGATAACGCTTCGCGTAGTCGTTCATGCGCACCATCGTCAGCGCATCGTCCACCGCGCGTTTGACTTCTTCGCGCGACTGGCGGCGCATGCGCAAACCGTACGCCACGTTGTCCCACACGCTCATATGCGGAAACAGCGCATAACTCTGGAACACCATGCCGATGCCGCGCTTGCCGGGTTCGACATGCGTGACATCGCGGCCGGCGATTTCGACGCGTCCCGCGCTCGGCGCGACCAGTCCGGAAATCATCTGCAGCAGCGTTGTCTTGCCTGAGCCGGACGGGCCGAGCAGCGTGAGAAATTCGCCGGCCTGCACAGTCAGATCGGTAGGCTGCAACGCGATCGTTTCACCGTAGCTTTTGGCGATGCCGATCGTTTCAAGTTTGGCACTCATCGCGACCTCTTCAGGAAATGATCCAGGTGTTGAAGCGCTCGGTCACCTTCTGACGGTTGTCGGCCCACCATTGCGGACTCGGCAGGCGCATTTCGCGCAGATTGTCCGGCGCGGTGGGCAGCATCGCCGCGCGGGCGGCCGGGATCGACTCGAATGATTTGCGATTGGTCGGACCGTAGGCGAGCGTGGCCGTCAGCGTCGCCTGGCGTTTCGCATCGGCGCAAAAGCGCACGAACTGCCTCGCGAATTCGGCGCGCGGCGTGCCTTTCGGAATGCCCCATCCCTCGATCGAATAGAGGCCCTGATTCCATACGATCGTGACCGGCGCGCCGCCGTCGCGGGCGGCTTGAGCGCGGCCGTTCCACGTCGAGATCATGTCGACATCGCCGCTCTGGATCGCCTGCATGGCTTGCGCGCCGGACGTCCACCAGATGTTCACGTGCGGCTTGATCCGGTCGAGACTGCGGAACGCGCGATCCACGTCGAGCGGATACAGCTTGTCGAGCGGCACGCCGTCGGCGAGCAGCGCCTGTTCGAGCGTGTCCAGCGGACTGCGGCGCAGACAGCGCCGGCCTGGAAAGCGTTTGACGTCCCAGAAGTCCGCCCACGACTTCGGGCCGTTCTGGCCGAACTTGTCCTGCCGGTACGCAAGCACGGTGGCATACACGTCGACGCCGAGCCAGTTCGGCGTCACGGCATCGGCCATCAAATCGGGAAAGTCGCTCGCCTTCAGGCCGATCGGTTCGAGAAAGCCTTTTGATTCGAGGTACGGAATATCGGCGGAGAGCGTGAGCGTGGTGACGTCCCAGACGTAGTTCCTGGTCTGCACCATCGCCGCGAGTTGCGCAACCGGCTGAGATTCGCGCGCGACGCTCACCACCTTGATGCCGGTGGCTTTTTCAAACGGGGCGTAAAACGCGTCGCGATAGGCGGTGGTGTACGGACCGCCGGGATCGGATACGACGATCTGTTTCGACTGCGCGCCGGCCAGTACCGGCATGGCGCCCGCGAGTGCTGCGCCGCCGACGCCCTGGAGAAAGCGGCGCCGGTTCAGGTTGAGGTCTTGCGTCATGCTCAGGTCTCCCGCACAGGATGAAAAGGAACGGCCGCAGCGTGGTTACTTCGCGCGTTCGCGGAAGAACGCTTCCATCATTCGCGCCGGCTCGCCGGAATCGTAGGCTTCCCGCTGGATGCGCGCGCCGGCTGCGATGGCGTCACGAAAGCCCGGCTCGGTCATCTCGCGAAAACGCTGCTTGTCCAGACGCATTGCGACGGGCGGTTTCGCGGCGAGCTCCGTGGCGATTTCGAGCGCTTTCGCGAACACCTGGTCCGCCGGCACGATGTGATGAATCAGGCCGATGCGGTGACATTCGTCCGCATCCATCAGGCGGCCCGTCAGCGTCAATTCGATCGTGCGCGACATGCCGAGCATCTCGCTCATGATCCACGGGCCGGTGGTGCTGGCGATGCCCGCGTTGATCTCCGGTTGGCCCATGCGCACGCCCGGATGGCCGACGCGAATGTCGCCGAGCAGCGCGACCTGAAAGGCGGAACCGGCGGCCGTACCGTTCAACGCCATCACGAGCGGCTTCTTCAAGCCGCGCAGGACCGCGTAATAGCGCTCCCACTCCTTGACCCACGCCACCGCACGCTCGCCGTCGAAGTCGTGCGCCTCCGACAGGTCCTGCCCCGCCGAAAACGCGCGGTCGCCGGCGCCGGTCATGACGATCGCCGCAACGCCGCCGTCCGCGTCGAAACGCTGCAACGCGTCGATGATCATCTCGCGCATCGCGGTGGTCCAGGCATTCAGGCGCGCGGGACGGTTCAACGTAATGACGGCCACGCGCCCGTAGTTCGAAACAAGAATATCTTCGTTCATTTGTTATCTCATAGAGATAGTTGATGGTGTATAGAAATATACGTTTGTCAAAATACACATGCAAGACGAATCGGCCGGGGGTTTACGCGCAGCGGCAACTGATGCGCGATTTCCCGACTGGAGGGCAGCACTGTGCGATCGGCTATGTGCCCAGCGCATGTACTTCGCGCCGGCCGGCATGGAGGTAGGAGGGTTACAGCGCGGAGCGCAATGAACTCATCGTCGACTCGCCGGAGGATGCGGCGCAGGACTTTGCGAGCTTGTGAGAAGGGGGCTGCCGGCGCGCATCGAGCCCGGTCTGGTCGATGCGGCAACGTCAATACAAGTCGGATTTCAGTCTACAGTTAGCCGTGGATGGTATGAGGACATCATGATCTGGCTCGCCGATGCGGTACTCGTGATGCACGCGCTGATCGCGTTTTTTATCGTGGGCGGACTCGCGGCGATCTGGGTTGGCTCGATCCTCGATTGGAAATGGGTACGCCACCGGCTGTTCCGGCTCGCTCATCTGTTCGCGATCGGCGTGGTGTCGGTCTTGTCATTGCTCGGTATAGTCTGCCCCTTGACTGCGCTGGAAGACTGGCTGCGCAATGGCTCGGTGGGGACGCAAGGCTTCATCCAGCGCTGGGTGAGCCGCCTGCTCTATTACGATGTGCCGGTCTGGACGTTGACTCTCTCGTACGTGGTGTTCGCTCTGGTGGTGCTGCTGACCTGGCGCACAGTTCCGCCCCGGCAACGCACGTAACGCAAAGGCCGCACTGCGCAAGTCTTGCCGCATCAGGCGGGCACCGGTCAAATCGGCATACCTTGCATGCGACGGGCGAAGCGCGCCCGCTCGGCTTGATCCATCAGATCCAAAAATTGATCCGTGCCCATGTGAATCAGCTCTTCATGATCGCCGGCTTCGAAATAAACGTCCGGCTGCCGGGTGAGGCTCTCGTCAAGAAAGGTCGGCATGCCATAGGCCGCACATACCGGCGGAAGCGCTCCCGCGTCGCAATCCTTGAACAGTTCCCGCAGATCGACCTCTTTGGCCAGCAGGAGACGGCGGCCCGTCTGGGCCCAAAGCTCGGACAGCCGCACGGCGTAGGTCGATGGCAGCACCGCCGCCACATAGCCGTGCTCGTCTTCAAGAAGCACGGTCTTGACGAGGCGGTCGCCGGGAATATGCGCCGCCGCCGCGGTTTCAACGCTGGAATGGCTATACGGATGGTGCACGATTTCGTACCGGGAGCCCTTGCTGCGCAGGCAGCCCTGGAGAGTCGCAGACATTGACATGACGCACCTCCTCTGAAAAGAAGGAAGGAAACGGAAGATGATTGAGCGAGACTCCTTAAGGATAGTTCGCTTTCGCCCGCGTGTGAAAGACGTGCAGACGGCAACGCCGTGACTGGGCGGGCGTGACGACGAATGGGACGATTGGACACGATCGGCGACGATCACCCCGTATGGCACACGCGTCGGTTTTCGCCAATAATGGCCCGACATCCACTACCGGACGAGGGCGGCCATGCGTTACAGCCCCGACGCCATTCGCACGATCGCCCTGGTCGGGCATGCCGGATGCGGCAAGACATCGCTTGTCGAAGCCCTGCTGCACGAGGGCGGCGCGATACACGCGCCCGGCAGCGTGGAGCGCGGCACCACGGTCTGCGATTTCGACCCGCTCGAGCGCAAATATCACCACTCGCTGAATTCCGCCGTCGTCCACCTGGACTACCGGGATACACGCATCTATCTGCTGGATACGCCCGGCTACCCAGACTTCTCCGGGCTCTCGATCAGTGCCCTGCCCGCCGTGGAGACCGCCGCCATTGTCATCAATGCACAGACCGGCATTGAAATGATCACCCGGCGCATGATGGCGTGGGCGGAGGAACGCAAGCTCTGCAGAATGCTCATCGTGAACGGTATCGATGGCGAAAAGGTCGACCTTCCAGGGCTTCTCACGCAAATTCAGGAGACTTTCGGCATGGGTTGCCTGCCCATCAACCTGCCGGCGCAGAACGGCCGCCAGGTGGTGGATTGCTTCTTCAACCCTGCCGGCGACGCCGATTTTCTGTCGGTTGCGGCCGCGCACAATGCGCTGGTCGATCAGGTGGTCGAGATCGATCCCGCCCTGATGGAGCTTTACCTCGAGCAAGGCGAGGCGATCAGCCCGGAACAGCTGCACGAACCCTTCGAGCGGGCGCTGCGCGAAGGTCATCTGGTGCCGGTCTGCTTCACGTCGGCGGCCAACGGCGCCGGCGTCGCGGAATTGCTCGACCTGTTCGTCCGGCTTCTGCCCAATCCCATGGAAGGCAACCCGCCGCTCTTCTACCGCGATACCGGCAGCCGCCAGCAAGTCGTGCGCGCCGAACCGGTCGCCGACAAGCATGTATTGGCCCACGCCTTCAAGATCGTCATGGACCCATACATCGGCAAGATGGCCGTGTTTCGCATCCATCAGGGCACGATCAGGCGTTATAGTCAGCTCTATATCGGTGACGGGCGCCAGCCATTCAAGGTCGCCCATCTGATGATGCTGCAGGGCAAGGAGCACGTGGACGTCCCGCAAGCCGGTCCAGGCGATATCTGCGCGACGGCCAAGGTCGACGAGATCGGCTTCGATGCCGTGCTGCATGACGCCCCCGAGGACGGCAACATCCACCTGACCCCGCTCGATTTCCCCACGTCCATCTATGGTTTGGCGATCGAGCCTGCGCGCCGGGGCAACGAGCAGCGTCTCTGGGAGATTCTGCAAAAGCTGAGCGCGGAAGACCCGTGCCTGCACATCGAACACCCGGTCGGCACCAACGAAACGGTGGTGCGAGGCCTGGGCGAGTTGCACCTGCGCCTCATGCTGGAACGGCTATCCGAGCAGTACAAGCTCGAGGTCGTGACGCGGCCGCCGAAGATCGCCTATCGGGAAACCATCGGCGCCGGGGCCGAGGGGCATCATCGCCACAAGAAGCAAACCGGCGGCGCCGGGCAATTCGGCGAAGTGATGCTGCGCGTGGAGCCATTGCCGCGAGGCACGGGTTTCGAGTTCGTCGACGCCGTCAAGGGCGGCGCCATTCCCGGCCAGTTCATGCCCGCCGTGGAAAAAGGCATCCTGCAGGTCATCGGCAGCGGGCCGCTTGCCGGCTTTCCGATGCAGGACGTGCGAGTCACCGTCTTCGACGGCAAGAGCCATTCAGTCGACTCCAAGGAGGTGGCATTCGTTTCCGCCGGGCGCAAGGCCTTCGTCGATGCGGTGCTGAAAGCCCAACCCATCCTGCTCGAGCCCATCGTGGGCATCGAGGTGACGACGCCCGAAGCCGCGATGGGGGACATCATCGGCGACCTGTCCGCCAAGCGCGGGCAGGTTCATGGCACACGCACGGCCGCCGGCAATGCGGTGGTCGTATCGGGGCAGGTGCCCTTGTCCGAACTCAACGACTATCAGTCGCGTCTGAACGCCATCGCCGGCGGGCACGGCAGCTACAGCATCCAGTTCAGCCACTACGATCCGGTGCCACCCGGTCAGCAGGAGCGGATGGCGTCGCAGCACAAAAAACAGGGCGACGGCGCGGCGCCATGAGCGGCATGCCGGTCGACGCCACGACCGCGGGAATTTCCGTCAATCGAATTGCCCGTGGCAGGAGCGAGCCGGATGCGAGTCATTTCTTCCTCGCCAATGTGATGGCGTGCTCGGGGCATGCCGTCACGCACAAGCCGCACGCCCGACACGCATCGGCGTTGGGCGTGTACGCGACCTTCATTCCGTGTACGCGCAGCTTGAACCTCTGCAGCGTCCCCAACCGCTGGTAGTCTGCCGCGTCGATCCGGCGGATTTCGAAGACGTGCTCGGGGCACACGATCGCGCAATCGCCCTTGCCTTCGCACCGCTTCAGGTTGACCACCGGGATAATCATGCCTGCGGCCTGCTTGCAAGCGGACGTCGACGTGTTGCTCATGTTCGATCTTCCTGGGGCTTGCCGCGAACGGACGGCATGTTTTTCTGAAAGTTTTCGCGCTCCTCCGGCGTCATCTGTTCCCACCGCCGCCAGTGCCGGCGTCCACGCCAACCGCCGTGACCTCGAAATCCGCCAAAGAGAATTCGACTCAGGATCAACAGACCCATCGCGTGTGGATAATCGATCGAATGGCCGCCGACGAATAGCGCCGGGATAACCCAATTCCATAGCACCATCACCATCCATCCCAGCAGCGCAATGCCGACCAGAACCAACAGTGCCTTGCCGAAGCATCTCAGTCTGAAACTCATCTACCCGCTCCTTTAAATATCCAACTCGTCATACACGGCTTGCAAGCGAACGCGCAGATGCAGCACCGCGTAACGCTTGCGCGCCAACAGCGTGTTCACGCCTACGCCGCTCCCCAACGCCAGTTCCTTGAAGCTGTGCCCTTCGAGTTCGTGAGCGACGAAGACTTCGCGCTGATTTTCTGGCAATTCGTTAAGTGCGTCTTGCAAGGCTTTCAGTAGCGCCGACCTTGCATAGACGGCTTCCGGACCGGCGTCGTAGGCAGGCAGCGCGAGATCCAGTCGATAGTCGGGATCGTCCGGGTCGTCGGCCATCTCGGTCAGCGGTTGCTCCCTCTTCTTGCGAAAGCGATCGATGATGCGGTTCCGCGCCACGCGAAACAGCCAGGCGCTAACCTGTTCAATCGGCGCGGGGAGCCGGTAGGCTTGCACGAACTCATGAAATACATCCTGCAAGATGTCGTCAGCTTCACTCGGATCGCGCACGCGACGCCGGATGAAATTTCCAAGCTTCGTCCGCTCACGCAAAACAGTTGCAGTGATGTCGTTATCTCGTTCGATCATCGAATCCGGGGTGCGCGGCGGTTCCATACGTCTGATGACGATTCAGGTTCAGGAATATTGTTGGTGATGGAAAAAACGCCAGACAGCGCCAACGATTCGTTCGGCCCCTCCAGCGTACCGGACACCACCTCACAAACCGTACAGGTACTGTACCGGTTCGTCTCGCTAAAATGCTCGAAAGCCTCATCGACCGATACCGGAGACGCCCATGTCCTACCTCAGCCTCAGCGCGCTGCCCGCCGGCGTTCTGTTCGCGCTCGTCACCACCATCACACCCGGCCCGAACAACACGATGTTGCTGGCCTCGGGCGTCAACTTCGGCTTTCGCCGCACGCTGCCGCATGTTTCCGGCATTAGCGCCGGCGTCGTGCTGTTGATGCTGTCGGTCGGCATCGGCCTCGGCGAAGCCTTCGTTCATTTCCCCGTGCTGTACACGGTGCTCGAGGTCGCGAGCGTCGCCTATCTGCTGTATCTGGCGTGGAAAATCGGCACGTCGGGCGAGCTGAAGGTGAAGAAAGGCGAGCGCCGGCCGATGAAATTTCATGAAGCCATCGCCTTCCAGTGGGTCAACCCGAAGGCATGGATGATGGTGCTAACCGCCGCCACGACGATTCACCTCAGCGAGAGCGCCAGCATGAACGCTGTCGCGATGGCGGTGATCTTCTACGTGATCGGTTTTCCGTGCATCTGCCTGTGGGCCGGCTTCGGCACCGCGATGCGGCGCGTGCTCTCGGACCCGAAGCGCCTGCGCATCTTCAATGTGGCGATGGCGCTGCTGCTGGTGCTTTCGCTGTATCCGATCGCGCTGAAGCTCGTCGGCCCGGCCGCCTGAGCGCGGCTATAGCGTGCCGCCCTGCCCGATTCGTTCGATGAAGCGCCACAACGCATCGTCGGTCGAGTACGGCGCGTTGAAACGGAACCAGGCGCTCGGGGCGTCGTCGGGACGGAAGTAGGAGCCGGGCGCGAGCCAGATGCCGTGCGTGAGCGCGGCGGTCGCCACTTCGCCGGCACGCTCGGCTTCGATCGGCAGGCGCGCCCACAGAAACAGGCCGGCGCGCGGCCGGTGAAACACTTCGAGCCCGAGCGAATCGAGCCGCTCTTCCACCGTCGCGTGCGCCAGCTTGAGCCGCTCGTTCACCGCTTCCACGTGACGCGCGTAGCGCCCTTCCAGCAGCACCTTGTCGACGATCCGCTCGATCGCCTCCGACGACGTCAAGCCCACCGCCATCTTCGTGCGCGCCAGTTCGCGCAACACCGCGCGCTCGGCGACCACGTAGCCGCAGCGCAGCCCCGGCGTCACCGTCTTCGAAAAGCCGCCCACGTACAGCACGCGCTGCAAGCCTTCCATCGCGGCGAACAAAGGCGCACCGGGCGGCGCGAGTTCGCGGCTCACGTCGTCCTCGATCACCCACATGCGCTGACGCTCGGCGATCTGCAGCAGGCGGAACGCCGCCGACATGCCGAAGGTCGCGCCCGTCGGATTCTGCAGCGTGGTGTTGACGAAGATCGCCTTGGGCTTGTGCTGCGCGACCAGCGCTTCCAGCACGTCCGTATCGACGCCGGCCGGCGTGCGCGGCACGCCATGCACGACCAGCCCCGCCAGCTTGAGAATCTGCAGCAGGTTGCAATAACCCGGATCTTCGACGATCACGGCGTCGCCCGCGCGCAGCAACGTGCGGACGATCAGATCCAGCCCTTGTGTCGCGCCTTGGGTGAGCAGCACATTGGAGACGTCGACGGGCAGGCCGCGCCGGTCGAGCTGCTCGGCGATCCGCTCGCGCAACGGCGCAAAGCCGTACGGATGCCCGTAATCGCCGAGACGCGCCGCCGGCACCCGGCTCATCGCCCGCAACGCGTGCTGCAAACCGGTCTCGTTGATCCATTCGTTCGGCAGCCAGTCGCCGCCCGCCTTGATCGGCACCGAATGGTCGGCGAATACGTCCGACAGCAGCCAGGTCGCGGTCAGGCTCGGCGGCTGCCAGTCGGTGGCGGCGACGCGCGTGGACTGCGCACGTGCCGCCACGCGATAGCCGGAGCCGCGCCGCGCGACCACGAGGCCCATCGAAACAAGACGGTTGTACGCCTCTGTCACCGTAAAAGTGCTCAATTCGTGCGTTTGCGCCAACTGACGCACGGACGGCAGCAACGCGCCCGCGCGCAGCGATTGGGCCTCGATCGCACTCACGAAACCTTGCACCACCTGCTCGACGAGTGTGGGAGCGGCGCGCCGGTCGCGCTCAAGTTGTAGTTCGATCATGGTCAGAACCAGGAGGCTGGCCGCGGCGGCCGGTTAAGCGTGACACGGGATGAGATGCGCAATACGGTGCCGGATAGGTGTGGATACGGTGCGGCGCCCATCGGCACAGTTAGCGCCAATCCACCAACACAGTTAGCACCACACTGCGTCAACTGTTTATGCCGCCATTAAACCGCGGACGCTACAGTTTCGCAACGCCCCGAAGGAAGTCCCCTTGGGGGACCACTTCGAGGAGAAACCCAT
Organism: Paraburkholderia sp.; assembly: GCA_035636295.1. Lineage (GTDB taxonomy): Bacteria > Pseudomonadota > Gammaproteobacteria > Burkholderiales > Burkholderiaceae > Paraburkholderia. The sequence goes on from DASPZL010000371.1 coordinate 60,437, forward strand.
GACTTCGCGCCCCGTCATCGACGACATGTCGTCTTTCTGGATGCCCTTCACGGCGAACCGCCAGTTCAAGGCGGCGCCGCGTCTGCTGGAATCGGCCAAGGGCATGTATTACCGCAGCACGGATGGGCGCGAGGTGCTCGACGGCTGTGCGGGCCTGTGGTGTGTGAACGCCGGCCACGGCCGCGACGAGATCGTCGCCGCGATCACGCAGCAACTGTCCACGATGGACTTCGCACCGACTTTCCAGATGGGCCACCCGCTCGCGTTCGAAGCTGCTACGAAAGTCGCCGAACTGATGCCGGAAGGCCTCGACCGCATCTTCTTCACGAATTCGGGTTCCGAATCCGTCGACACCGCGCTGAAAATCGCGCTGGCGTATCACCGTTCGCGCGGCGAAGGCCAGCGCACGCGTCTGATCGGCCGTGAGCGCGGCTATCACGGCGTGGGCTTCGGCGGCATTTCGGTCGGCGGCATCGCGCCGAATCGCAAGACGTTCTCCGGCGCGCTGCTGCCGGCGGTCGATCATCTGCCGCACACGCATAACCTCGAACACAACGCGTTCTCGAAGGGCCAGCCCGCGTGGGGCGCGCATCTGGCCGAGGACCTGGAGCGCATCGTCACGCTGCACGATGCGTCGACGATCGCCGCGGTGATCGTCGAACCGGTGGCCGGCTCCACGGGCGTGCTGATTCCGCCACAAGGCTATCTGCAGAAGCTGCGCGAGATCTGCACGAAGCACGGCATTCTGCTGATTTTCGACGAAGTGATCACTGGTTTCGGCCGCGTCGGCAAGGCGACGGCGAGCGAATATTTCGGCGTGACGCCCGACCTGATCACGATGGCGAAGGCCATCAACAACGCCGCGATCCCGATGGGTGCGGTGGCGGCAAGCCGCACGATCCACGACACGATCGTCAACAGCAGCGCGCAAGGCGCGATCGAGCTGTTCCACGGCTACACGTATTCGGCCCACCCGGCAGCGGCGGCCGCCGCGGTGGCGACGCTCGACCTCTATCGCCGCGAAGGCCTGTTCGAGCGCGCCGCATCGCTCGCGCCGACGTTCGAAGCCGCGGCGCACTCGCTGCGCGGCGCGAAGCACGTGAAGGACATTCGCAACCTCGGCATGATCGCGGGCGTCGAACTCGAACCGCGCGACGGCGCGCCCGGCGCGCGCGCTTACGAGGCGTTCGTCAAATGCTTCGAGGCGGGCGTGCTGGTGCGCTTTACCGGCGACATCCTCGCGTTCTCGCCGCCGCTCATCATCAACGAAGAGCAGATCGCCCACATCTTCAAGACAGTGGGCGACGTGCTGGCGACGGTGCAGTAAGTTTCCAGAATGGCGGCGACGGCGGCGCCTATGAAGTGCGCGCCGCCGCGCCGTCTTCGAAGCACGCGTTCGCCACGCGTTGCGCAGTCAGTTAGTGATGCGCGCGTGCAGCCCTCGTCTGCGCGGCTTTCTTTGCGGCGGCGGAGCGTCCTGCCGCACCCTTCGTGGCGGCGGCCTTCTTCGCGGCGGCTGAACGGCTGGCGGCCGGGCGTTTGGCCGCAGCCGACCTGGCCTGCTTCGACATCGCCCCGTGCGACGCACCCGCGCCGCTTTCACGCTTGAGCACATTCGTCGACACGCGTGAGCGCCTGGCCTTCGTTTCGGTGCTTGCGCTCTTTTTCGCCGTGCTCTTATGCTGGCCGGCGGCGTTGTCCTTCTCCGCCTTCTTGCGCGTCGCCTCGCTCGTGGCGCCCTTCTTCGGCGCCTTCAAGGCCACCCCTGCGCGGCGCGCTTCCGACAAACCGATTGCCACCGCCTGCTTGGCCGATTTGACGCCGTGCTTGCCGGCGCGCACCTTGTCGACCTGCTCCTTCACGAACTCACCGGCTTGAGTGCTGGGTGCCTTGCCGGCGCGTTTGTCGGCTTGGGCACGCTTGAGGGTTTTCTTTTCGGGCATGACAGTCCTCCAGTTGGCTGTGGGCTCTTTCCATGCAGCAACAGCTGTGCCGGGGGATAGCCGACCCGCCGCGAAAATTCACGAAATTGGCTGGAAGTCTCGCGCCGGCCACCTGGACGGCGTATGGTAATGGCGTGGGTTGGCGCCGTGGTCCGACCCGCCGGGAGACGC
>DASPZL010000372.1:0-10364 GCA_035636295.1 Paraburkholderia sp.
AATCTTGCGGAGTCGCAGACCCACGATGTCCGCTGTACCGCTAAGGCAGCCATTGAAATTTTGTTCGCTACGGTGTCCGGATTGGGTCTTGATAGCGGGCGGAAAGCAAATTAGTGAGCGTGGCCGATGGCGTAGCTCATCGCTCAAGGCCTTATCGAGCGGAGCGGAGGTGCTGCTTCATCATCGGCGTCTCTGAGTCTTCATTTCTTTTGATGTCTGGAGATCGGTCGCCGACAGGGCTATTCGTTGACCTGTTCCAGGGATGGCCTTTTTTTCGACAATTTCCACCAGGCGGCGCTTGTTGAGCTCGAAGGCGAGTAGCAGCTGTTTTTGCGTCTTGTCTGCTGCACCGAGCGTTTCGCAAATCGCGTCAGGGTCAAGTGCGAACGAGCAATATCCCCAGCCGAATCCGTAGGCGGAAAACAAGACCGCCGAATCCTCGATAACGATAGGTGGCGTGAGCCTTGGGCTAGACGCAGTCGTAGCGATCACCTTGCTGGCCGAGATGGTAGTCCTACCGTTCAAACGCCAACTATTCTGCGACATTTCCTCGTAATTATCCTTCGTTTTTTCTGCGCGAATGGTGCCATTGTGGTGCCAAATGCTGAAGAGATTGGCTTAACGTATTGTTGCAGATAGGTTTTTTGAGGGGGCTCAGCAGATCAAGTATTCGACGGCGCTGCCGGTGCGACCTTCGGCAGTGACGTAAGAACGAGCGGCCAGGTTCCGGCAGGTGCGGGGTTTGCTGTCACACATGGGCCAATCGCAATGCAGCTGATTCGCGGGCGGCAGCCGCCTATGACACTCATTTACGACACCCTGCCAGCAATCGCCAACCTCGCTGACTGCAAGCCGGGTGCAAGCTCAGTGGGCGTAGAATGCCGCCTTTCCCGACCTATCCGCGACTGCCTCGCGAACCGAGCCCGCCTCATGAACAAACCACCGCGCAAAAAGAACCCGACCTTCGGTATTGCCGTTTTCATCGTGGTCGCGGTACTGCTGGTGATCGCCACGCTTTTCTATAACGCCATCAAGGAAAAGCGCGATTTCGACAGTCAGAACGGGCCGACGCTGCCGATTTCATCGGAGGCGGCCGCCGCGGCTACCGTCGCGAAGCCGGCGAGCGCTCAGGCGCAGTAAGACGGCGCGGTTCTACCGTTACGCCCGATTCGCCGGCTAAGTTCCCACGGCGCTAAACACCGGCGCGCCCTAACGGCTTGGCGCGCGTGCGACGAGCCTTTCCTGGCGTCGCCGTTTCACCCTTCCGGCAGGCGAATCACGCTCGCGTCCTTGCGGATCAGCGCCGACGCCGCCAGCATCTGCTTGCACTGATGCGCGAGCAATTTCATGTCATGCACGGCGTCCGCCGAATAGTCCGGTAACTTCTCCGTCTCGACCACCATCGCGTCGAGCTCCCGGTTCAACAGTTTGATCTGTTCGCCCTGATCAGCGGGCGGCGCCGTGCCGGCCTCGGCTTCGGTCAGATTGTCGCGAACCACGCTCAGCGCGCGTTGCAGCGGCTGTAGCGAGACACCGTCGTTCTGCTGCGCGGAGGTGCGCAGCAACGGCGCGGCCACGGTGATCTGCGAGGCGAGCACGTGGCTGCGCACCAGCAGACCGTTCAGCTCCGGCACGAACTTTTGCGCGGACTTCGGTTCGAGCATCATGCGCTGAAACGCCTGGCCCAGATTGGCGAAGGCCACGTGAACGTTCTTGCGCGCGAGCCGGTAGCGGTAGTCGCGATCGAGCGCTGTTGCAGCGGCCGCGGCGGCAGGGGATGTGCCCGAAGCCGCCGGTTTGGCGGACGCGTTGCCAACCGTGGCCGCACCGGCGTGCGCAATCGCGTTTGTGTTTGTGCCGGCGCCTGTTCCTGTGCCTGGTCCGCCGCTTGTTCCGCTGCTTGCGCCACCGCTTGTTCCAACATTTACCCCACCATTGGCAACGGCTAGCGCCGGCCTGCCGACGTCGATCGCCGGATCCGCCATTGCCGCGGCCGGCGCGCGCGCACCCGCCTCGGTCACGGTGGCCACCACGGCGGCGGCCGGCTTGCCGCTCCACCACCAGCTCGCTTCCAGATACTGCCGCGTGGCGTTGATCATGTTGTTGACGAGCTTGCCCATCAGCCGGTATTCCCAGTACGGGAACAGATGGCTCGCCGCGATGGCGATCGCGCATCCCACCACCGTATCGATCGCGCGTTCGCCGATGATGCGCATGCTGCCCGGCGCGAGCAGATGGAACATCAAAAGCACGTAGGAAGAGGTGAACACCACGCTTGCCGCGTAGTTGAACAGCAGCAGGCTGTAGCTCATCACCATCGACGCGAACATCACCACCAGCAGGATGTGCGGTTCCTTGACGAAGATCATCAGCGCGATGCTCGCCGCGCAGCCGATCAACGTACCGACGATCCGCTGCCCGTTGCGCTGCTTGGTCAGCGAATAGCCCGGCTTCAGGATGATGACGGTGGTCATCACGATCCAGTACGCGTTGGTGAGCGGCAGCAGGCGGCCGAGCCAGAAACCCACGGCGACCGCGATCGTCACCCGCAGCGCATGACGGAAGCTCGGCGAGGCCATCGTCAGATTCGAGAAGATCTGCCCGAACGGCACGCGGCGGCTCGATACGAAGCGGCTGAGCGCCTGGTCAAGGCGCAATTCGGTTTCAGTCGCGCTGGGATCGCTCGACAGGCTCTTGCGCATCTTGTCGATCAGCCGCGTGGCGCTCCAGATGCGCCGGAACGTGGACGACACCGCCGAATACGCCTCGGGATTTTTCGCCGGCAGGTCCTGCTTGCGCATCAATTCGATCTCGAATTCGATGGCGCGCAATTCGGCCTTCACATTCACGCGGATACGCGGCGCCTGGTTTTGCAGCACCGCGAGCCCGATCTCCTCGAGATCGGCGGCCGCCTTGCGAATCAGGTCGCGGTAGAACACCAGCAGATCCGAACCGCCGAACGTATTGCGCACCAACGGGTAATCCGTATGCGTGCCGACAAACAGTTCGTGCAGATCGACCGTGTTGATGAACAGATTGAACAGCATGGCGCGGCGCGGTTCGAGCTTGCCGCTCTTGAGCTTGGGCAGATTGCGCAGCACCATGTCGCGCGCGGCGTCCTGACGTTCCACCGCCGCGATCTGCTTGTCGACCAGATTGCGATAGCACTCGTCCAGATCGTTATCCAGGTCGTAGAACGCGGCGCGCGCGAGCAGATAGTCGGCGCACGCGAACACACTTTCGGCGAGCGCCTGCTGTTCGATGCGATGCATCATCCAGCGGCTCACGAAGGTCGACCAATACGTGTACCAGAGACCGCCCACCAGGATCCACGACGCGTTGACGAGCGCCTGCGTCGGCGTGAAATGCTCCTCCAGCGTCATGATCATCATGAAGAGCGTGGCGAAGCTGATCTGCGGCCAGCGGTTGCCGTACACGACGATCAGCGAGAGCACGAAGGTGAGCGGCACGACCGTGCACCACAGCGCCACCGAATTGACCGTGGCAAGACCCGTGGCGAGCGCGGACAGAAAGCCGATCACCGTGCATGCCAGCATTTCGTTGTGCTTGTACTTGAGCGGGCCCGGCATATCGACCACGCAGGCGCCGAGCGCGCCGGTCGCGATCGTGAAGCCGAGGTCGCGATTGTGAAACACGATCAGGCACAGTACCGCAGGTAAAGAGACACCGACTGCGATGCGCAGGCCGCCATAAAAGTACTGGCTGTAGAGGAATTTTTTTATTTCAACCGAATAGCGCATCGACTGCCTGGATTCCATTCACAGAGAAAACGGCGTTGAAGGGACAGACCCAAACTGCCGTCGAGTCTAACTGATTTTGCGTCCGATCTGACCTCGGCCATTCGGCCAGGTTCTGCCTTGGGAGCGCGTTTGTTATGCTGTCGCTTCAATGTTTGTCGCAGCCTGGGCGTTTTGCTCGCGCCGCACGCCGGCCTGGAATCCATGCTCCAACTCTTCTACTCGAACCGCTACGAAACGCTTGTCGGCGCGCTGCTCGACGACCTGGCACAAGCGCCGTCCGATCCGTGGGTCGCGCAGCCGGTGATCGTCCCAAGCGCGGCGGTGCGGCGCCGGCTCGAGCTCGACATCGCCGCGCGCCAGGGCATCTGTGCGAATGTCAACTTTGGTTATCTCGCGCAATGGCTGTGGGCGCAGATCGGTGGCGTGATCGAAGTGCCCAGGCACTCGCCGTTCGCACCTGACCGGCTCGTGTGGCGGTGCTACCGGCTGCTGGGCGAGGCGGATGAAGCGCTGCCATGGAACGCTTCGCCGCGCCTGCGTACCTATCTCGATGCGGCGGACGCGTCGATGCGCTACGAACTGGCGCGGCGTGTGGCCACCGTGCTCGACCACTATCTGACCTATCGTCCGGAATGGTTGCTGCAATGGCAGAAGGGCGGCTCGATATTCGCGAGCGGCGTGGCGGACGACAACGGTCCGCGTCTCGTCGGCGCGAGCGAAGCGGCGCGCGAGGACGAGCGCTGGCAAGCGGCACTGTGGCGCGCGGTGCTTGCCGAGGTCGCGGGCAATGCGCAAACGCCAGCCGCCGCGTTGCCGCCCGCTTATCGTTTCCTCGAGGAAATCGGCACGCTCGATCTCGAAGCGATCGCCAAAGCGGATTGGCCCGAAGCGGTAAGCGTGTTCGCGCTGCCGACCATGCCGCCGTTGCACGTCGCATTGCTGCGTGCGCTCTCGCGCTGGGTCGACGTGCGTCTGTATGTGATGAACCCGTGCCGCGAGTTCTGGTTCGACGTGGTCAGCGAAGGACGCATTGAAGCGCTCGATGCCGCCGGCCAGCGTGACTATCAGGAAGCCGGCCATCCGCTCCTGGCCGAGTGGGGCCGCCAGACTCAGGCGCAGCTGCATATGCTGCATGAGCTGACCGAGAGCGCGGCGTCCGGCGAGACCGGCGACTTCACCGAGAACCCGCAGCCGAGCTGGCTCGCAGCGGTCCAGAACGGCATCCTCGATCTGCGCGCAGAAACGGACACTGACGAGTTGCCGATCGAGCGCGGCATCGAAGTCCATGTGTGCCACAGCCTGTCGCGGCAGCTCGAAGTGCTGCATGACCGCCTGCTCGGCTGGTTCGACGAGTACGACGATCTGCAGCCGTCCGACGTGCTGGTCGCCGTGTCCGATCTCGCGGCGGCCGGTCCGTTGATCGACGCGGTGTTCGGCACCGCGCCGCTAGGCGATACGCGCCGCATTCCGTATCGGATCACAGGCTTGCCGCCGTCGCAGGCCAATCCGGTCGCGCGCCTGTTGCTGGACTGGCTGGCGCTGCCCGAGTGCAGCGTGGGCGCGCCTGATCTGATCGAGTGGCTGCGCGTGGACGCGATTGCCGCGCGCTACGCAATCGCTGCAAGCGCGCTCGAAGCCGCGCAGGAATGGCTGGCTGCGGCCGGCGCACGGCGCGGGCTGGCGCCGGTGGAACCGACCGGCGAACACGTGCCCGTCGCCCGTCATACGTTCGCGGACGCGCTCACGCGTCTCTACCTGGGTTACGCGATGCCGGACGGCGGCGAACCGGTCGACGCCTGGTTGCCGGTGGAAGGTGCCGACGGGTCGGATGCCGAACTGCTCGGCCGCCTGTCGCGTTTCGTCGACGATATCGACACCTTCGCCTCGCGCTGCGCAGTCGAACAAACGCCGGCCGAATGGACGCAACTGCTGCTCGAAACACTCGCGCAGTGTTTCGACGGCGGCGTGGAATTCGCGGATTCACTGGCGGCAGTGCGCGACGCGATCGACAAGATGGGCGATGCCATGCAAGCCGGCGCGCAGGAGGTCAAGCTGCCGGCGGCGGTGGTGCGCGGCGCGCTCACGGAAGCGCTCGACGACCCGGCACGTGGCGGTGTGCCCTGGGGCAGCGTGACGTTTTCGTCGCTGACGAGTTTGCGAGGTTTGCCATACCGGATCGTCTGCCTGCTCGGCATGGACGACGGCGTGCTGCCGAGTCTCGCGCGCGCCGACGAGTTCGACCTGATGGCCGTGTTCGGCAAAGCCGGCGACCGGCAGCGCCGCGACGACGAGCGCAATCTGTTCCTCGATCTGCTGCTGGCCGCGCGCGATCGGTTGTTCATCGCGTACACGGGGCGCAGCATTCGCGACAACGCGCCGCTGCCGCCGGCCGCGCTGGTCGACGAACTGCTCGACCATCTCGCGCAAGTGTCGGCGGGCGAGGGGGCGAGTCCAGCGGAAGTCGAGGCCGCGCGTCATGCGTTCATCGTCGACCATCCGCTGCAGGCGTTCGCGTCGGACTATTTCTCGTCGCGCGGTGAGCTGTTCACCTACGACGCCGATCGCGCGGAGCTGGCGACGTTGCTGGCCGCGCCGCGGCATCCGGCCGCCGCGCCATTCTTCGATCAACCGTTGCCGCCGGAAGACGCCACGCCGGTTGCCTTCGACGAATTCGTGCGCTTCTGGCGGCATCCGGCGCGGGCGTTGTTGCGCGACCGCCTGGGTATCGTGTTGTCGGATGCGCAGGGCGAATTGCTCGATACCGAGCCGTTCGAACTCGATTACGCGGGGCGCGACGCATTGGCCGAGCGTCTGTTGCCCGTATTGCTCGATCGCGATACCGAAGACGACGTCCTGTTCGAACGCGTACGCCGCGTCGCTGCGGCCAGTCCTGAGTTGCCGGGCGGAGCGACCGGCGCGGTATGGCGTTCGCGGGAGCTCGGCGCGCTGCGCCAGCTCGCCGACAGCGTGCGCCACGAAGTGGCTTCGGGCGTCGAGCGCATGCCGTTCGTGCTCGACATTGCGCCGCGCTGGCCCGATAGCGGTGATACAGGTACGCTCTTTGGCCGTCACGACTCGGCGCTCCGTCAAGCCGCCGAAACACCATTGCAATTGCACGGCACCTTGAATTTGCTGACCGAAACAGGACAAGTGATTTTTCGCTACGCCAAACCTACCGCGCGCGACTATCTGTCCGCGTGGCTCGCGCATCTGGTCTATTGCGCCGCGCAGCCGAATGGCCCGCGCCGCACCGTCTGGCATGGCAGCGGCGAGAGTTTCGAACTCACGCCGGTCGCCGCGCCGCTCGATGAACTGGCGCCGCTTGCCGCGTTATTCAGGGCAGGGCGCAGGCTGCCGCTGCGCTTTTTCCCGAAGAGCGCCTGGACCAAGGTGAGCGAAAGCGATTCGGCGGCACAAGGTGTGTGGATCAATGACCGCGTGCGCGGCGAGTCCGACGACCCGGCATTGCGCATCGCGCTGCGCGGCACGCCGCTCACGCTCGACGAACCGTTCGGCAGTCTCGCGTCGATCGTTTTCAAGCCGCTCGTGCAACATCTGCGGAGCGCATCATGAGCGGTGCCGTGCAGAATCACGCGCCGGTCGCCAGGGAGCTCGACGTCTTCGCCTGTTCGCTCGGCGGCGTCAACCAGATCGAGGCGTCGGCGGGAACCGGCAAGACCTGGAACATTTGCGCGTTGTACGTGCGGCTGCTGCTCGAAAAGAACCTGAACGCGGATCAGATTCTCGTCGTCACGTTCACGAAGGCGGCCACCGCGGAACTGCACGAGCGCATTCGCGGCCGTCTCGCGGAACTGCATCGCGCAATTGAAATGGACGACGACGGCGGCGATCCGTTCATCCAGCGTCTCTTTGAAACGACGCTGGCGCCCGAGCGGGGCATCGAGCGTGACGCCGCGTTGAAGGTGGTGCGCCGCGCATTGCGTACGTTCGACCAGGCCGCGATTCACACGATCCACGCATTCTGTCAGCGTGCGTTGCAGGAGGCGCCGTTCGCCGCCGCCATGCCGTTCGCCTTCGAAATGGAAGCCGACGACGCTGCGTTGCGCTTCGAAATGGCGGCTGATTTCTGGCGCGAGCAGGTGGAGCCGGTGGCCCATGCGCATCCCGCGTTCGCCGCCTGGCTGGTGGCAAAACGCGCGGGTCCCGCTTCACTCGATGAGCAGCTTGCGCGTCGTCTGAAAAAGCCGTTGGCGCAGTTGCGCTGGGGCAAGACCGATGCGAGCGGAAGCGGCGCCGATCCGCAAGCCGGTTTCGATGCCGCGTGCGAAGTGTGGCGCGCGGAGCGCGAGTCGATCGTCGGTCTGCTGGCGCAGGCGCAAGACCGTCTGAGCAAGACCACGCACAAGCCGGATCACGTGAGCGCGGCGATCGCCGCGTGGACCGAGTACTTCGCGCAGGGCGATTGTCATGCGCCGCCGCCGCGGGCCGCGTTGAAGCTGACGGCGTCGGCATTGAAGAAGGCCACCAAGGTCAAGTTCGAACCACCCGAGCACGCGTTCTTCGAACACGCTGAAGCATTGGCGGCAGCCGTGGTCGCGGCCGAAGCCGCGCAACGCGCGCGCTGGCTCTCGCTCGTTCAGACCTGGCTCGATTACGCGCCCGCCGAACTCGTGGCGCGCAAGCGCACGCGCCGCGTGGTCTCGTTCGACGATCTGCTATCCAATTTGTATCGCGCGCTTGCCGCCCACCCGTGGCTTGCCGATGCATTGCGCACGCGTTATCCGGCCGCGCTGATCGACGAGTTTCAGGATACCGATCCGTTGCAGTTCGCGATTTTCAGCCGTATCTTCGCGCCGGCCGGACCGCTGTTTCTCGTCGGCGATCCGAAGCAGGCGATCTACAGTTTTCGAGCGGCTGATCTGCACACTTATCTGGCGGCTCGCGCGGCGGCTTCAGCGTGCTATACGCTCGCGGTCAATCAGCGCTCGACCGCGCCGATCGTCGAGGCTTGCAACCGGTTCTTCGAAGCCAATCCGCGGGCGTTCGTACTCGAGGGTCTCGACTATCAGCCGGTGCGCGCGGGCGAGCGGCGCAGGCCGCCTTTCTCCGATCCGGACTCTAGCGCCGGCGACTTCCGCATCTGGAGCCTGCCGCAAGGCGACGCGGCGTTGACCAAACGCGAGGCTCAGCGTGAAGCGAGCGAAGCGTGCGCGGCCGAGATCGTGCGGCTGTTGCGCGGCGCGCGCGAAGGCGCCGTGACGATCGGCGACCTGCCGCTTGCTCCCGGCAACATCGCGGTGCTGGTGCAAACGCATAAGCAGGGCAGTCTGATCAAACGCGTGCTGGCGGCGTGGGGCGTCGGCAGCGTGGAACTGGCGCAGGCCTCGGTGTTCGCGACGCTCGACGCGGAGCAGATCGAGCGCGTGCTGGCCGCGGTCGACACGCCGGGCGATCTGCGCCGCCTGCGCGCCGCGCTGGCGACCGACTGGCTCGGCCTCGACGCCGCTGCGCTGTGGCGTCTCGAGCAGACCGCCGACGCGCCCGCGCCTGCCGACGACCCCGCGCATGCCGCGGACGCGATGGGCTGGGTCGAGCGTTTTTCACGCTACCGGACGCTGTGGCACGAGCGCGGCTTCGCGGTGATGTGGCGCACGCTGATGCGCGAACTGCGGGTCGCGCAACGGCTGGTCGCCGGAGCCGACGGCGAGCGCCGTCTGACGAACGTGAATCACCTGGCCGAACTCGTGCAGGCGCGCGCCGCCACGCAACCCGGTATCGCGCCGACCTTGCGCTGGCTCGCCGCGCAACGCACGCAAGGCGGCGGCGAGGACGCGCAGTTGCGGCTCGAGTCGGATCGTAACCTCGTGCAGATCGTCACCGTCCACAAATCGAAGGGGCTGGAATATGCGGTGGTGTTCTGTCCGTTCCTGAACGACGGCGCGCTGCGCGAGCCGCCGTCTTCCGGTTTGCCCGATGCGCGCGAATATCACGACGAAACGGGCGGCGCGGTGCTGCACTACGGGTGCGACGACGAGGAGGCCGAGCGTGCGTCGCGTTACGCGGTGCGTGAACAGGCGGCGGAGCGGGCGCGGCTCGTCTACGTGGCGTTGACGCGCGCCGTGTACCGTTGCTATCTGGTTGCCGGCACGTATCTGTCGTCGCGGTCCACCAGGGAGTCGCGCCGCAGCGTGTTGAACTGGCTGGTGGGCGGCAGCGGCCACAGCTTCGACGACTGGCTCACCGATCCGCCCGACGAAGCCGCTTTGTCGGCAAGCTGGCAGGCGCTGGCGGGCGGCCCGATCACGCTGCAAGCGTTGCCGAAAGTGGCGCGCCGCGTGCCGTTGGAAAGCACCCAGGACAGCGGCGCGCGGATGCAGGCGCGCGCCAATCGCCGGCCCTTGCGCGATCAGTGGCGCATGGCGAGTTTCAGCGGCCTGATCGCCGCCGGCAGCAAAGCCGAGGAAGCGCATGCGCCGGCGGAAGAAGTGCGGCCCGATCACGATGAGATCGCCGATGCGCTCGTGCCGGTGCCGTTGCCCGCGCCGCAGGCGCCGCCCTACGCCGAGGACGACGTTCTCGCGTTTCCGCGCGGCGCGGCGGCGGGCGACTGTCTGCATCGCATGTTCGAACTCGCGGATTTCA
>DASPZL010000373.1:0-3303 GCA_035636295.1 Paraburkholderia sp.
GGCTTCGGCCGCCTTTTTGTTGGTGACGAGCACGTCGATCCTGTCGGCCGGGCAGTACGAAATGCGGCTGCGCTGGCCGATCTTGCTGTAGTCGGCGAGGATGATCACGCGGTCCGCGTTGGCGACCATCGCGCGCGCCACTTCGGTTTCGGCGTGATCATAGTTGGTCGCGCCATGCCGGTGGTCGATTCCGACCGGCGACAGCAGCGCCATGTCCGCGCGATAGCGCTGGATATCGAGCACGGTGGTGGCGCCGGTGGTCGCCATTGCCCGGTCGCTGATCGAGCCGCCGAGCAGGATGACTTCGTTGGCCGCTTCGGCTTGCTCCACGGCGCCGCGCATTTTCAGCGCGACGTCGATCGAGTTGGTGACGATGGTGAGATTCGCCAGTTTCGCCAGCTGTTCGGCGAGCGCCGCGGTGGTGGTGCCCGCGTCGATGAAAAGCGTCTGGCCGCTCGCGATCAAACCGGTGGCCGCCTTGGCGATCGCCGTTTTGGATTTGACGCGCATGTGGGCGCGCTCGGCGATCGGCGCTTCGTCGCCGGGCCTGATCGCGCCGCCATGCACGCGCCGCAGTTCGCCGAGCGCTTCGAGATCGAGCAGATCGCGCCGCACGGTTTCGCGTGACACGCCAAGGTCCGCCATGATCCGTTCAGTCGACACGCGTTGAAGCGTCGACAGCAACGCGCGAATTCTCTGATGACGGTCTTCCTGCCACATGCGTTTTTCCCTGGATGCGAACGCGCGTTACACAACTTGTTTCTAATGACGACATCGTGGGCACGGATGTGTGTCCGAACGATGTCAAGCGTACTACTATAGCCGGATTGTGTTGTATTTTTTTGGCAGCTTGCAAGTTTGTGTATTTCAACTTAGCCTTCGCAAATCATAGCGTCGCGCCTATTTCGAACTATCCGCATGGAAGGTAACGAGACGTGGGAAACGGGATTGATCGCTGGCCGTATCCGCAACTGGTCGCGCATCGCTGCGGCGGCAGCCTCGCGCCTGAAAACACGCTAGCCGGTTTCGACGCTTGCGTGCGCCACGGCTACCGCATGGTCGAGTTCGACGCCAAGCTTTCCGCGGACAATCAACTCTTCCTGCTGCACGACGACACCCTCGAACGCACCACCAACGGTCATGGCGCCGCCGCTGAATGCACGTGGGCGCAACTCGCCGCGCTCGATGCCGGCGCCTGGTACGGGCCGCAATTCGCCGGTGCGCGCCTGCCGACGCTTGCCGAGGCGGCCGGGCGTTGCGCGCGTGACGGCCTTGCCGCCAACATCGAAATCAAACCGTGTCCGGGCCGCGACGAGATCACCGGCCGGCTGGTCGCAGGCGGCGCGCTGACGTTGTGGCAAGGACAGACGCCGCCGCTGCTTTCATCGTTTTCATTCGGCGCGCTCGCCGCGGCGCGCGACGCCGCGCCGTCATTGCAGCGCGGCATGCTGTTCGAAGAGGTGCCGGCGGACTGGCTGCGCATCGTGCGCGAACTGGACTGCGTGTCGCTGCACGCAAGCCACCGGCATCTGAGCGAGCCGCTGGTCGCTGAAATCCATGCGGCCGGCTTGCGCGTGCTCGCCTACACGGTGAACGAACCGGCGCGCGCACGGCTGCTTGCACAGTGGGGCGTTGACATGATTTGTACCGATCGTATCGATAGACTGAAACCCGACATGTTTTCCGCGCCGGCGAACCCGGTGTGAACATGACGCGGGCGGGCGAGTGCAAGTCTGCACTCGCCCGCTCTGACGCTCGAACCAGAAATTTTCCAAACGTAGCAATTTCGGCAGAGGATGGGGAAGACTATGAACCGCACCGCGTTAGCTCGCATACTTTCGATGTCGGCCGTTGCGGGCGTCGCCGCAGCCGGCGTGGGTAGCGCCTCGGCCGCGCCGCTCGACGCACTGATCGCCGCCGCCAGGCAGGAAGGCCAGCTCACCGTGATCGCGTTGCCGCACGACTGGTGCAACTACGGTCAACTGGTCGCCGGCTTTCAGAAGAAATACGGCATCAAGATCAACGAGCTGAATCCGGATGCCGGTTCGGGCGACGAAGTCGAAGCCATCAAGGCGAACAAGGGCAACAAGGGTCCGCAAGCGCCCGACGTGATCGACGTGGGTTTGTCGTTCGGTCCCTCCGCGAAGGCTGAAGGTTTGCTGCAACCGTACAAGGTCGCGTCGTGGAACTCGATTCCCAAAGAACTGAAAGATGCCGACGGCTACTGGTACGGCGATTACTACGGCGTGCTGTCGTTTGAAGTGAACGCCGACATGATCGACAAGGCGCCGTCCGACTGGAGCGATCTGCTCAAGCCGGACTACAAGAACGCCGTGTCGCTCGCGGGCGACCCGCGCTCGGCCAACCAGGCGATCCAGGCCGTGTTCGCGGCGGGTCTGTCGCAAAGCAAGGGCGACGTAAGCAAGGCCGACAAAGCCGGGCTCAAATACTTCGCCGACCTGAACAAGAGCGGCAATTTCGTGCCGGTGATCGGCAAGGCCGCATCGCTCGCGCAGGGCACGACGCCGATCATCGTGCGCTGGGACTACAACGCGCTGGCGGACCGCGATACGCTCAAGGGCAATCCGAAGGTGCAGGTGGTGATTCCGAAGACGGGCGTGGTAGCGGGCGTGTATGTTCAGGCGATCAGCGCTTATGCGCCGCATCCGAACGCGGCCAAGCTGTGGATGGAATATCTGTACTCGGACGAAGGGCAGATCGGCTGGCTGACCGGCTATTGCCACCCGATGCGCTATAACGAAATGGTCGCGGCGAAGAAGGTCCCGCAAGCGCTGCTCGACAAGCTGCCGCCGCCCTCGTCGTACAAGAATGTGGTGTTCCCGACGCTGTCCCAACAGGACGCGTACAAGGAAACCATCACCAAGCATTGGGACGAAGCGGTCGGCGCGAACGTCAAGTAAGCACGGCGGCGAACCTGGTCGCGGCTGTTTCGCGGCTTTAAACCATAGCGTGAAGTTTGCCGGCGGCGCGTCGCTTGCAATGAGCGGTGCCCCCGGCGTTAGCCAGATTGCCAAAGGTGAGCTATGAGTGCTTCATCGGATGCCGGGTCGGTCCAGCCGGAATTGCTGGTTCCGCCCGTGCCCACCCCAACGCCACGCGTCGACGGTCCGGGCCGCGCGTCGCAGTTCCTCGCCTGGATCGGCGTGGTGCCGTTTTTCACCTTCGCGCTGCTGTTCCTGATTCTGCCGACCGGCTTCCTGATGATCGGCGCGTTCCAGGATTCGCAGGGCCACTTCACGCTCGCCAATTTTCGTGACCTGCTTCAGCCCACGGTCATGAACG
>DASPZL010000374.1:0-10519 GCA_035636295.1 Paraburkholderia sp.
AGCATTTGCCCGACCTCGATGCAGTGTTCGACGCGCGGCGCCAGCTCCGGCGCGCCCTCGAGCTTGGTCACGATGGCGGCCGGCTTGCCGTGCAAAATGCCGAACAGCGCCCCGTCTTCGCGCGGCATGGGGTCCGGCACCGGCACGCGATGCGAGGCCAGATGCCGCATCAGGTCGAGATAGAACGGCAGTTGTTCGGCCGTCAGCTTTTCGAAAATCGTGAGGACGTATTCGCCGCGCGTCGTCGTCAGAAAAAAGTTGCTGTTCTCAATACCGGACGGGATGCCGCGAAACTCGACGACTTCGCCGAGATCGTAATGGCGCATCCATTCTGCTAGTTGGGGTTCGGTGACAGCGGTGAAGACAGCCATGCGGGAAACGTCGGATCAGGTTGGTCGGGCTGGCGTGGTGCGGCCAGTGCTGAATGTGGCAAACGCGGTGGCAAACGCGGTGCAAATGCCGTGACAGATGCGGTGCGGAAAACGGTGCCGAAGCGTGGTCAATCGGAGTGGTCGGTCCGCAAGTCGATCCGGCAATGCCGCGTCCGCCTGGCTAAAACACGGCAAGCAGCCCCGAAGGCGCCAACGCGACGCCTCGCGGACCAGCGGCACGGCCTCCGCGCCGGGCCACCGCCCGGCAATGCATCAATAAGTCAGATTCACCGACGGCAGACGCGTGCTCGCGCGGCCGTTGTCGCGCACGGTGGGCGACGTGTCGAGCGGCGCGCTCATCTGGTAGCGCGTGCCGAGATTCGAATGCACGTTGATTTCAACGGGCTTGCCTTTGTCACGATATTCGGTGATTTCGGTGCCGTTGGCGCTACGTTCGTGGAAGCTCGGCGTGCGCGGGACGTTGATTTCGACCTTCGAGCTGACCTGCGCGGCCGGACGATTGATCTTCTCCAGGTCGGGCAGACCGGCCCGTTCATTGGCGGACTGGGGCGCGCCGGCGGGCGGAGTGTCATCGACGGGCTGGGCAGCCATCGCGGCGTTGCCAAAGGCAAGGGCCAGTGCAACGGCGACGGGAAGGAGCGGCTTCATGGTGATTCTCCAATAGGTGCCCCGATTCTAGCAAATCCAGGCCAGCCTCCGGGCGCGACCGCCTTATTTTGCGCCGCTTTGGCGCGTCGTGCCGACAATGTCCCGGCCGTCGTTGCAGCGGTTGAGATCAGCGCCGCGCGGTCATTTGGCGATCGCGGGTTCCGTGGTAATGTCGTCTCATCAATCGAGGCGAATGAAGATGAAAAACGATACCAATCAACGCGCGGTGCAGACTCCCGCCAACAGCTTTCCAACTGAATCCTTCGACGATGCCACCGAGGCCGTCACGCATCTGTCGGCGATCTACGAAGCGAACACCTCGTTCCTGCGCGACGCCTTCGCCCGCTACCGACGCAACGAGCCGTTCGAGAGCCGGGTGCGCGCCTGCTATCCGTTCGTTCGCGTGTGCACCGAGGTCAATACGCATATCGACTCGCGCCGCTCGTACGGTTTCGTCGCGGGTCCCGGCGTGTTCGAGACGACCGTGACGCGCCCGGATCTGTTCGGCAACTACTATCGCGAGCAGTTGCGATTGCTGGCGAAGAACCATCACGTGCAGATCGAAGTGGGCGTGTCGGAACACCCGATTCCGATTCATTTCGCGTTCGCCGAGGGCATCCACCTGGAAGGCGATCTGGACCGCGAACGCCTGTTCCTGATGCGCGACGTGTTCGACACGCCCGACCTCGCGCTGCTCGACGACCGCATCGTCAACGGCACGTATGAGCCGCTGCCGGGCGACCCGCATCCGCTGGCGCTGTTCACGGCGGCGCGGGTCGATTTCTCGCTGCATCGGCTGAAGCACTATACGGCCACGTCGCCCACGCATTGCCAGAACTACGTGCTGTACACGAACTACCAGTTCTATATCGACGAGTTCGTCAAACTCGGCCGCACGATGATGGCCCACACCGACGACGAGGAACTGCGCGCCTATCGCAGCGAATACACGTCGTTCGTCGAACCCGGCGACGTGGTTACGTACAACGAGAATCTCGGCGAGCAGGCGCAGGAAGGCACGGCGCCGCCGCGCCTGCCGCAGATGCCCGCGTATCACCTCAAGCGCGCGGACGGCAGCGGCATCACGATGATCAACATCGGCGTGGGGCCGTCGAACGCGAAGACCATCACCGATCACATCGCCGTGCTGCGTCCGCATGCGTGGATCATGCTCGGCCACTGCGCGGGTCTGCGCAATACACAGCGTCTCGGCGACTACGTGCTGGCGCACGGCTACGTGCGCGAGGATCACGTGCTCGACGACGACTTGCCGCTGTGGGTGCCGATTCCGGCGCTCGCCGAAGTGCAGGTGGCGTTGGAGCGCGCGGTCGCGCAGGTCACGCAACTCGACGGCGTCGAGTTAAAGCGCGTGATGCGCACGGGCACGGTGGCGAGCGTGGACAACCGCAACTGGGAACTGCGCGATCATCGCGAGCCGGTGCAGCGGCTGTCGCAAAGCCGCGCGGTCGCGCTCGATATGGAAAGCGCGACGATCGCCGCGAACGGCTTCCGGTTCCGCGTGCCTTACGGCACCTTGCTATGCGTGTCGGACAAGCCTCTGCATGGCGAACTGAAGCTACCCGGCATGGCGGATCAGTTCTACCGCGCGCAGGTGGATCAGCATCTGCAGATCGGCGTGAAGGCGATGGAATTGTTGCGGACGAACGGGCTGCATCGTCTGCATAGCCGCAAGCTGCGCAGTTTCGCGGAAGTGGCGTTTCAGTAAGCAGCGGTTTTTCAAGCGGCACGGGCGAGCACTGGCTCGCCCTGCTCGCGTTATTTACACGTCGCGCGAAACGCTCAAAGCTGCCCAAATCCGGTCAACCCGATCAAGCTCCCGGCCGCCAGCAGCCACAGCGGATGAACGCGCGTTTTCAACGCCATGACGGCGGTGAAGGCGGTGATCGCCCACGCAATCGCAGTCGGGTTCGACGCCTCAGCGATCAGGGCCGCGCTCGCCGCGACGATGCCGGCCGTCACCGGCACCAGCCCCATTTGTGCATGACGCCGCCACGGACGGTCCTTGAAGCGGTCCCAGGCGTGCAGCGCGAGTATCGTCACGATCGACGACGGCCCGAACTTCGCCACCGACGTCACCAGCATCCCCGCCCAGCCGGCCACGTGCCAGCCGACCAGCGTGACGATCATCAGATTGGGCCCCGGCGCGGCCTGGGCGAGCGCGAACAATGCGCTGAATTCGCTGGCCGGCATCCAGTGATGCACCTCCACCACCTGACGCTGCATCTCCGGAAGAATCGTGTTGCCACCGCCGAACGCGAGCAACGAAAGCTGGCTGAAGATGATGGCGAGGGAAATGAGCGTGTCGGTCATTGTGCGTTCCTCGCCGCGAGGTAGATGCTGATCGGCGTCAGCACCAGCATGGTGGGCAGAAGCGGCAGACGCATGATCGCGATCGCGATGAAACCGAGCGCCGCGATGAGGGCGCCCATCGGTTTGTTGCGCAACGGCAGCAGGATTTTCACGGCCATCGAGATCAGCAGGCCGGCCGCGGCGGCGGCGAGACCGGCGAACAGATGACGAACGTGCGGGTCGTTTTGCGTGTTTTCGTACAGCACGCCAAGGCCGATCACCACCAGCGACGGTCCCGCAATCAACCCCAGCAGGCCGGCCAGCGCGCCCGGCACGCCGCGAAAGCGCATGCCCATCGCCACTGAAAGGTTGATCACGTTGCCGCCCGGCAAGAATTGGCAGAGGCCGAGCAAGTTGGTGAATTCCTCGGCGCTCAGCCAGCGGCGCTGTTCGACCAGTGCGCGCCGCGCCAGCGGCAGCGCGCCGCCGAACGAGATCAGCCCGAGCCCGAGAAAGCCGCCGAAAATTTCACGCACCGTGGGCGTGGGCGCGAGTGCGGATTCGGGCGAGGTCAGTTTGTGGTCCATATCGCTAAGCTTCCAGTTGAAGCTCAGGAGATTAGCGCCGAAGCGGCGGCGAGCAAAACGATTTTTGAGCGCGCCTTTGTGATCTACAATCACAAGCATGGCCCGTAATCTTCCTCCTTTCCCGGCGCTGCGTGCCTTTGAAGCAGCCGCACGGCACGAAAGTTTCACCGCTGCGGCAAACGAACTGCATGTGACACACGGTGCAATCAGCCGCCAGGTCGCGTCTTTCGAAACGTGGCTCGGCGTGCAGGTGTTCCAGCGTCGCGGCAAACGCGTGCGTCTGACCGAAGACGGCCGCCGCTATCTGGCCACCGTGCAGGCCGCGTTCGACAGCATCGCGCTCGCCACGGACCAATTGCGCGACACCGGCGTCGTTCATGTGCTGCGCGTGAATGCGCTGCCGACCTTCGCGATGAAATGGCTGCTGCCGCGTCTGCATCAGTTCCAGCGCAAGGTGCCGAATGTGGAGTTGAGGTTGTCGACGTCGAACGCGCCGGTCGAAACGCTGGACAGTTTCGACGTCGCCGTGCGGCGCGGGCCGGCTCATTGGGCGAACTGCATGAGCGGCCACTTTCTCGGCGAAAGCGAGCTTCCGGTGTGCAGTCCCGCGCTGCTGCAACGCCTGCCGATCAACTCAGCCGACGATCTCGCGAAACACGTGCTGCTGCATTCGGACACACGGCCCGACGCCTGGAGCCACTGGCTATCGGCAGCCGGCGTGACGGCGAAATGCCGGAAGAAGCAGTCGTTCGATCACTTCTATCTGGCCTTGCAGGCCGCGGTGGACGGGCTCGGCGTGGCGCTCGGCCCGTTGCCGTTGCTGGCGGACGAACTCGCGTCGGGGCGGCTCGTCGTGCCGCTGGCCGGCCCGCGTATCGATGCGCGCGGCTATTGGTGGGTGGCGAGGCGCGAGGTCGCGCATGCGCCGCTGGTGGCGCAGTTCTGCGAATGGCTGCAAGCGCAGGGCGACCAGACCGATGAAGCGGAAACGGGCGGCCTGGAAGCCGCCCGCTAGCGCTCGTGTGCTGATGGACTATTAATTCGCGCCGTTGAGGCGCAAAAAGCAGGCCATCACAAATAGAACATCCGGTCCTCATCCGACTTGGCCGGATGAGGCTCAGCTTCTTCGCGGTCTTCGTAGAACTTCAGCACCGCTTCGAGCACCTGGTCCGGATCGTCGATCACCTGCATCAGGTCCATATCGGTCGGATTGATCAGGCCCATCGGCGTGAGCGAGTTCTTGAACCACGCGAGCAGACCTTCCCAGAACTCGCCGCCCACCAAGATGATCGGCACGTGGCGCGACTTCTTGGTTTGGATCAGCGTGAGCACTTCGGCGAGTTCGTCCAGCGTGCCGAAGCCGCCCGGCATCACGATCACGGCATCCGAATTCTTTACGAACGTAACCTTGCGCGTGAAGAAGTGGCGAAAGCGCAGCGAGATGTCCTGCCACTGATTGCCCGATTGCTCGTGCGGCAGTTCGATGTTCAGGCCGACCGAGGGCGCCTTGCCCGCATGTGCGCCTTTATTGGCCGCTTCCATGATGCCGGGACCGCCGCCGGAGATCACCGCGAAGCCGGCGTCGGACAGCTTGCGCGCGATTTGCGTGGCCAGTTTGTAGTACGGCGAATTCGGTTTCAGGCGCGCCGAACCGTAGATGCTGACAGCGGGACGAATCTCCGAGAGGTACTCGGTCGCCTCGATAAACTCTGCCATAATCGTGAACATCTGCCACGACGCGCGGGCCTTCTTGGCCGTAGCGCGCTCTTGATCTGCGAGTGATCGCAGACTCGGAATCACTTTTCTCTTAGTCATAATGCCTGAAGAACAAATCCTGGGAACTGAGCTTGAAGGTAAGACCCTGCTATTGGTAGACGGCTCGAGTTATCTGTACCGGGCCTACCATGCGATGCCTGATCTGCGCGGACCCGAAGGTGGTCCGACGGGTGCGCTCTATGGAATGATCAACATGCTGCGGCGCATGCGCAAGGAAGTCACAGCAGAGTATAGCGCGTGCGTGTTCGACGCCAAGGGCAAAACGTTTCGCGACGACTGGTATGCAGACTATAAGGCGAATCGTCCGTCGATGCCGGACGATCTCTCGCGCCAGATCGAGCCGATTCACGTCGCCGTGCGCGCGCTCGGCTGGCCGTTGCTGATGATCGACGGCGTCGAGGCCGACGACGTGATCGGCACGCTCAGCACGGAGGCGGAAAAGCGCGGCATGAAGGTGATCGTGTCGACGGGTGACAAGGATCTGGCGCAGCTCGTGTCGGATCATGTCACCCTCATCAATACGATGACCAACGAAACGCTCGATCGCGCGGGCGTGCTCGCCAAGTTCGGCGTGCCGCCGGAGCGCATCGTCGACTACCTGTCGTTGATCGGCGATACCGTCGACAACGTGCCGGGCGTCGAGAAATGCGGGCCGAAAACCGCGCTCAAGTGGCTCACGCAATACGAGACGCTGGATGGCATCGTCGCACATGCTGACGAAATCAAAGGTGCGGTAGGAGACAATCTGCGACGTGCGCTCGATTTTCTGCCGATGGCGAAGAAACTCGTCACCGTGGAGCGCAATTGCGATCTGACCGACCATATCGTGTCGATCGGGGAAAGCCTGCAAAGCCAGCCGGAATCGCGCGCGGAACTGCGCGACCTGTTCACGCGCCACGGCTTCAAGACCTGGCTGCGCGAAGTGGAAATCGCCGACGCGGTGGAAGGTCCGGAAACGGACACGCCGCCGGCGTTGAGCGTCGACCACGAACGCCACTACGATACCGTGCAGACGTGGGAGCAATTCGACGCGTGGCTCGAAAAGATCAACGCGGCCGAGCTGACCTCGTTCGATACGGAAACCACCTCGCTCGATCCGATGACGGCGCAGATCGTCGGTCTGTCGCTCTCGGTGGAAGCCGGGAGCGCGGCTTACGTGCCGGTCGCGCATCGCGGCCCGGACGCGCCCGTGCAATTGCCGCGCGACGAAGTGCTCGCGAAGCTCAAGCCGTGGCTCGAAAGCGCCGAGCATAAGAAGGTCGGTCAGCATCTGAAATACGACGAGCAGGTGCTGGCGAACTACGGCATCGAAATGCGCGGCATCGAACACGACACGCTGCTGCAATCGTACGTGCTCGAATCGCACCGCACGCACGACATGGACAGCCTCGCGCTGCGCCATCTCGGCGTCAAGACGATCAAATACGAAGAGGTGGCGGGCAAGGGCGCGCAGCAAATCGGTTTCGACGAAGTCGCGTTGGACAAGGCCGCCGAATACGCGGCCGAAGACGCCGACATCACACTGCGTCTGCATCAGGCCTTGTATCCGCAAGTGGCCGCGGAGAAAACGCTCGAGCATGTCTATCGCGGCATCGAGGTGCCGACCTCGCGCGTGCTGCGCAAGATGGAGCGCACCGGCGTCTTGATCGACGCGGAAAAGCTGCGTCAGCAAAGCAGCGAAATCGCCACGCGTCTGATTCAACTCGAAAGCGAAGCGTACGTGCTGGCCGGCGGCGAATTCAACCTCGGCTCACCGAAGCAGATCGGTGAGATCTTCTTCGAGAAGCTTGAATTGCCGGTGGTCAAGAAGACGCCGAGCGGCGCGCCGTCCACCGACGAAGAAGTGCTGCAAAAACTCGCCGAAGACTATCCGCTGCCGAAGATCCTGCTCGAACACCGCGGCTTGTCGAAGCTGAAATCGACGTACACCGACAAGCTGCCGCGCATGGTCAACGCCACCACGGGCCGCGTACACACGAATTACGCGCAGGCCGTCGCGGTGACGGGCCGGCTGGCGTCGAACGATCCGAACCTGCAGAACATTCCCGTGCGCACCGGCGAGGGCCGCCGTATTCGCGAGGCGTTCATTGCGCCGCCGGGCCACAAGCTTGTCTCCGCGGACTACTCGCAGATCGAATTGCGCATCATGGCGCACATTTCCGGCGATGAGTCCTTGCTGCGCTCGTTCTCGCAAGGTGAAGACATTCACCGCGCCACCGCGGCGGAAATCTTCAGCGTGACGCCGCTCGAAGTTTCGAACGATCAGCGGCGCGTGGCCAAGGTCATCAACTTCGGCCTGATCTACGGCATGAGCTCGTTCGGTCTCGCCTCGAATCTCGGCATTACGCGCGATGCGGCCAAGCTGTATATCGACCGCTATTTCGCACGTTATCCGGGCGTCGCGCGTTATATGGACGAAACGCGTGTGAGCGCGAAGGCCAAGGGCTACGTCGAGACCGTGTTCGGCCGACGCCTGTGGCTGCCGGAGATCAACGGCGGCAACGGTCCGCGCCGCCAGGCGGCCGAGCGCGCGGCGATTAACGCGCCGATGCAAGGCACGGCCGCCGACCTCATCAAGCTGTCGATGATCGCGGTGCAGAAGTGGATCGAAGACTCGAAGATCGGCACGCGCATGATCATGCAAGTGCACGACGAATTGATTCTCGAAGTACCGGACGAAGAGTTGTCCGACGTGCGCAAGCGCTTGCCCGAGTTGATGTGCGGTGTCGCGGACCTGAAGGTGCCGCTGGTCGCCGAAGTGGGCGCCGGCCTGAACTGGGAAGAAGCGCATTGACACGCATGTGACGGGGCGCACGATAGTAGGTATCGGGCGATATCGTCGTGTGCATGTCACACATGCGCATTGATGGCTTGTGACAACCCGTGCGGCTCGCGGACAATCGCTGAAAGACGGCGCGCGTTTCATGCGCGCCGTCGCGACGCATAACCCATCGGCAAACACGGAGAGTTCAATGCATCGTTTTATCGTCGTTGGCGGAGGTGCGGGGGGACTGGAGTTGGCGACACGCTTGGGTGATCGCTATGCGCCCCACAAGAACAAGGGAAGCGTGCGGGCGCAAGTGACGCTCGTCGACCGCTACCCGACGCATATCTGGAAGCCGTTGCTGCACGAGGTGGCGGCGGGCAGCATGGACCCGTTCACGCAGGAGCTCGAATACGCGGCGCAAGCGCGCTGGCATGGTTTCGAGTTTCAGCAGGGCGACTTGACCGGACTCGACCGCGCGAACAGACTCATCACGCTCGGCACCGTGCTCGACGACGACGGCGCGGAACTGCTGCCCGAACGCCAGCTTGAATACGACACGCTGATTATCGCGATCGGCAGCACCACGGCATTCTTCGGCGTGAAAGGCGCGCCTGAATTCTCCCTCGCGCTCGATACGGTCAGCCAGGCCGAGCGCTTCCGCAAGCGGCTGATCGCGGCATGCATGCGCGCCGAGCATCAGGTGCATGAGCCCGTTGAATCGGGACCGGGCACGTCGCCTTCCACCGAGCCGCGCATCCAGGTGGCGATCGTCGGCGGCGGCGCGACGGGCGTCGAACTCTCGGCTGAATTGCGTAACACGGCGCAGGTGTTGTCCGCGTATGGCTTGCACAAGCTCGATCCGCGGCATGATGTCGGCATCGTGCTGATCGAGGCGGGGCCGCGCATTTTGCCGGCTTTGCAGGAACGCGTCTCGACAGCCACCGCCGAGCTGCTGACCAAGCTCGGTGTGAAGCTGATGACCGGCGAAACGGTGGCCGAGGTCGCGCCCGGCATCATCCGTACGGCCAGCGGCAAAACCGTGCGTGCCGATCTGACGGTGTGGGCGGCGGGCATCAAGGCGCCGCCTATCCTGAGCCAGCTCGACGGCCTGCCCGTCAATCGGCTGGGCCAACTGAACGTGCGCCGCACGTTGCAAACCGAAATCGACGACAACATCTTCGCGCTCGGCGATTGCGCCGCCTGCCCGTGGCCGGGCAATGAGCGCAATGTGCCGCCGCGCGCGCAGGCGGCGCACCAGCAGGCGAGCTTTCTGCTGAAGGCGCTGGCGGCGCGGCTCGACAACAAGCCGCTGCCGGAATTCACTTATCGCGACTTCGGCTCGCTGGTGTCGCTCGGGCACTTCAGCGCGGTCGGCAATCTGATGGGCGGCGTGATCGGCGGCAATATGCTGATCGAGGGGCTGTTCGCGCGCTTCATGTACATGTCGCTATACCGGCTGCATATCGCCGCGCTGCACGGCTATGCGCGGATGGTGCTCGATACCTTCGCGCACTGGCTGCGGCGCACCACGCTGCCGCGGGTCAAGCTGCATTGACGGCGCTCGCGAACGTAGCATGTGCAACAGGACGCGCGTGAGGCGTATCCTGTTGCCTCCAACATTCAATCGAGTTACCCGAGTCAATCGAGGAGCGCCGCATGCTGAAACCCGATATCGACAGCCTGGTCCCGCACGTTCCCTTCAATCGACGCACCTTCATCAAGGCCGCGCTCGGCACCGGTTTCGCCGCGGCCGTGCTGCCGGTGTCGGCGCAAACCATCCATACCGATAGCGACGGGCTCGAAGCCGGCGAGGTGGCCGTGCGTTCGGGCGACACGATGGTGCCGGCGTATCGCGCGCAGCCGAAGGGCAAGACGCATTTGCCGGTGATCATCGTCGTGCATGAGATTTTCGGTGTCCACGAGCATATCGCCGACGTGTGCCGGCGCTTCGCCAAGCAGGGTTACCTGGCGATCGCGCCGAATCTGTATGAGCGGCAGGGCGATCCCATGGCTTACGCGAGCATGCAGCAGCTCAATGA
>DASPZL010000375.1:0-10606 GCA_035636295.1 Paraburkholderia sp.
GGGCCCGCGCAAAACCATGAGCGCGGCGCCCTCACCCCAAAGCCAAACTCAACGACGCATCACCTTTTCCGAAGGCGTCAGCGCTTCGATATAAGCCGGGCGGCTGAAAATGCGCTCGGCGTACTTCATCAGCGGTGCGGCGTTCTTCGACAGCTCGATACCGTAGTGATCCAGACGCCACAGGAGCGGCGCGATCGCGACGTCGAGCATCGAGAACTCCTCGCCCAGCATGTACTTATTCTTCAGGAAAATTGGCGCAAGCTGCGTCAGGCGATCGCGGATCGCGAGGCGCGCCTTTTCGTGATTCTTCTCGGCGGCCTTGCCCTTTTCGTTTTCGAGCGTGCCGACGTGGACGAATAGTTCCTTTTCGAAGTTCAACAGGAACAGGCGGGCGCGGGCGCGCTGAACCGGATCGGCCGGCATCAGTTGCGGGTGCGGGAAGCGCTCGTCGATATACTCGTTGATGATGTTCGATTCGTACAGAATCAGGTCCCGTTCGACGAGAATCGGAACCTGACCATACGGATTCATCACGGCGATGTCTTCCGGCTTGTTAAACAGGTCGACGTCGCGGATCTCGAAGTCCATGCCCTTTTCGAACAACACCAGCCGGCAACGCTGGGAGAACGGGCAAGTTGTGCCGGAATACAGAACCATCATGTTTACGTTTCCTCAAAAAGCTGAAGGGCCAGCGCGCGGAAAAACCGTTCAGCAGGTTCTTCCTGGCGCCGGCCCCACGCCGGACGACGGCGTGATTATTTGATATGTTTCCAGTACGCGGCGTTCAGTCGCCAGGCGAAAAAGCTCAGGATGCCGAGGAAGAGCAGCACCCACACGCCAAGCTGTTTGCGGGTTTTCTGCGTCGGTTCGGACATCCATGACAGGTACGACACGAGGTCGGCCACAGCAGAATCATAATCTACCGGCGACATCGTCCCCGGAGTGACCTGCTGGAAGCCGACAAATTTGTGTACCGTCTCACCAGTTTTTTCGTCGGTTTCGTCACCGAACTTCGCGGTACGCTGCCCCTGAAGCTGCCACAGCACGTGAGGCATGCTCACGTTCTCATACACCAGATTGTTCCAGCCGGTCGGCCGCGTATTGTCGCGATAAAAGCTGCGCAAATACGTGTACAGCCAGTCTTTGCTACGCGCTCGCGCTTCCACCGACAAATCCGGCGGACTCGCGCCGAACCACGCTTTCGCGTCGTCGGGGCGCATCGCCACGGTCATGGTGTTGCCGACCTTGTCGGTGGTGAACAGCAGGTTCGACTGAATGGCCGCCGGCGTAATGCCGAGGTCCGTCAGCCGGTTGTAGCGCATCAGGTTCGCACTGTGGCAATTCAGGCAGTAGTTTACAAACAATTGTGCGCCGTGCTGCAAAGAAGCGAAATTCTCCGCGTTATCGGGCGCGCGGTCGAGCGGGAAATTCTCGTCCGCGTGCGCCGGAGCGGCCACGAACGCGAGCAGTGTCGCGCCGATCAACGCGCACGTCGAAAGCAGTTTCTTCATTTCGTGTTCTCCTGGCTCGCGATTAGTGGGGCTTGAACCGCACCCGCTCGGGCGGCTGCTTGAACGTGCCAAGCCGCGTCCAGAACGGCATGCCGAGGAAAAACGCGAAGTAGATCAGCGCGCACACCTGCGCAATCAGCGTGGCGGCCGGCGACGGCGGTTTCGTGCCGAGGAAGGCGAGCGTCAGGAAGGCAAGCACGAAGATCGCGTAGAACACCTTGTGAAAGAACGGCCGGTAACGGATCGACTTCACCGGCGAGCGGTCGAGCCACGGCAGGAAGAACAGCGAGATCACCGCGCCGCCCATCACCACCACGCCCCAGAACTTCGATTCGGTGAACGCCATCGCCAGAATCACCAGCACCGCCAGAACCGGCAAGCCGATCTTCCACTTGCCGCGCGCGCGCGCCAGCGCGAGCAGGCCGAGCAGCGCGATCACGACCATCAGCACGATCTTGAACGGATCGGTGGTGGCGCGCAGCATCGCATAGAAGGCGGTGAAGTACCATACCGGCGCAATTTCCTGCGGCGTCTGCAGCGCATTGGCCGGAATGAAGTTGTTTGCCTCGAGGAAATACCCGCCCATCTCCGGCGCGAAGAAGATGATCGCCGCGAAGATGATCAGAAATACCGTCACGCCAAAGAAATCGTGCACCGAGTAGTACGGGTGGAACGGAATGCCGTCGAGCGGAATGCCGTCCGGATGCTTCTTCGCCTTGATCTCGATGCCGTCCGGATTGTTCGAGCCGACTTCATGCAGCGCCACGAGGTGTGCGACCACGAGGCCAATCAGCACCAGCGGAATCGCGATCACGTGAAACGCGAAGAAGCGGTTCAGCGTGACATCCGAGACGACGTAGTCGCCGCGAATCCACAGCGAAAGATCCGGCCCGATGAACGGAATCGCCGAGAACAGGTTCACGATCACCTGTGCGCCCCAGAACGACATCTGCCCCCACGGCAGCAGATAGCCGAAGAACGCCTCGGCCATCAGGCACAGGAAGATCGCGCAGCCGAAAATCCACACCAGTTCGCGCGGTTTGCGGTAGGAGCCGTACATCAGCCCGCGGAACATATGCAGATACACGACCACGAAGAACATCGACGCGCCCGTGGAGTGCATATAGCGGATCAACCAGCCCCACGGCACCTCGCGCATGATGTACTCGACCGACGCGAACGCGAGCGTCGCATCGGGCTTGTAGTTCATCGTGAGGAAGATGCCGGTGACGATCTGGTTGACCAGCACCAGCAGCGCGAGCGAACCGAAGAAGTACCAGAAGTTGAAGTTCTTCGGCGCGTAGTACTCGGAAACGTGTTTCTTCCACGTCGACGTCATCGGAAAGCGCCGGTCGATCCAGCCGGCGAGCCCGGTCGTCTCTACTTCGTGTTCGATCGCCATTACGCTTCTCCTTTCTCGTCCTTGCCGATCACGAGGCTGGTGGCCGACGTGAACATGTAAGGCGGGATGTCGAGGTTCTGCGGCGCAGGTTTGTTCTTGAAGACGCGGCCCGCCATGTCATAGGTCGAGCCGTGGCAAGGGCATAGGAAGCCGCCGGGCCAGTCGTCCGGAAGATTGGGCTGCGCGCCCTCCTGGAAGCGCGGCGTCGGCGTGCAGCCCAGGTGGGTGCACACGGCGACGGCGACAAATACGCTCTGATGATCGGCCCGTGAACGGAGTTCGTTGTTGCAATACTCCGGCAAGGGCATTGAAAAGACATTCTTTGAGTGGGGATCCGCTACTTCGTTATCGGCTTTCTTGACATCGGCGAGCATCCTGTCGGTGCGGTTAATGATCCACACCGGCTTACCGCGCCAGGCGACGGTCATCATGTCGCCGGGCTTGAGATGACTGATATCGACTTCGACCGGGGCACCTGCTGCCTTGGCCTTTTCAGATGGTGCAAACGAACTAACAAAGGGTACGACAGTGGCCACGCCTCCAATGCCACCTGCTACGGTCGTCGCTATCAGCCAGCTACGGCGGCTGCCGTCGACGCGTTCATCTTCCTTGTCTCGCATCACACGCCCCACTTCTGAGTTGGATTTTTCCTTCACGTCGCTTCTACCGCCGCTAGTTTGCGCGAATGGAGTCGCCATTTACAAGGGCCGATTGCCAAAAACCGTGCGAAGCCCTTGATAACTCAGGGTTTCTCCGTACGGATCGCAAACTTTTTTGTACCCTCTTTTAAGTGCCCTCTGCGTTATTCGTGCCTTTTTCTTCTCTAATGCCGATTTTCAATTCAAACGGGATTAGGGATATCGATAAACAGGTGTTCGATATCGAACTGCTCGGACAGATGCTTGCCCACCGCCTGCACGCCGAAACGCTCGGTTGCATGGTGGCCGGCCGCGAGAAACGCCACGCCGCTTTCCGCCGACGTATGCATGACCGACTCCGACACCTCGCCGGTCAGATAGACGTCGGCGCCGGCGTTGATCGCCGCGTCGAACATGCCTTGCGCGGCGCCCGTGCACCAGCCCACGCGGCGCAGCTCGCGATCCGGGTCGCCGAATACGAGCGGCGTGCGGCCCAGCGTCTGCTCGACCTGAGCGGTGAAGTGCGCGAGCGTGATCGGCATTGGAAAGGTGGCGAGCCAGCCGAGATCGTTCTCGCCGAAGCGCGCGTCGCTGATCCAGCCCATCTTCGCGCCGATCTGCGCGTTGTTGCCGAACTCGGGATGGTCGTCGAGCGGCAGGTGGTAGGCGAACAGGTTCAGGTCGTTGGCGAGCAGCAACTTCAGACGCGCGTATTTGCGGCCGGTGATCTGCGGCGCCTCGTTGCGCCAGAAGTAGCCGTGATGGACCAGCACGGCGTCCGCGCCCCAGTCGAGCGCGGCCTCCAGGAAGGCCGCTGAAGCGGTCACGCCGGTCGCGAGTTTGTTCACCCGGCGGCGCCCTTCCACCTGCAGGCCATTGGGGCAATAGTCCTTGAAGCGCGCGGTTTCAAGAAGATTGTTCAAGTACAATTCAAGTTCGATCCGATCCATATAAACCTCTAGTCTTCAGATGCTTAGACGCTTTTGGCTGTTCTTTGCCCAAGCGGTGACCGTGCTGTTGGCGCTAATGTTCATCATTGCGACCCTCAAACCGCAGTGGCTCCAGCGTCAAGGGCAATTCGGCAAGCAACTTGCCGAACCGATCGTCGCCCTCCGGGAAGTAGCGCCAGGCATCGGCAGCGGCCCTCCACAGGCGTCCTATGCGGACGCCGCGCAAAAGGCCATGCCCGCGGTCGTCAATGTGTTCTCCAGCAAGGATGGCTCACTGCCGCCCGACCCGCGCGCGAAAGATCCGCTGTTCCGCTACTTCTTCGGCGACAAGAACAACCGCAAGCGGCAGGAGCAGCCCGCGGCCAATCTCGGCTCGGGGGTGATAGTGAGTTCGGAAGGTTACATTCTAACGAACCAGCACGTCGTGGACGGCGCCGATCAGATCGAAATCGCACTGGCGGATGGTCGCACCACGAATGCGAAGGTGATCGGCATCGATCCGGAAACGGATCTTGCCGTGCTCAAGGTCAACATGACCAATCTGCCCACCATCACGCTCGGCCGCATGGATCAGACGCGCGTGGGCGACGTGGTGCTGGCAATCGGCAATCCGTTCGGCGTCGGCCAGACGGTGACCATGGGCATCGTCAGTGCGCTGGGGCGCAATCACCTCGGCATCAACACCTTCGAAAACTTCATTCAGACCGACGCGGCGATCAACCCCGGCAACTCGGGCGGCGCACTGGTCGACGTGAACGGCAACCTGCTCGGCATCAATACCGCCATCTATTCCCGTTCGGGCGGCTCGCTCGGCATCGGCTTCGCGATCCCCGTGTCGACGGCGCGCAGCGTGCTGGAAAGCATCATCACCACGGGTACGGTCACGCGCGGCTGGATCGGCGTCGAGCCGCAGGACGTGACGCCGGAGATCGCGGAATCGTTCGGACTGGAGCAGAAGTCCGGCGCGATCGTCGCGGGTGTACTGAAAAACGGTCCCGCCGACCGCGCGGGCATCAAGCCGGGCGACATTCTGATGAGCGTGAACGGCCAGGAAATCACCGACACCACGCGTCTCTTGAACGTGATCGCGCAGATCAAGCCGGGCACGGCCGCGAAGGTTCATCTGGTGCGCAAGAGCCGTGAGATGGATCTCGAGGTGACGATCGGCAAGCGCCCGCCGCCGCCGAAGCAACCGGCGGAAGACAACGGCGGCGATCAGCCGGACGACGACGGCGGTTGATAAGCAGGAGCGACGCTGCGACCGCCAGCACAGCGGCACGAGCCAAGGCAGCAAGCAACCACAACTCCTGGCCGAAGCAGCGCCGCAGGGTCGTTGGTCGCCGCGGCAGTAACCGAGACGGCCGATTAGGCTGCAACGCAGTTGCGAAACCAAAAGGGCAATCCATTGCGGATTGCCCTTTTGGTTTGCCTTACTTCACATCAAGCCGGCGGACTCGCATCCTCCACCGGCGCCGGCTGCTTGCCGACGATCAACCGCGCCGCAATGATGCCGGCCTCATACAGAATGATCAACGGAATCGCAAGAATCAATTGCGAGAACACGTCCGGCGGCGTCACCACGGCGGAAATCACGAACGCGCCGACGATCACATACGGACGAATCTCCTTCAGCTTCTTGATGGTCAGCACGTTCATGCGAACCAGCAGCACCACGACGATCGGCACCTCGAACGTCACGCCGAACGCGACGAACATGGTGAGCACGAAGCTCAGGTAATTGTCGATATCGGTGGTCATCTCCGCGCCGAGTGGCGCGTTGTAGTGCGCCATTACGCGAAAGATGGTCGGAAACACCACGAAGTACGCGAACGCCATGCCGCACAGGAACAGCGTGTAGCTGCTGCCCACCAGCGGACCGACGAGCTTCTTCTCATGCTGATAAAGACCCGGCGCGACGAACGCCCAGATCTGGTACAGGACGATCGGCAGCGCGATCACGAAGGCGACCAGCATGGTCACCTTCATCGGCACGAAGAACGAGCCGGTCACATCCGTGACGATCATCTTGCCGTCCTTCGGCAGATTCATCATCAGCGGGCGCGCCAGCAGCCGGAAAATGTCCGGCGCCCAATAGACGAGCCCGACGAACACCACGATGACGGCGAGGCCGGCGCGGATGATGCGGTCGCGCAGT
The DNA here is from genome assembly GCA_035636295.1 of Paraburkholderia sp. Lineage (GTDB taxonomy): Bacteria > Pseudomonadota > Gammaproteobacteria > Burkholderiales > Burkholderiaceae > Paraburkholderia. The sequence goes on from DASPZL010000375.1 coordinate 6,657, forward strand.
TCAACGAGGTGGGAAATGAAGGTCTCTTCAGTGCCTTCGTCCTGTTTATGCTGGGGGTCGCTCACGCCGGCCCTCGGTTAGAGATTGTCGTTCCGGTCATCAGAAAAACCGCGTCGGACGACGCATGGTGGCCGGCGTATGCCGCGCCACGCGCGCCGCACCCGATTGCACGCGCGTGCGGCGCGTGGTGGCGCGCTTGTACCAGGTCGGCATGGCCGCCTGCTTGACGCGCCAGTTCTTGCGCTTGGGCGACGCCGCCGGCGTGCTGGTCTGCCACGACGACGTGCCCACGTCACCTTCCAGCGCGCCGCCCGCGATGCTCGGCGACACCGGCGCGCCGCTGCTCCACGCGTCGTTCAGTTCGGTCTCGTGCTTGCGCAGATTGTCCTGAACGGAGGTTTCGACGTTGGTCGCCGCCGTTTCGAACTCGCTTTTCATGCGACGCAATTCGTCGAGTTCGATTTCGCGCGTGACCTCCGACTTGACGTCGTTGATATACCGCTGCGCGCGGCCAAACAACGCGCCGGCCGTGCGGGCGACGCGCGGCAGGCGCTCAGGCCCGAGTACGACCAGTGCGACGACGCCGATCAGCGCCATCTTGGTTAGACCGAGGTCCAGCATGAAGTGGAATGTCCGTCAATAACGCGGTTAAGCCCAGCGGTTAAGCCACGCGACCAAGCCGCGGCTTAGCGGTAATCGCCGGAGCGCGGCGTCTTTTCCTTCGCATCCACATCCACCGCGCCGTTGCGCGGCAGTTCGCGCTGCTGCGCTTCGCCCGCCGGCGTTTCGGCTTCCTTCACACCTTCCTTGAAGCCCTTCACCGCGCCACCCAGATCGGCGCCAATATTGCGCAGCTTCTTCGTGCCGAACACGAGCGCCACGATCAACAACACGATCAACCAATGCCAAATGCTCAACGAACCCATGACTACTCTCCTTAACCCCGACGCCGCATTCTGATGCGGCGAAACTCGTGCGCCTTACGGCGTGAACCGAAGCGCGTACGCTTCATCTATACGTTACCGCAGACTCTGCGGGTGCAACCCACGACGCGGTATGTCATTGTGACCGGACGATCGCGTCGGCGTCGTTACAACGCGCAAAAAACAGCGACGGAAACAACAACCGCACCATTCATTGTGCGGCCACCAAAACTCGCGGCGCGCCTTATCGTGAAACCTCAGCCCATCCGTTTCCAGGGGCGCGGCCCCGCGAGAATGTGCGCGTGCAGGTGATACACCTCTTGCCCGCCGCCCGGACCGGTATTGATTACCGTGCGAAAACCGGTTTCACCACCGGTATACGCCACACCCAGCTGGTCGGCGAGACGCGCAGCCAAAACAAGCATTCTACCAAGCAGCGGCACATCGCTTTCGGTGCAGTCCGACAGCGTGGCGATATGCTTGCGCGGAATCACCAGCACGTGCGTTTCGGCGGCCGGACGGATGTCGCGGAAAGCGAGAAACTCTTCGTCTTCGTGCACTTTGGTGGACGGGATTTCGCCGGCGGCGATCTTGCAGAAAAGGCAGTTCGAGTCGTGGCTCATCGTATTCCTGACGCAGTATGGCTAGAGCGCGAAGCGCGGCGCGACATGACGCCGAGCGGCGCGGTTCAGGCCGGCCTCGGTAATGATCGGACGAAACTCAGAACCACGCACGCGGATTCGCGAGCGGCTTGTTATCGTACAGATACAGCCAGCCCTTGATAATACGGTACAACATCCAGATGCTGACGGCCCACAAGACAGGAATGCCGATCACGACGAACAGCAGCAAGCCGCCGATCGCATAACCCAGCAGGCACATCCAGAACGAACGGATCTGCCACTCGAAATGGGCTTCGTACGGCGTGCCCGCCACGTCGGAGCGCTTCACGTAGTTGATGATGATCGCGATCAGGATCGTCAGGCCACCTGTCAGCCAGTGAACCGCATACAGCGCGTACAGCACGTGCGTGAGCGTGCGCAGGCTGCGTTCGCGCTCAGGCTCCATGGCGTTGCGGTAGACCGGCGGCGGATAGCTTTCGTGCGACTGTTCCATGCTTGCGTCCTCCCGAGGATGCGATCAGATGCCTTCAGTGCAATGTGGGCGCCGGTGCTCGCCACGTCAAGACGGGGCGAGCCGAATCGGGACAATCAGTCGCCGTTCTGCTCGCGCTCGCGGCTCTTGCGCAACGCCTTTTCCTCGATGCCCGACAGGCCTTCGCGGCGCTCCAGTTCGGCGAGCACGTCCGCGGGGCTCAGATCGAAGTGCGACAGCATCACGAGGCAGTGGAACCATAGATCAGCGACTTCGCCGACCAGCGCCTTCGGCGCGCCGCCGTGGCGCGCGTCCTTGGCGGCCAGCACGACTTCCGTGGCTTCCTCGCCGATCTTCTTCAGCACCGCATCGTCGCCCTTGTGGAACAGGCGCGATACGTACGAGACGTCCGGATCGCCGCCCTTGCGGCTGTCGATGATCGCCGCGAGGCGCAGCAGCGTGTCGGCCGTGGACGGCGTGTTTTGTGTGCTTTGCGTCATTTGTAGATGTGTTCGGGGTCTTTCAGCACGGGATCGACGGCGATCCAATCGCCATCGTCCACCGAGCCTTCGAATTTCTGGAAAAAGCACGAGTGGCGGCCGGTGTGGCACGCAATGCCCGACACCTGCTCCACTTTCAGCAGCACGACGTCTTCATCGCAATCGAGCCGCACTTCGTGCACATGCTGCACGTGGCCGGACTCCTCGCCCTTGAACCACAGACGCTGGCGCGAGCGCGAGAAATACACGGCGCGGCCGGTTTCGACGGTTTTCGCCAATGCCTCGCGGTTCATCCACGCGAACATCAGCACGTCGTTGGTCGAGGCCTCCTGCGCGATCACCGGCACGAGGCCGTTCGCATCCCACCTGACCTTGTCGAGCCACTCCACAGCTGAAGGATTCACCACGTTACAACCTCACCGAAATGCCTTGATCGGCCATGAAGCGCTTGGCCTCGCCCACGGTGTGCTCGCCGTAGTGAAAGATGCTCGCGGCCAGCACCGCGTCCGCATGGCCGCTCCGGATACCGTCGGCCAGATGCTGCAGCGAGCCCACGCCACCCGAGGCGATTACCGGGATAGGCACCGCATCGGACACCGCGCGCGTGAGCGCGAGGTCGAAGCCGCTCTTGGTGCCGTCGCGGTCCATGCTGGTCAGGAGGATTTCGCCGGCGCCGAGTTGGGCCATCTTGCGCGCCCATTCGACCGCGTCGAGGCCGGTGGCCTTGCGCCCGCCGTGCGTGAAGACTTCCCAGCGCGGCGCTTCGCCCTCGGCGGAAACGCGCTTCGCGTCGATCGCGACGACGATGCATTGCGAGCCGTATTTGTCGGTTGCGTCTTTCACGAGCTGCGGATTCGCCACCGCCGACGAATTCATGCTGATTTTGTCAGCGCCCGCGTTCAGCAGCCGCCGCACGTCCTCGACGGCGCGCACGCCGCCGCCGACTGTCAGCGGAATGAACACCTGCGAGGCGACCGCTTCGATGATCGGCAGGATCAGATCGCGCTGATCGGAAGTCGCGGTGATGTCGAGGAAGGTGAGTTCGTCGGCGCCCTGATCGTCGTAACGGCGCGCGATTTCGACCGGGTCGCCGGCGTCGCGCAGCTCGACGAAGTTGACGCCCTTGACCACGCGTCCAGCCGTGACGTCGAGACAGGGAATGATGCGTTTAGCTAGAGCCATGATCGTGCAATTCTGCCAATACCGCTGATGAGGCCGCTCGCCAGGGAGCGGCATGGGGCCGGCGCGGCCGGCCGCGTCACGCAGGCGCGTCCGCTGATGCGTCGATTTTGAGCCGACCGCGACGCTTAAGAATGCGCCTTAGCATGTACCTTAAGCGCGCCTTGAGCGAAAACCTCAAGCGTCGTCTGATTCGCGCAGCCGGTCAGCGAGGGTCTGCGCCGCCGCGAAGTCGAGATCGCCCGAGTAAATC
>DASPZL010000376.1:0-2714 GCA_035636295.1 Paraburkholderia sp.
CAGCACGCGCACCTGTGAACCCGCGTGCAGATTGTCGTGCAGCCAGTTCGACACCTTGCCGCCCGGCACACGCTTCACGGTGATCGAAATCGTATGCGGGCGCGTTGGTGGCGACGAGATCGTGTAGCAGCGATTCACCGCCTCGCCGTCTATCTCGAGTTCCAGCGTGATGAATTGCCCTGGCTCGAAGACGAACGCACGTTCGGACGGCGCGCGAAAGAAAAAGCTCTTGACGTCGTGCGTTTCCTGGCGGACCTGGCAGCACACCAGCGTGTCGTCGGTATCGCTGTTCCAACGCGCGGGCAGCGTCTCCCAGAACCGCGGCTGCGTCACGCGGTTGGGAGCCGGCTCGGGGCTGAGCTGAAACGTCGCCTGATCGCGCATCATTGTTTTCTCCCGCTCCTGGTTGCGGTATTGCGCTCAGCGCTTGAAGGACACGACTTTCTCGCCGTGCGATACCGGCGCGGCACTGCCCGCGTCGTTGGTTTGCGGTGCGTTGCCGTAATCCGCGATCCGGCCGATGTACCACTCGCAGAACTTCTCGACCAAGCCCTCGGTGAACGGCGAATACGGACCCGGCTCGTAGGCGCTGCTCGTCGCGCCGCGTTGCGAGTATTCGACGAGCGCGCGGTCCTGGTCGTTCGTCGCGCGCCATACGGCCGTGAGGTTGTTCACGTCGTAATCGATGCCCTCGCGCGCGTCCTTGTGCACGAGCCACTTGGTGCGCACCAGCGTCTTGCCGGCGGAAAGCGGAATCACCGAAAAGCTCACGATATGGTCGCTCATGAAGTGATGCCACGAATTCGGCTGCGTCCAGAACGACAGGCCGCCGAGGTCGGCCTGCTCGAACCCCCCCAGCAGTTTCTTCGACGCAACCTTCGCGTCCAGTGTCTGCGATTCGCCGTCGCGATCGAGCGGCAAACGTTGCGTGCGGAAACCGGTGACAAGATCGGCGAGCCGTTCGATTTCCGCCGACGGCAGCTTCATCGCCTCCCACTGCGCGGTGCGGCGCGCAACGGTCTCCTCGAACGCGGCCATGCCTTCTTCGTTGGCCGGCGTGCGTTGATAGCCGAAGCCGTATTCATAGAGCGAAATCGTCAACTCGGGATGGTTCGCAACGCAGTGATAGCACTCGCGATTGTTCTCCATCGTGAGCTTCCAGTTGCCCTCTTCGATAATGTCGATCGAGGCCGCAATCTTGCAGCCGGCCAGATCGTGCGGCAGCAGATACGGTTCCATCGCGGCACGCATCACGGCGAAATCCGTAGGCGGATGCTCGGCGAGGCAAATGAAAATGAGGCCCGCGAGATTTTCGAGGCGCACGGACTTCAGGCTATGTTTGCAGCGGTCGAACTGATCGCCCATGTGCTCGGCGAACATCAGGTCGCCGTTCAGGCTATACGTCCAGCTGTGATACGGGCAGACGATATTGCCGAGCGAGCCTTTCTCGCTATTGCACAGTCGCGAACCGCGGTGGCGGCAGACGTTATGAAACGCCCTCACCTGCATGTCGTCGTCGCGCACGATCAGAATCGAATCGTTGCCGATTTCCACCGTGATGTAGTCGCCCGGTTCCGGCACGTCCGGCTCCACTGCGACCTGAATCCAGTGTTGGCGGAAGATCGCGTCCATGTCGAGTGCGAAAATATCCTCGCTCGTATAGAACGGCGCTTCCAGCGTGTGATTCTTCTTGCGGCGTTCGATCATTGCGCGAACGTCTGCCGAAACTTTCATTGTGTGCTCCGTTGCGTGTCACGTCTGGCGCCGCGCCAGGCCCTCCTGGTCGCGTGCTGGCCTGAATGAAAAATCAGTAATCCACGAGTTGATGCTCGCGCAAATACGCGAGGATCACTTGTGCTTTTTCGACGGAACTCCCTTCAATTACGACGCTGCCGCCGCGGCTTTCGGTTGTCGTCGCCGAAAGCATGCGGGCGTGGCCGGAACGCTTCTCGGCGGCGGCGAGGCGCACCGGTTTGGCGCCGGCCGGACGGATGGTCCAGGCGAGATCGTCGGGGTTGTCTATTGCTTGCGTGGCGACCGGGCGGATCGTGCCCTCGCGCAGCCGTGCGTACGCATACTTCGGCGCGGCGTTGGCCATCGGATGCACCGCGATCAGCGCCGGCAGTTGAACTTCGACGCGCCGGCGCAAGCCCTTCGGCATGAATTGCCGGACTTCGGCGCAGCCGTCGCGCAGTGTCAGATCGACTGCCGCACCGACCAGCGAAATCTCCAACGCATGAGCGACGCGATACGGCAGCATGCCGCTGTCGAACGCGCCTTCGGCACGCGTGCCGGTCAGAACCAGGTCGTAGCCTCGCAGACGCGCGGCAAGCGGCGCCGCTGCGTCCGGCTGAAATTCGGGCGTTGCCGGCAATTCGAGTACTTCGACCGAGTGCGCGCCAAGTGCGAGGTACTCGTTGAGCGCCGGATTCGACGGATCGCCCACATGCAGCACGTCGAGCGTCGCGTTGTGCGCTTTCGCGAGCGAGAGCGCTATCGTCAGCGCGGCGGCGTCGTTGCGGCTGTAGCGCGCGGTGCCGCTCACCGGATGACGGCCCACGGAAACCAGTACGGCGATCTTCATGCGAGCGCTCCCTCAGCGATAGCCGTCGAATTCAATAGGACGGCGCCGGTTCCGCGTGCCGTGCGCGCCGCGGCTGCGGCTTCGTTCAGCGCCGCGATGGTTTCCTGCGCGTCGGCGATCACGGTGAGAT
>DASPZL010000377.1:0-1667 GCA_035636295.1 Paraburkholderia sp.
CCGCCGCGCGTCGCGCATCAAGCGCCCACACTTATCGGCTGTTAGTTTTTAAAGATCGATTACGCTTTCACCGCCGCCGCGCCCACCTCAACCACCCGGCACCGCTTCGTTCTGCGTCGCTGCATCTGCAGCAGAGAAACGAGATTATGAAGGCTCTCTTTCGTTTCGTCAAGAACATTTTTTCGCTTTCGCTTAAAACCTTCTTGGCGCTACGGCCGCTGGTTTCTACCGCGGCCCTCGTTCGCAAACGAGGAGCCGAATAGTAGGCCAACATCAGCCATGTGACAAGGGTTTGACCAAATTCTTTTTTTGGCGACTCACTTCCGGGTCGAATTCACTACTGCTGCCACAGGAACCGCTTCCGCCATTGCGGCGTAACCGGCATCGCCAGGATGAATATGGTCGCCGCTGTCAAACGCGCGCCGCAGACGCTCCGGCTGCGCCGGGTCGCGTAGCGCCGCGTCGAAATCCGCTACGCCGTCGAAAGCGCGACTGGTCCGAATCCACTGATTGACCGCAAGCCGGATATTCTCTCGCTGCGCCGGCAGCGACGCAGGTGTCAGCGTCGAGCCGAACACCTTTACGCCACGGTGCCGTGCAGCGGCTATCACCCGTTGATAACCGGCGATCAGATCCGCGGCCGTGACCGACGTATGCGGGAAATCGCAGTCGAGACCATTGCGGGCAGGCATCGCCGCGAAATTGATGTCGTTGATGCCGATCAGCAGGATCGCCGTCTTGACGCCCGGGCGCTCGAGCACGTCGCGATCGAAACGGCGGACGAGCGCGTCGCCATAGCACGGCGAATCGCTCAGCAAGCGATTGCCGCTGATACCGAGATTGACGACCGCAACCGAGCGCTCGCCGCTGCCGGCAAACCGGCGTGCTAGCGCGTCCGGCCAACGCTTGTTCTGATTGAGACTGGAGCGCATGCCGTCGGTAATCGAGTCGCCGATCGCGGCCACGGCGGCGGAAGCAGGTGCGTCCACCGACAAGCCGGTCACCCAAACATACTGCGTAAACCGGCTGCGAAACGAATCGCCGGAAGTGTCAGCGGTGTGATTGCCCGGCGCAGAAACATAGTTGACCTGGTTCGAGACACGGTGCCACGCCACGATCCGCTGCTCCGGCCCCATGAACGCGCTGATCGCGTAGGGCGCGCCTTCGGCGATCTCGATCGCAACTGGGTCGCTATCCAACTCTGCGCCAGGTGGGATGCTCACCGCTCCCTTGCCGCCGAACGTCACGCGCGTTTCGCTGCTGCCCAGCGCCGCGGCACCGCCAATCGAGCGCGCGATGCGCAATTCGTCGATGACGAGCGCCGTCTTACCGTACTCATTACTCAGATGAATTCGCGCCGATTTACCGGACAGCGTCGGATAGACGATCTGGCGCACGGTACGCCCCGCTACCTCAGGCGCGTGATACAGCGGCGGCAAATCCGCGCGCTGGGGAATCGGCTGCAGCGCCGTCGCCCATGCGGCCACCCAGTGCGCCGAGGCATCGGCGGCAAAAACGGTCGGGAAAACAGCAAATTGGGCCAGCAACGCCGCGCCATATGCGGCGGCCAGAGTACGAATTGTCATTCGGTGGTCGGTTCGAGGCGAAACGTGCATTGTGCCCGATCGCAATGCCCGTCGCGGGCGACTGCGTACGCCTGCCGCCCG
>DASPZL010000378.1:0-2195 GCA_035636295.1 Paraburkholderia sp.
CCGCCGGCGCTCAGCCCGCGCCGGATCGCGGTCTTGCCGCGTAGCCGATAGCCTAAAGGGGCGGCTGCGCCTACTTAAAACTTCATCCGTAGACGAATCTTTCGGTTTTCGACGCAAATGCGCCGGAAATCACTAAGTTCCGCCGAGAAGGTTCGAGAAGCCCCGCCTTTGCGCGGGCGTTCGCCCGGCGCAACACTTTTCTTATCCCTTCGGATTGCCGTCTTCACTGCGGCGTGAGTCGCTGTCGTGGCCTGACCGGGTGTGACGGTTGAGAAACGCGACGGCGGCAATCCCGCTTGCAGCCTTGCGCAGCTGCCCGTCGCGATCCTGCTTGCGCGGTGCGTTGCCACGGCCCCGCTGCCGCCGTTCACCGGCTGCATGTGCGGACGGCCGCGCGCTGCGGCTCTGGATCGTCGATGGCTGAGCCGGTCGCGGAAACGTCCCGTGGTGCGTCGCCGGAATGGACATGCGGATCAGCTTCTCGATGTCGCGGAGGTACGCCGCCTCCTCGCGGTCGCAGAGCGAGATCGCGGCACCCGCTGCCCCGGCCCGCGCGGTGCGGCCGATGCGATGCACATAGGTTTCCGGCACGTTCGGCAGATCGAAATTCACGACGTGGCTGATGCCGTCGACATCGATGCCGCGCGCGGCAATGTCGGTGGCGACCAGCGTGAGCACCTCGCCCTTGCGAAATGCGGCAAGCACTCGTTCGCGCTGGTTCTGCGACTTGTTGCCGTGGATCGCGTGAGCTGAGATACCGGCCTTGGCGAGGCCGCGCACCACCTTGTCCGCGCCGTGCTTGGTGCGGGTGAATACCAGAGCGCGGCCAATCGATTCGCGCCGCAAAATTTCAGCGAGGACCGCTGGCTTCGCAGCGCGATCGACATGGAGGATACGCTGCTCGACGCGGTCGACCGTCGAGGCGACCGGCGTCACGGCGATCTTGGCCGGATTGCGCAACATCTGAGCCGCGAGCTCGGCGATGGCGCGCGGCATCGTTGCGGAGAACAACAGCGTTTGCCGTTGCGCGGGAAGCTTCGCGATGATTTTGCGGATGTCGTGGATAAAGCCCATATCGAGCATCCGGTCGGCTTCATCGAGCACGAAAAATTCCACCCCGCCGAGACGCAGCGCGTTGCTCGTCACGAGATCGAGCAAGCGTCCGGGCGTGGCGACGAGCACGTCGACGCCGTTTTGCACCGCGCGTACCTGCGCGCCCATCGACACACCGCCGATCACCAGCGCGGCACGGGTGCCGACGTGGCGGCCGTAAGCGCGGAAGCTATCGAGTATTTGGCCGGACAGCTCGCGTGTCGGGGCCAGCACCAGCACACGGCAGGTCTTGCGCTCCGGGTGCCGTCTATTTGTGAAGAGATGATGCAAGATCGGCACCGCGAACGCCGCGGTCTTGCCGGTGCCGGTTTGCGCAATCCCGATCACGTCGCGGTGCGACAGAACGACGGGAATGGTCTGCGTTTGAATCGGCGTGGGCGTGGCGTATTTCTCTTCGGCGAGCGCGCGCGTGATCGGTTCGGCGAGGCCGAAATCATGAAAAGAGGTCAATGAACAAGCTTTCTATTGTGCGAAACGGCGCGGACGCACGAGGTGCGCCCGCACGCGATATCGCGGATGGTGCAAGACACCCCCGCGTGATCTGGGCTGTCGGTGAAAGTGAAAGGGCAAGCCAGAAACCGTTTGACGGGGATCCGTACACGCGGCTCGCCAGGACCAAATGAGGTCGCGCGCATCATATGGGGCATAGATGTGTTCGTTTCAAGGCGCTCGGCTTTGCGATTGGTCAATCTAATCGGATTCGAGTGGGTGCGCCCAAGGCTCATTCCAGGAACGTGAGCGACCTTCTCATTGGCTTGGACTCGTTTAGCTATCTATCTTGCGTCTTCGCGGCGCGCTCGGCGAGCGTGAGCCACCGGTCGGCCATTTCGATGAAATACGATTTATGTGCCGAGCTGCGGGCCGCCTCCGCCAATCGAATGCACTCAGCGGCGTTGTTGCGTAACTGATCCAAGCTGGGCAAGTCCGCTTTAGGGCCTTTCATTGGTTGGGCCACGTACAATAAATAGGGTGCATATGCCTGTCTGTACTTCTTTGGACTGGCCACATGCGTATGTAGGTACAATTACGGCAATAGCGAGCTAAATTTCGCTATCTCGTAACGAAATCGAGTAAGCAGTCGA
>DASPZL010000379.1:0-10893 GCA_035636295.1 Paraburkholderia sp.
GATTTTTTCTCGTCGTCAGTCACCTGGATGACCGAAGCACGGCCATCAGGGCGAAATTACGCATCGCAGCCGAGGCCGCGACAAAGGACTAGACGAGGGAGATTCGGGGCGGTCGTTCAATGCCGCTAGTCAGGAACGACGCGACGTGGACCGAGGGAGGAAGTGGAACCGCGAAGTGAGCGATGCCGGGGGGCGCCGCCACTGTAGCAACGGCAGGCAAGCCGACACCCAAACAGCAGGATGCGCAGGCCGCGCAAGCGTGCGCATGATGCGCGCCGCCTTGCTGATGGCCGTGATCGCGATGATCGCCGCCGTCGGCCATTATCGCTTCGTGCGGATGATGACTGTGAGCCGGCGCATCGACCTCAGCATGCTGCATGGACGCAACTTCGCCCCCGACATGCGACGATTCGCATTTCAGGGAGACGGCCGCGAACGCCTGAACCGGAAGGCTCAGCACCAGCAGCACGATGACGAAGAGTTGGCGCCAGTACGACATAGAAGCAAAGTCTAGCATGCAGTTCAAGAGAGACGTAAGGCTGGGACATGTCCACGTATAACCGTGGCGCCGGGAAAATGGCAACGGCTCGCTGCGGTTTTCCGCGTGCGCGGTTGAACTGACCTTATCGGATTCGCCGAAGCATGTCGTGGTTGAAGTCACCAATCAAGGGCTCGCGATTCCACAGGAACAGGTCGACAGAATTTCCGAGCGCTTCTTTCGGGTCGACGCCGCGTGGCGCGGTACGGCGTGGAACGCGGGCCCTGGTCTTGCCATCGTCAAATCGACTACGGACTTGCATCGCGGGAAGATCGACGTCGCAAGCTCGGGTGATCGCTTGACCTTACCGCCGTGGGAAGGTTCAAGCTGCGAGTTCTGATGGATTACTGGAGTGCAAAATGGAATTCCAAGTGAAGGACATGTCATGCGGCGGATGCGCCAACTCGATCACGCGCGCGGTCACCCACGCCGATCCGGCAGCGAAGCTCGACATCGATGTCGCCACCCAAGTCGTGAAAATCGATTCGGCGTTGCCGGCGGAGCGGCTGATCACGGTGATCGAGGAGGCGGGGTTTCATCCAACGGTCGCCGCGCAGTTGCCAGGAGTGTGATGAACTCAGGCGCGTTTGTCGGTCCACTGATTGCTGTTGCGTCCTTTATCTGTTGCCGTCGGCAACGTGGCACTTGCTGGCGATTTGTGGAATGTCGGCAGATGACGCGGATGACGGTATGCGGCGAGCAGGACCATGGCGCACACGAACATCATGACTCGCGCGACCTTGCGAAGAACCATCAACGTCACGGACACTTGAAATACCCCGTCCTCACAGGAGCTTGAAGATGAAAAACCTTTCCGTCCTTCGCGCCGCATTTCTTTGTGCGAGTCTGATATCCGCCATGGCGGCACTTCCCGCCTCCGCGCAACAAGGCGAATCCATGCCTGGAATGGACATGTCCGCTTCCACGGATGCAGGTTCGAGTCCGTCAACATCGGCATTCGAGAAAGCCGACAAAGAGATGATGACGAAGATGAGTGCGCCGTCCTACACCGGAGACACCGATAAGGACTTTGTGTCCCATATGATTCCCCACCACCAGGGCGCCATCGAGATGGCAAAGGTGGAGTTGAAATATGGCAAGGATCCCGAGTTGAAGCGCTTGGCAAAGAACATCATCAAAGCTCAGCATGATGAAATCGGGTTCATGCAACGGTGGCAGGCGAAGCACAGCGGGAAGTAGACGAAATAGCGGGAGCTAGCGACGCCAACGAGCGCGCTTCCAATGCCAACGACACCTCTGGAATCCGGCATTGCAAAGTTCGCCCTGAATTGCAATGGGTCATTGGTTTGGGAGGACGGCATCACCAACAGCCCAATCAGCGGCAGCACCGGCTCTTTCACTACTCTCGCCGCAAGCAGCAAAGACGCGCTTTTTATTATGATTGGACTGGCGCAGCGCTCCCATATCGAGCCGTTTTTTCATCTGGAAAATATTTCCTCCTCAATCGCAGGAACGGCAGCTCGATACAACGATAGCTTAAGTTGGATAGTGCAAATATGATTCCAAGATATAAAGCGACCCGGACTGCGGCGCCCTCTGCATTCTGCGACATTCCAAAAAAGTGAAGTACGGTAAATAGGGAAGCCAGGTTGGAGAGATACATTGAATAAGATAATCGAGCAATTTTCTCAAAAATGGCATCTATTTTTACTGGCACCTTTATTCGAAGTCCGGCGAGTAGCAGTCCGCATATGCCGACTGACGTGATCGTGAAAATCCAGAACTTTGCAAAAAAACTACTGTTAAGCCATTCAGTGCTGCGCGAGACTGAATAGACTGAAACCGACAGGACGAGAAGAAGACAAGCCGCGAGCAGCAGTGTTGCGCGAGGTCTGGTAACGAGAAATTTTCGGTAAGCGACTGACAGTAGCACGCCCCACATCAGCGAGTCTACGCGGTAGAGTGCGACCTTTCTGACGCCTTCGTCCCAGAGCGTGGCGCTGTGTGCCCCATACCAGCGCAAGGTCATCGACCCCGCCAGGATTGCGACGAGGGACGCCAGCAATGCAGGCAAGGGTTTCCTGAGCAGCGTCCAGAAACCAGCAAACGAAATAGGCAGCAGGAAATAGAATATTTCCTCAATCGCAAGGCTCCAGGCCTCTGGGAAGAAATTCGGATGTGGCGTCAGTAAATTCTGACAGAACACCAGGTATTTGCCGACTTCCTCAGGTTTCTCGAACGTCCACGCAAGCGCGAACAGACACAAATTAAGTGCAAGGAAAAAATAATAATTCGGAATCGTTCTAAGCCATCTTCTGATCATAAACAGCAATATGGCAGAGGGAGACTCTTCGAATCGATTTACGGTTTCCATGAAGATAGAACCAATAAGAAATCCACTTAAGCAAAAGAAAATTTCGACGCCAAAATACCCAAATAGCCGTTGCATCATGGGCGCCTTGCTCCAGGGCACAAAGAACAAACCGTGTGCGGCCACGACTAACAGGATAGCCATCGCTCTACACAAATCTAACCACTGATTTCGGTTACTGACGGGGTGCATGAATGTAAGCTATCGAAAGCATTCGCAAGGAGATTCGGGATTGTACAGTGCGCATCGTCGCCCCCGCGGGTTTCAGTCGCGCACGATCTTCTCGACGATAGCGGTGGCGCCATTCCTGGTCCGTGGTTCATTCTCGGCCGTCATTTTACGCTTGTGGGCCATAACGCCTTATATGCAGCACGGCGCCGTTTCAGTAACGGCGTGAGCGTTATCTCATGTGCTGCGCTCGCTCATCTTCGGTGGCCACCATGCCCGCCAAAGAAGCCGAAGCCGACGCCGACATCAACGGCCGGCGCCGCGTAATAACCAGGCGCATAGCCATAGTAGGCAGGCCCATATTCATATGCGGGTGCTGGCGCGTAGCCATAACCGTACGGCGGAGCGACGACGCAGCCCGCGAGGCCGGCCACCAGCGCGAAAATACTGAATAGTCTGACCATGATTTCTCTCCCCTTTTGGAATTAGAGAGATATGGGGAGGCATTGGTTCGGGACTAGCGGGGAGGACCGCAATCAGTTGTATCGAGAGGTTACGTATGACGCGAAGAAAATCGTGGCGTCGCGCAGGCTGGTGACAGATTCTGTCGATGCTCTGTCAAGCATCTGATATCAGAGTGCTGGCAAGTGCTCACGGATGCTTTCACCAAGGCCAGCACCCAAGGTGAGCATTGGTGCAAGCATTCGCTTAGAATTTAAGTCTGGCCGTGACTTTGATGGAGGTGTGCCATGACTGACTCAATGCTGGCGATTTTGATGGGGATTATCGTGGTTGTGTTTGGTGCCGGGATCTGGGCCGCATCCGAAAACCGGGAGCGATTGAGCCAATGGTTCCAGGAACATCATCTTCGGGACTTGATGCGCCACAAGCACTAATGGTCCCGCCCAAAGGGCATCTACCTGCCTGGCGGGTTCTTTGGCAGTAGAAATGGACACGGGCCCCGAAGGGCCCGTGTGTACTACTCTCCTGGCGGAGACGGAGGGATTCGAACCCTCGATCCAGGTTTTGGCCCAGATGCTCCCTTAGCAGGGGAGTGCCTTCGACCTCTCGGCCACGTCTCCCAAACTTTCGGTCGCGCAGGGAGTCAGCGCGACGAAGCCAAGATAATAGCGGGCCGAACCGCGAAGGTCAATGTCTACCGCACAGTTTTTGTGCCAGTTTCGTCATCGGCGACGCAATTCGTTCACATTGGCCGCGCACACCGCAGAAACCACCAACGGGACGCTGCGGTACGCGCAATTTCAGGCAATTACGCCTGATCCAGTTCGAACGCCTTATGGAGCGCACGCACGGCGAGCTCCATGTACTTCTCGTCGATCAGCACCGAAATCTTGATTTCGGAGGTCGAAATCATCTGGATGTTGATGCCCTCTTCCGACAGCGTGCGGAACATCGTGCTCGCGATACCCACGTGCGAACGCATGCCGACGCCGACCACCGACACCTTCGACACCTTCGGATCGCCTAGCACCTGCTCGGCCTGCACATGGCCCTTCACCTGGCCGGTGAGGATGTCCATGGCGCGCTGATAGTCGCCGCGGCCGACCGTGAACGTGAAAGCCGTCTTGCCTTCGACGCTCTGGTTCTGGATGATCATGTCGACGTCGATGTTCGCGTCCGCCACCGGGCCGAGAATCTGATACGCGATGCCCGGCTTGTCGGGCACACCCATCACGGCGATGCGAGCTTCGTCGCGCTGAAACGCGATGCCCGAGATGACTGCTTTTTCCATGGTCTCGTCTTCTTCAAAAGTAATCAGGGTGCCCGACTTCATTTCAGCATCGAGCGGCATCTGCGGATCGGTCAGGCTCGACAGCACGCGCGTCTTGACCTGATATTTGCCGGCGAATTCCACCGAGCGGATCTGCAGCACCTTCGAACCCAGGCTTGCCATTTCCAGCATTTCTTCGAACGTCACGCGATCGAGGCGGCGCGCTTCTTCCACCACGCGCGGGTCGGTCGTGTAGACGCCGTCGACGTCCGTGTAAATCAGGCACTCATCGGCTTTCAACGCAGCCGCGACCGCGACCGCCGACGTATCCGAGCCGCCGCGGCCGAGCGTGGTGATGTGGCCGTCAGGATCGATGCCCTGAAAGCCCGTGATCACCACCACCTTGCCCGCGTCGAGATCGCGCAGCACGCGCTCGCCGTCGATTTCGCTGATGCGCGCTTTCGTGAACGCGCTATCCGTTTTGACCGGCACTTGCCAGCCGGCGTAGCTGACCGCGTCGACGCCGGCTTCCTGCAGCGCGATGGCGAGCAGACCGGAGCTGACCTGTTCGCCGGTGGCGGCGATCATGTCGAGTTCGCGCGGGCTCGGCTGGCCTGTGATTTCTTTCGCTAGACCGAGCAAGCGGTTCGTTTCGCCGGACATTGCCGACGGCACGACGACCATCTTGTGGCCGGCCTTGTGCCATTTCGCGACGCGCCTGGCGACGTTCTTGATGCGCTCGACCGAGCCCATCGAGGTGCCGCCGTATTTATGTACGATGAGTGCCATTGTCGTTCTGAACTGGAGGAGAAACCGCGCTGGCGCGCTGGAGACGACCGCACACAAGCACGACAGCGCAACGTTTCTCGAACGACGGCAAAGTGTGTGGCGGCGTAGATGCAGCGCGCGTGCAGCACGCGCGGATTTGCCCGTGAATGATCGCTAATGGCTTACCGGAAACTACGGAACACGATCGGCAATACGACAAAAGCGACGGCAAAAGCGGGCCGGGCAAACAAGCTAAAGTACCTGATCGAGCGTAAAAAGACAAGCCGCAACGGCCATCGCGAAGCTCGGAATAAGGGCTGAAAAGGCTTATCCGGTGCGGTTTTGCGCCCTATTTTGGGATTCACCGGATGGATAACGGGGCGTCCGACCGGCCGGTCAGGCGAGCAGCAGATCTTCGCGCCAGATGATCCTGATGCGCGGCTCGGCGGCGCCCGCCTGTTCGAGCAACGCCGCGTGGTTGACCCCGAGCAACGGCACGAACAGCAATTCGTCGCCGACGTAAAGCAGCGGCACGTCGCGTTTCCACGCGGGAATGCCGCGCTCCTGGAACAGGTTCTTTAACGTACGGCTCGGGGCGTCCGGCGTCGAACCTTTGCGCATGCGTTCGCCGCCGGTGCGCGGGCGCGCGCTCAACAAGGCGCGGCGCAAAACGCTCGCGGGAATCGTGTCGGGGTCGTCTGGATTTGCATCTGCATCAGTTGGGGCATCGGCATCCGCATCGGCGAACACGAAAGTCCCGCGCCATTGCGGCAAACGCCAGACCGATTCGCCCTGCCACGCGAGTTCGCTCACGGCACGCGCGGCGAGCGCGGTTTCGTCGGCGGGTTGGCTGCTGTCGCCCGCTTCCCAATAGACGAGACCGCGATAACTGCGCAACGCATGACCCGCGTGGTCGATCCGCAGACTATGTCCCTCCTCTGCTTCAGCGACCTCGCGCAGTTGACGCAGCGCGTCGGCAACACGGGCGTTCGATGCGGCAACGAGGCCCCGCGTGCGCATCCAGTAACGCATCAGGTTGAGCGCGCGATCGTCGTCGAGCGCGAGCAGCGCGTCATGCGACAGCGCGCGGCCTTCGTCGCGTGACGCCGTGTCCATGTCGATGCGCGCAAGCTCGTCAAGCAGACGCTGCGCCGACGCCGCATGCGCCGCCGTACGCGCGAGCGCGTCGCGAAAACCAGGAAAGTGGACGGCCAGCGCCGGCGTCACCTCATGGCGCAATGCATTGCGAGCGTAGCGTGTATCCGCGTTCGATTCGTCGTCGATCCAACGCAGCGCGCGCTCGCTCGCATACTGCTCGAGTTGCGCGCGCAGCAGATGAAGCAAAGGCCGCGCGCGCACGGCCGACGCACCCGCCGGCAAGTACTCCGGCGCCATGGCCGCAAGACCCGCGAGGCCCGCGCCGCGCAGCAGTTGCAGCAACACGGTCTCAGCCTGATCGTCCGCGTGTTGCGCGAGCCATAGCGTATGAATACCGCGCGCCGCGCACATGGCGTCGAGCGCGCGATAACGCGCGTCGCGCGCCGCGGCCTCGACGCTCACGCCCGAGTCGCGCGAGACTTCGACGCGCCGCGCCTCGAATTCAACGCCGCGATCGAGCGCGAACGCCTCGCAATGCGCGAGCCACTCATCGGCATGCGCGCTCAAACCGTGATGCACATGGAGCGCCACGCAACGCGACGTGCCGGCGACCCGCACCGCGGCATCGAGCAGCACGCTTGAATCGACACCGCCGCTCAACGCAACCGCGATGCGCTCGCTTGCAGGCAACGCGGACACCGCCACGCCGACCGCCTCGAGAACGAGGCGGTCGGCGGGAGATTTTGCGGTGGAAGTCACGTCGCTAGCGCGCGAAGCGCCGAAGGACGAAAGGGAACGCGCACGGGCTTAGGCGCCCGGCGTCGTTTCCTTGAACTTGCCGTACGACATCAACCGTTCGAAACGGCGTTGACGCAGGTCGTTGATGCTCATGCCCTGGAACTGGCGCAGCGAGTCGGCGAGCGCACGGCGCAGCATGGCGGCCATGCCCTTCGGATCGCGATGCGCGCCGCCGAGCGGTTCGTTGACGATCTTGTCGATCAGGCCGAGCGCTTTCAGACGATGCGCGGTCAAGCCGAGCGCTTCCGCCGCTTCGGGCGCCTTGGCGGCGCTCTTCCACAGAATCGACGCGCAGCCTTCCGGTGAGATCACCGAATAGGTCGAGAATTGCAGCATCAGCACGCTGTCGCCGACAGCGATCGCGAGCGCGCCGCCCGAACCGCCCTCACCGATGATCGTGGCGATCAGCGGCGTCTTCAGTTCAGCCATCACGTACAGATTGCGGCCGATCGCTTCGGACTGGCCGCGCTCTTCCGCGCCGATGCCGGGATACGCGCCCGGCGTGTCGATGAACGTGAAGATCGGCAAGCCGAACTTCTCGGCCAGACGCATCAGGCGTTCGGCCTTGCGATAGCCCTCGGGACGCGGCATGCCGAAGTTGCGCAGCGCGCGCTCCTTCGTGTCGCGGCCCTTCTGATGGCCGATCACCATGCACGCCTGGCCATTGAAGCGCGCGAGGCCGCCGACAATCGACAGGTCGTCCGCATAATTGCGGTCGCCGTGCAATTCATGAAAATCGGTGAACAGCTCGTTCACGTAATCGAACGTGTACGGGCGTTGCGGATGACGGGCGATTTGCGAAACCTGCCACGGGGTGAGGTTCGCGTACAGATCTTTGGTGAGCTGTTGACTCTTCTTGGACAGCCGCTCGATCTCTTCCGAAATATCGACGGCCGAATCGTCCTGCACGAAGCGCAATTCTTCGATCTTCGCTTCGAGTTCAGCGATCGGCTGTTCGAAATCCAGAAAGGTGGTCTTCATTGGTTGTAATCCTTGGACTTACCGGCAGCGCGTATTCTAACCGCGCTCGCCGATATCAAAACCATCTCGCAACTATCAATTTTTTACAATTGATAGCTTTTGGAAACGGCATCGCTTCCTGTTCTTCAGTAGTCGACCGGCAACGGATCGAGACTACGCCACATATACCAGGTGGCGACGGTACGCCACGGTTCCCAGTTTGCCGCGACCTCGCGCGCCTCGCTGCGCGTGACGGGTTCGCCGCTGAAATAGTTGACGCTGATCGCGCGGATCAGGCCGAGGTCGTCGAGCGGCAGGACGTCTGGGCGCGACAGGTTGAAGATCAGGAACATCTCGGCAGTCCACCGGCCGATGCCGCGAATCTGCGTGAGCTCGGCGATCACCGCCTCGTCTTCCATCGAGGTCCACTTGCCGACGTGCAATGCGCCCGAGACGAAATGCTGCGCGAGGTCCAGCACATATTCGGCCTTGCGTTTGGACAGCCCGCACGCGGTCAGCTTTTCCTGACCGAGCTTGATGAACTGCTGCGGTACGAGCTTCGCACACGCTGCTTCGACTCTGGCCCAGACCGCTTGTGCGGACGCCACCGAAATCTGCTGCCCGACCACCGAACGCGCGAGCGTGACGAACGGATCGCCACGGCTCAGCAAATGCACCGGGCCAAATTTCGGAATCAGTTTCTTCAGAATACGATCGCGCTTGACCAGATCCGCGCACGCCTTGTCCCAATACGCCGGACGCGTGACTTCAGGCGTGAGGCCGCCGATCTGCACCGGCACCGCCGCCTCCGTCGCGCCCGCGCCTTGCCCGCCGGCATTCGTCGACACGCGCGTCTTGCGCACGACTTCACCTTCGTGCGTGTCGCGCGCGAGCTCCTGCACATCACCCGCGAGTTCAGGAGGCAATGCGCCATTGCCCTTTACTCGCACTGTATGCGATGGCGTCCTGGCGCGCTTCGCCACAGGCGCATGCGCCGACGCGCCGTTGAGCGCGCGTTTGACGACAGCTTTTTTCGATGTGCCCGCCACCGTGGTCGCGCCGGTCTTAGCCGTCACGCCGGCGGCTTTCGACGATGCTTTCTTCACCGCGCCGCTGCCCGTGCGAGCCGACGTTCGTGTCGACTTTGCCGCGGCTGCCGCATTTGTTTGAGACGTGGCTCGTTTAGCCGGCGTCTTCGTGGCCGTTGCCATCCTGCCTCCTGCCTGGCGAGTCGATCAAAGGGAAGGTCGAGGTGCGCTCACACGCGCCGCCACTCGGTCAACCCGCCGGGTTTGTCTTCAAGTGCAACGCCGGCCTCGAGCAATTCCGCCCGGATCCGGTCTGCTGCCGCATAGTCCTTCGCCTGCTTGGCGGCCACGCGCGCGGCGATCTTCGCTTCGATCGCGGCGGGCTCAAGCGCGCCTTCGGCGGCGGCCCCCGCTGCCTGCTGCAGGTATGCACGCGGCTCGCGGCCGAAGAGCCCGATCACCCGCCCGAGAGAGCGCAATTGACGGGCCAGCGCGGCGTCGCGCGTGCGGTTCACTTCAGTTGCCAACTCGAACAGCACCGACACCGCAACCGGTGTGTTGAAGTCGTCATTCATTGCTGCCTGGAAACGCTGTGCATGCGCTTCGTTCCAGTCGAGCGCGGCGGCGTCCGGCGTGACGTCCTTTAGCGCGGTGTACAAACGCGTGAGGGCGTTGCGGGCGTCGTCGATATGCACGTCGCTGTAATTTAACGGCGAACGGTAGTGCGCGCGTGCGATAAAAAACCGCACGACCTCGGCATCGTACTGCGCCAAAACTTCTCGAATCGTAAAGAAGTTATTCAACGACTTCGACATCTTCTCATTGTCGATCTGCACGTAGCCGTTGTGCATCCAGTAATTGACGAACGTTTGGCCGGTAGCGGCTTCACTTTGTGCGATTTCGTTTTCATGGTGCGGAAACTGCAGGTCCTGCCCGCCGCCATGAATGTCGAAATGCTCGCCGAGCAACGTGCAGCCCATGGCCGAGCATTCGATATGCCAGCCGGGACGGCCGCGCCCGTATTTCGAATCCCAGCCGGTGTCGGCCGGCTCGCCGGGCTTCGCCTGCTTCCACAGCACGAAGTCGAGCGGGTCCTCTTTCGCGTCGTTGGCCGCGACGCGCTCGCCGGCGCGCAGGTCTTCGAGCGACTTGCCCGAGAGCTTGCCGTAGCCCGCGAATTTGCGCACCGCGTAGTTGACGTCGCCGTCGCTCGCCTGGTACGCGTAACCGTTCGCCTCGAGCGTCCCGATCATGCCGAGCATCTGCGGAATGAAATCGGTGGCGCGCGGTTCGAGATCGGGCCGCTCGATGCCGAGCGCGTCCGCGTCTTCATGCAACGCGTTGATGAAGCGGTCGGTCAGCGATTTGATCGTCTCGCCGTTCTCGACCGCGCGCCGGATGATCTTGTCGTCGATATCCGTGATGTTGCGCACGTAGGTCACCTCGTAACCGAGCGTGCGCAGCCACCGCT